>NZ_JALPRY010000021.1:0-130942 GCF_023223505.1 Neorhizobium turbinariae
AGGCAGGCGGAAGAGCGTGGATAAACGGGGGGTGTTTTTCCGTTAAGTGGTTGAGGTTGCTGGAGGCAGGATGCGAAATTTTCCACGGGTCGGATAGTCATGTTTGCTGGGCAGATGCCCCTCTTTCTGCCGGCGAGCCGTCCAAAAGTCTCGCTACCCGAAGTCGATCGCGTGCAACTGCGAGCCGTTCTGCTTCAGCCACTTGCGGGCCTCGTCCATGCGTGGGCAGAGCTCACCGCAGAGTGCCCAGAACTGCGGGCCGTGGTTCATTTCCTTGAGATGCGCCACTTCATGAGCCGCGAGATAGTCAATAACCAGCGGTGGCGCCATGACGATGCGCCAGGAAAAGCTGAGATTGCCATCCCAGGAGCAGGAGCCCCAACGGCTGCGGGTATCCTTCATGCTGAGCGACTTCACCGGCTTGCGGATCGAAGCGGCATGTCGTGCCACCAGTGCCTCGAGATCCTGGCGGGCCTCCTTCTTCAGGAAGGCCGAGAGGCGCCGGCCCATGTGGTCCGTCATGCCGCTGACCTTCAGCACCGGCTGGCCATCGACCAAGACCGCTTCAGTCAGGCCGCGCAGGTTTCCGGTGTGCTCGATCCGGTGCGCGACGCCGCGCAGCGGTATGAAGCCACCATCGCTCAAGGTATTGTCGCTGGAGAATTTGGCGAGCTTGGTGAGCAGCCAACCCTGGTGTCGGTCAAGGAAGTCATCGATCTCGCGCTTGCGCAGACCAGCCGGCACGGTCAGGGCAAGTGCCCGTCCGCCGGGTTCGATACGCAGCGTGATGCGCATGGCGCGGCGGTTTTCACGGATCGTCAGCGGCATCGTGCGGCTGCCGATGTCCAGGGTGCGCTTTACCGTTTCAGGCGGTTTCGACTTGGCACGGACCGGTTTTTTGAGAAGCGCGAACATGGATGTGTTTTAGCTGATTCACGGGCAGAAAAAAGCCGGCGTTCGAGAACGCCGGCGGGGATGGCTTGGCGAAGAAACTCCGCCTGTTTCACGTGAATCCGACTTCCGTCAGACGTCAACGACCGGGTTCTGGCCGCTGGGACGGCTCTTGCGATCACGCATGAAGCGGTCGAACTCGTCCTGGTCCTTGGCGCGGCGAAGCTCGCGCACGTAGTTGTCGAATTCCTCGCGCATTTCGTCCAGCTTGCGGCGCTCTTCTTCGAGGCGATCGAGCTCGGCCTTGCGCCAGTCATCGAAAGCCACGTTGCCGGTGGCAAAATGCGTGTTGTAGCGGGAGGTTGCGCGGCGGCAGCCGGCAAACCAGCGGTCGGCCTTGTTGTTGGCATCGCGCTTGAAGCCGTTGAGCCTGTCGCCGAACATGATGTAGGCGAGCATGGCGAGGCCCAGAGGCCAGAATACCACGAAACCAAGCACCATGAGCGCAATGGTGGCCGGCGTCCATTCCGGACGGATCAATGCAGACTGATTCATAGGTCACCCTCGTTCTAGAGCGGGAAGGCCTCATGCCAGCCCGACTATTTTCGATTTGGTGAGCCGACGATCTGCGTTCAAGACGGCGGAACATTAAATTCAAGAAGATGCTGAAATAGGAGAGGGTTTCAGGCCTTGGATGGTACGCGCCGGCTTACGTCCTGCTCACGCCATGCCGGCGGGTGAACTCGATGATGCGCGGCGCGATTTCGCGGCGGAAGCGCGAACCGTTGAACACGCCATAATGCCCGACATCCGGTTGCATGTAGTGCATGCGCTTTTCATCCGGGATGTTGGTGCAGATGGTGTGCGCTGCCTTGGTCTGGCCGAGGCCGGAGATGTCGTCGTTTTCGCCTTCGATGGTGAGCAGTGCGACGTTGCGGATCGCGGTTGTGTCGACCCGTGTCTCACGGTGCATCATCTCGCCCTTCGGCAGCGCGTGCTTGATGAAGACGGTGTCCACGGTCTGGAGGTAGAACTCTTCCGTGAGATCCATGACGGCGAGATATTCGTCATAGAAGTCGCGGTGCCTTTCTGCCGACTCGCCGTCGTTCTTGACGAGGTGTTGGAAGAATTCCTGGTGCGCCGTGAGGTGGCGGTCAAGGTTCATCGACATGAAACCAGAAAGCTGCAGGAAGCCAGGGTAGACACGGCGCATGACGCCCGGCTGCGGCCACGGCACTGTCATGATGACGTTGTCGCGGAACCATTCCAGCGGGTGTTCCTGTGCCAGCTGGTTGACGGCGGTCGGATTGATGCGGGTATCAATCGGCCCGCCCATGAGCGTCATGGTCGCGGGAAGTGCTGGATCCTTGGTGTTTTCCATGACGGCAACGGCCGCGAGGACCGGAACCGAAGGCTGGCAGACGCCCACCACATGCGCGCCGGGGCCGAGCACAGCCAACATCTCGATGAGGTAGTCGATATAGTCATCGAGGTCGAAGCTGCCCTCCCCCACCGGCACCATGCGGGCGTCGATCCAGTCGGTGATGTAGACATCGGCATGTGGAAGAAGCGCTTCCACCGTGCCGCGCAGGAGCGTCGCGTAGTGGCCGGACATCGGCGCGACGATGAGGATCCTTTCGTCCGCCGGGCGCGAGGCCGGCAGGTCGCGGCGGAAGTGCAGGAGATTGCAGAAGGGTTTTGCCCAGATGATTTCTTCCGTAACGGCAACGGGCTGGCCATCAACAACGGTTTGCGGGAGACCGAATTCGGGCTTGCCGTAACGCCGGGTGACGCGTTCGAAAAGCTCCAGCGACGCGGAGATGCTGCGGCCGAACTCGGTCTGCGACAGCGGATTGAGGGGGTTCTTGTAGAAGAACTTCATGGCATCTGCCGCTGCCCGAAAAGGCGCGACGGCTGCATGGTTCATCTCGTAAAGCTGGTAGAACATGGATGTGCCACCCTTTGCCAGTTCTTGGAATGGATTGAACGGTGAGGTCGTACCTACCGGTTCAGCAGCGGGCGACGGTGAGGCTAACATCATTTTATTGTGCAGTGCAAATTGAAGCAGAGGCGGCATTGCCTCCGGGACTGAACCAGAGCTACCGGTCAGTTCTACAATCGCATGCAGAGCTTAAGGTTCCGCATCACGCATCCGGGCAAGATGAGATGCAGGACCTGCCGATGGCGTCCGCTACCGGCAGGTGAGTGTTCATCTTATCGATCGGCGACGAAAGTCTGCTTCTGTGTGCCGAGGCCTTCGATACCAAGTTCGACGACATCGCCGGGCTTGAGGAAGCGCTGCGGCTTCATGCCAAGGCCGACCCCGGGGGGCGTTCCGGTGGAAATGATGTCGCCCGGATGCAGCGACATGAACTGGCTGAGGTAGGAAACGAGGTGACGGACGCCGTAGACCATGGTCTTGGTCGAGCCGTTCTGCATCTTCTCGCCATTGACGGTGAGCCACATGGCAAGGTTTTGCGGATCGGCGACTTCATCCTTGGTGACGAGCCAGGGGCCGATCGGGCCAAAAGTGTCGCAGGACTTGCCCTTGGTCCACTGCCCGGCGCGTTCTGACTGATAGGCGCGCTCGGACACATCATTGGTGAGGCAATAACCGGCGACGTAATCCATCGCTTCGTCTTCCGAGACATATTTTGCAGTCTTGCCGATGACGACGCCGAGTTCGACTTCCCAATCGGTCTTTTCGGAGTCGCGCGGAATGACGACATTATCATTGGGGCCGACGATGGCCGAGGTGGCCTTCATGAAGATGATCGGCTCCGGCGGAACGGTCGCGCCGGTTTCGGCAGCGTGATCAGAATAGTTGAGGCCGATGCAGATGAACTTGCCGGTGCCGGCAACGCAGGGGCCGATGCGGTCAACCTGCAGTTCCGGCAGGCTCTTCAGATCCAATGCCGCCAGCTTGGCAAGGTTTTCGGGCGAAATCGCCGCACCGGCGATATCGGGCACATGGCCCGACAGGTCGCGCACCTTGCCGTCACTATCGAGTGCTGCCGGCTTTTCCTGTCCAGCTGGACCTACACGCATCAATTTCACAGGATGTTCCTCCACTTGCGTCGAAAAATCGAATGGGACATGCTCCCCCCCTTGTCGCGCGTCAAAGCCTGTCGCGCAACCCGCATCTCTTGCCAAGCGGTACGCCGGGCTTATCCTTTTCCTTGCAGCACTAGTGAGCGAGGACCGGCATGACCAGCAGCAACACGCGCGTTTCAGAATTTCCGATCGATGCCTTCTTTCTCGACCGCTGGTCGCCGCGCGCTTTCACCGGGGAGCCGGTCAGTCGCGAAACGATGCTGACGATCCTGGATGCGGCGCATTGGGCGCCCTCCTCCGGCAACAACCAGCCCTGGCGCTTTGTCTACGGTTTGCGGGGCACACCGGCTTTCGATGTGCTGCTTGGGATCCTGACTGAGGGTAACCAGCGCTGGGCTAAGAATGCGGGCGCGCTGCTCTTCGTCATCTCCAAGACTTACCGGCTGACGAGTACGGGCGAGCGCCGCACCGCCTATACTCATTCCTACGACACGGGTGCTGCGTGGTTCTCCGTCATCTGCCAGGCGATGAAGCTCGGCTACCATGCGCATGGAATGGAAGGCTTCGACAAGGAGAAGGCGGTCGAACTGCTCGGGATCCCGGACGGCTACCGGGTAGAAGCGGCAGCGGCGATCGGCAAGATCGGTGACCGAAGCCTGTTGCCGGAGGACCTGGCGGAGCGGGAGAGGCCGAACGGCCGAAAGCCGGTGGCGGAGATCGCTTTCGAAGGCCGTTTCACCAGCGAGGCCTGACGAACGTCTTACCAAAGTGTTTCACGTGAATCCTGTCCACAGGAGATTCACGTGAAACGGAAAGGGCGGCACTGCGGCCGCCCTTACGAATTAAATGTCGAGGTTGGCGACGCTCAGCGCGTTGTCCTGAATGAACTCGCGACGCGGCTCAACTTCATCGCCCATGAGGCGCGAGAAGAGACCATCGGCATCGGTTGCATCATTGACCTTCACCTGCAGCAGCGAACGAACATTCGGATCAAGCGTCGTTTCCCAGAGCTGCTCGGCGTTCATTTCGCCAAGGCCCTTATAACGCTGCATGGAGAGACCCTTGCGGCCGGAGGCAAAGATCGCGTCAAGCAGTGCGCGCGGACCCGAGACTTCGATGTCGCCTTCCTTGCGGCTGAGGACTGGCGGCGTGCGGTAGATTTCCTGCAGCCGGCCTGCCATCTGGTCGATGTAGCGGGCATCAGCAGAACCTATCAGCGCGACGTCGATAAATGCGACTTCCTTGACGCCGCGAACCATGCGCTCAAAACGGAGGCCACCTTCGCCGGTGACATGGCCGGTCCAGCCGCGTTCGGTCTCTTCGGCGATCATATCCAGGCGACGAGCGACTTCGTCTGCCGTCTGCTGGGCGCGCTCGGGATTGTCGGTGAGTTCCGGGTTGAGCGCGCCAGCGATCGCCGCCTGTTCGATGATCGAGCGATTGTAGCGCGAATGCAGGCCATCGAGCAGCGAGCGCAGGCGCAGCGCGTCATGGATGACTTCGCGCATGTCCTGACCGGCGCGGGTTTCGCCGGAACCGACGGTTAGCGTCGCTTCCTCAAGACCCATGCTGATCAGGTATTCTTCCAGCGCCGCCTCGTTCTTGAGGTACTGCACCGACTTGCCGCGGCTGACCTTATAAAGCGGCGGCTGGGCGATATAGATATGGCCGCGCTCGATCAGTTCCGGCATCTGGCGGAAGAAGAAGGTGAGCAGCAGGGTGCGGATGTGGGCGCCGTCGACGTCAGCATCCGTCATGATGATGATCTTGTGATAGCGCAGCTTGTCTGCGTTGAACTCGTCCTTGCCGATCGAGGTGCCGAGCGCGGTGATCAGCGTGCCGATTTCCTGGCTGGACAGCATCTTGTCGAAGCGGGCGCGCTCCACGTTGAGGATCTTGCCGCGCAGCGGAAGAATGGCCTGATTTTCACGCGAACGGCCCTGCTTGGCCGATCCGCCAGCCGAGTCACCCTCCACAAGGAAGAGTTCAGACTTGGCCGGGTCACGTTCGGAGCAGTCGGCCAACTTGCCCGGGAGCGAGGCGATGTCGAGCACACCCTTGCGGCGGGTCAGTTCACGCGCCTTGCGGGCCGCTTCGCGGGCTACGGCGGCTTCTACAACCTTGCCGACGAGGATCTTGGCTTCCGTCGGGTGTTCCTCGAACCAGGTGCTCAGCGCTTCGTTGACGAGGCTTTCCACGACCGGACGCACTTCAGAGGACACGAGCTTGTCCTTGGTCTGCGACGAGAACTTCGGATCTGGAACCTTGACGGAGAGAACGGCGGTGAGGCCTTCGCGGCAGTCTTCGCCCTGCAGCGTCACCTTTTCCTTCTTGGTGATGCCGGAGGTGTCGGCATAGGAGGTGACCTGGCGCGTCAGAGCGCCACGGAAGCCGGCCATATGCGTGCCGCCGTCGCGCTGCGGGATGTTGTTGGTGAAGCAGAGCACGTTCTCGTGGTAGCTGTCGTTCCACCACATCGCGACTTCGACGGTGATCCCGTCCTTTTCGCCACGGATCGCGACGGGCTTGTCAACGAGCGGCTTCTTGGAGCGATCGAGATAACGCACAAAGGCTTCCAGACCGCCGTCGTAGAGCATTTCTTCTTCGCGTATGTCGGGCTTGCGCTTGTCCGTTAGCCGGATTCGAACGCCGGAATTGAGGAACGCCAGTTCGCGCAGGCGATGCTCGAGCGTGTTGTAGTCATACTCGGTCATCGTGAAGGTTTCGGGGCTGGCGAGGAAGGTGACTTCCGTACCAGAGCGGCCTTCATATTCGCCGACCACTTCCAGCGGGGCATCGGCCACGCCGTGGGTGAACGAGATCTGGTGAACCTTGCCATTGCGGCGGATGCGCAGCTTCAGCCAGACGGAGAGCGCGTTGACAACCGAGACGCCGACGCCATGCAGACCACCGGAGACCTTGTAAGAGTTCTGATCGAACTTACCGCCGGCATGCAGCTGGGTCATGATGACTTCGGCGGCCGATACGCCCTCGCCGGTATGGATATCGGTCGGAATGCCGCGACCGTTGTCGGTAACACTAACCGAGCCGTCCGCGTTGAGGGTAACCGTCACCAAGTCAGCATGGCCAGCCAGCGCTTCATCGATCGCGTTGTCGACGACTTCGTAGACCATGTGATGAAGGCCGGAGCCATCGTCAGTGTCGCCGATATACATGCCGGGGCGTTTGCGGACGGCGTCCAGACCCTTCAGAACCTTGATCGAGTCTGCACCATATTCGGCACTCGCGCCATTCTCGCTGACGGGTGTATCGGTCATCAGTATCTTCCAATTCGTTCAAGAGCCGGTTGAGCGAATCACCAGCCATTCGTCCTCGAATATATAGGTAAACCGAGGCCGATTCTAAAGCTTGAGCCCTGCAAAAGCGGTGGATGCAAGCCCAAATCAGGTCGGAGTGGAGGCTTTCTCCAGAAGCGTGTCGAGTTCTTCTATCACATGCGGTGGCAAAGTGCGAATCACCCTGCCAAGACGGTTGGCAAAGGCCGTATAAGCGGGCGGAAGACCGGACGTATCGAGCACCACCTTGGGATGAGAGGAATGGGCGAGTTCGAAAAGCTCATCGGCATCATCCCAGATGACGTTGAAGTAGCCGGCGATGCGCTGCAGCAGTTCGAACGTCGGGCGGCCGCGCTTGCCGTGCTCGAGCGCCGAGAGATAGGCCGGTGTGACACCGATTGCATCTGCCAGCTGCCGCTGGGTGATCCCCTTGCGCCGGCGCAGCTCGCGAAGCGCGTGGCCGAAGGGCGTCATTCCAGACCTCCGCCCATACGGCTTCGAGCGAGGCGGACATACATCGCGCCCTCCCCGCCATGATGGCGCGCCGCCCATTCATAGGATGAAATGAGGAAACGGAACTCGGCCTTCGAAAACCACAGGGGCACGGCGCGGCGCAAGGCGCCTTCGCTGCCCATCGAACTGCCCTTGCCAGTGATGACCAGCACATGGCGAAGACCGCGCTCATGCGCACGCAGCAGGAAATCCAGGAGCAGATCATGCGCCTCGTCCTGGTAAAGCCCGTGCAGGTCAAGCCGCGCCTCGATCGGCAGGCGGCCTTTGGCGAGCTTCTTCTTGACCGGCTTTTCCAAGGGGTGATGTTGCACAGGCGGGCGATAGGCTGGCGGCGGAGCCTGCGGCTCCACGACCTGCGTGATCAGGCGCGGTGGCGGCTTCTGCTTCAAGGCTTCCCTGGCTGCCTTCTGCGCCGCTTCTTCGGCCGCCAACCGCTCTTCTTCCTGTTTTTCGAACTCCAGGATTTCCTTCATCCGCCCAGGGATGGCGCGGGTCGACTTTGCGACCTTTCCCCAGAGTATCCGTTCTTCGGGATCTAACTTTCGGCCACCCTTCATGCGCCGTACCTGCCCGCTGCCGTGTTCGGGATCAGGATGTAGAAGTCGGCAGCGTTGCGGACTGTTCCAGCACGTTCACCGGCAGCGTCACCAGACCCGGTAAAGATGTCGCCCCGCGCAGGCCCGACAATCGCCGAACCGGTGTCGAGCGCGAGCATCAGCCGCGCGAAGGGCTTGCCGTTATCGAGATGCGTCAATGTTTCCGAATGGATGAAGAAGGGAAACCCGAAGGTGTGGATCTGCCGGTCAACGGCAAGCGACCGTCCCGGGATCAGCGGTACCTTGGCGGCAGCGATTGGCCCGAGCGCGGGGTCCGTAACCTCGGCATCGCGAAAGAAGATATAGGAGCGGTTATGCCAGAGGACTTCATCAACCTTAGCCGGATTCGAAGCAAGCCATGCGCGGATGGTTTGCATGGAAACGGTAGCGGGATCGAGCTCGCCACGATCGATCAACAGCTTGCCGATGGCCGAGAAGGGATGCCCCGCCTTGGCGGCGTAGGTGATGCGGCGGATAGCTCCATCGGGATACCGCAGCCGGGCCGCGCCCTGCACATGCACGAAGAACACATCCACCTTGGAGCGCGCATAGGCGATTTCGAGCCCCTGCCCCTCCAGGAACCCTTCATCAATCTCGCGGCGATCCGCGTAGGTCGTGATGCCGTCGGCGGTTTTCCTGCCGAACATGTAGGAGGGGTCGAGGCCGGGCGGGCGGTTCCGGTCGTCCAGGTCCACCAAGTCCGGCGGTCGGCGGTAGAACGGATACTTCCAGACTTCGTCACGCGTGGGGGAGACCTCGATCTCCGGCTCATAAAAGGCCGTGACAAAACCTTGGTTGCCATCGGTGCGATCGACAAGGAAAGGCGTGGCGTGGGCTTCGAAGAATTCGCGCGCCGTGGCGGCGTCAAGATCACCTGCCGGGGCTTTCTCGATAAAGTCGGCCAGTTCGGCAGCCGTCAGACCGAGAGCGCCCGTCTTGTACGGCTTCACATCGCGGATCTGGCGAAGGCAGGCGCGCATGCCATGGAAAAGGGCTGACGGATCATCATCCTGCCAGCCCGGAAGATCTGCAAACTCCTTGCGTTGAAGCCGGTATTGCGGCGCCGCCTCGGTCATTGCTCGGATTCGGTGGCGATCAGCTTCCAGTTCGGATCGCGCGAGCGCGTATCACGGGCAAAGGTCCAGATATCGATAACCTCGGCCACCGTTTCCTGGTCACCGTCGATAATCGCGCCGGCCTTGTCGAAGGTGGCCGAGATCAACTGGCTGACGATGCGCACCGTTACCTGGGCTTCCGAGCCCTTGACCAGCGCATGGGTGATATCTGCCTTGTCGATGCCAACGAAGGTGGATTTTACGACTTCGCCGCGGGCTTCGCGTTCGGTGATCGCTGCATCGAAACCTTCAAAGACTTCCTTGGAAAGCAGGCCCTTCAGCGTCTTACGGTCGCCATCGGCAAAAGCCATGACGATCATCTCATAGGCCATCTTGGCGCCGTTCAGGAATTCCTTGGGGCTGAACGACGGGTCCGACTTCAGGAGATCGCGAAGGGCTGTGTTGAGCTGCGTATCAGGCTTGGCCACCGCATCGATGTCGGCATAACGCTGCTCGTCGTCCTGCACATCGCGGCGCGGAAGCGTCACCACCTTGCCGTCGTCTGCAGGGTTCTTCATGACGTCGCGCGGGCTGAAGGGATCAAACGGTGGCTTTTCGTTACCGGTCCGCCGTCCGAGCACGCTGCGCAATTGCAGGAAGATCAGCACTGCGGCGACGAGGAAAAAAAGCGTTATCAAGTCGTTGGAACCCATCTTAACCCGCAATTGCCGTTTAATTTTTTGTTGCAGCTTCTCATATAGTCCGCATCCGTTCATCATTCAAATAGCGAAGGCGTCAGCGCAACGGTCGCCGGGCTCGATCAAGCAGGGAATAGATCATGCGCCTCTTCTTTCTTCCGCTTCTTCTGCTCTGGCCACTTGCCGAGATTGCCGGATTTGTTCTGGTGGGTCGCACGTTCGGCTTGTGGTGGACGCTTGGGCTGGTGATTGGCACGGCGGTGCTGGGTACGATCCTGCTGCGAAGCCAGGGCATGCATATCCTTCAGAAGATCTCGACCGAAAGCCGCGAAGGACGCGTGCCGGGCCTGGCGCTTGTCGATGGCGCAATGATTGTAGTGGCCGGCATCCTGCTGCTGCTTCCCGGCTTCCTGACCGACATCGTCGGGATCGCGCTGTTCATTCCCTCCATCCGACGCGCGATCTGGAAGCTTGTCGGCCGCCGCGTCGTGGTGGTGCGGTCAGGCAGTAGCCAGACGTATCGTTACGAAAGCCACACAAGACAGCCGGGAGGCCCCGTCCGTCCGGGCAATCCGGGCGGTCACGTCGTCGATCTCGACGAGGAGGATTTTCATCGGGAAGAGCCGGGCAATCGCGGCAATCCATCTTCGCCGTGGATCGGCCCCAACGGAAACAACAAATCCTGAAAAGCCATTAAGCCTTGAATCTTCCTGCTCGTCAGTGTTAGAGGCCAAGCAACTCCAAGGTTCGAGGAAATCTTCATGGCAGACGAACAGACACAGGCGGTAGCGCCGTCGATCAATATCCTGGCGCAGTACACCAAGGATCTCTCCTTCGAGAACCCCGGTGCGCCTCGCTCACTTCAGTCGCGTGACAAGGCGCCTTCGATCAACATCAACGTGAACGTCAACGCCAATCCGCTTTCGGATACGGATTTCGACGTTGTCCTGACGCTCGAAGCCAAGGCGACCGAAGGCGAGAAGATCGTATTCGCGGCCGAGCTGGTTTACGGCGGCGTCTTCCGGATTGCAGGTTTCCCTCAGGAACATATGCTGCCGGTGCTGTTCATCGAATGCCCGCGCCTGCTGTTCCCGTTCGCGCGCCAGATCGTGGCTGACGTGACGCGCAACGGCGGCTTCCCGCCGCTGATGATCGACCCGATCGATTTCGCGCAGATGTTCACCCAGCGCATGGCCGAAGAACAGGCCCGCGCCAAGGTCCAGGCTCTCAACAGCTAACTCTGACCTTTCCGATCAGAAACAAAAAAGCCCGGTCATGCCGGGCTTTTTTGTTGTGCCTCGTCATAACGAAGCCAGAGGGATTTGCCCTTCATCGTCGCCACCATCGCGGCGTGGGCTTCGAGTTCAGCCTGTGTGAGGCGCGGGGCGAGAGGACGCGGACGACCGCTGATCGTCACCACCGTTTCCTCAACGGAAATGACGGTCGATGAACGATCGTTATCGGTCAGGCCGAAGGCTGCCTGGCGACCGCCCGTCATCTCGATATAGACTTCGGCAAGGAGTTCGGAGTCGAGGAGCGCGCCGTGCTTGGTGCGATGCGCATTGTCGATGCCGTAACGACGGCACAAGGCATCGAGCGAGTTCGGCCCCATCGGATGCTTGCGGCGCGCCATGGCGAGCGTATCGACGACGCGGTCCGACTGCACCGGCGGCAGCCCGAGGCGTTCGAACTCGGCGTTGATGAAGCCCATGTCGAAGGTCGCGTTGTGAGCGATCCACTTGGCGCCATCGAAGAAGTCGATGATCTCCTGGACGACGTCGGCGAAGCTCGGCTTGTCCTTCAGGAACTCATCGGTAATGCCGTGCACGGCAAGCGCATCCGGGTGAACCTTGCGATCGCCCGGGTTGATGTAGAGATGCAGCGTCCTGCCGGTCGGGAAGTTGTTGATGAGCTCGACGCCGCCGATCTCGATGATGCGGTCGAGCTTGGTTTCAAGACCCGTCGTTTCCGTATCGAAGATGATCTCACGCATGATTGTCGCCCATGGTTCCGGACCTGATTGCGGCAATGACCTGCCGTACCCTTTCCCGTGCTGCCTCAAGTCCAAGGCCGGTATCGATGATGAAGTCGGCGCGCCGGCGCTTTTCCGCATCCGCGATCTGCCGGGAAAGAATCATGTCCAACTTCTCGCCCGTCATGCCGGGCCGTGCAAGCACCCGCGCCCGTTGTATCTGTGGATCACAGGTCACGACGACGATCACATCGACGCGATCCTCGCCCTTCACCTCGAAAAGCAGCGGGATATCGAGAAGCACCAGGTCATGGCCCTGCTTTCGATGATGCTCGAGAAACTGCTTTTCGCGCTCTCGAACCAGCGGATGAACAATTGCCTCGAGTTCGCGAAACCTTTCAGGCGCGGCTGCGAGTTGCCGTGACAGCTCCCCGCGGTCAATGACGCCATCTCGGACAGTGCCGGGGAAAGCCTTGGCTACAGGCTCAACCGCATCGGTGCGATAAAGATCATGCACTACGGCATCGGCATCATTGACCGGTATGCCTTCCTCGGAGAACATTTTGGCCGTGGTCGACTTGCCCATGCCGATGGAGCCGGTGAGGCCGATCACGATCATCAGTGCTTGTCCATGTCGGCGATGACGAGGTTGCGCAGCGCATCGTCCACGGTCGGACGGCGGCCAAACCATTTTTCAAAACCGGGCGTTGCCTGATGCAGCAACATGCCGAGGCCATCGACAGTCGCAAAACCCTGCTGTTCAGCCTGGAGGAGAAGCGGCGTTTTCAGGGGGACATAAACAATGTCGGTGACAACCGCGCCAGTGGCCAGGCGGGTGAAATCGATCCGTGGTGCTTCGCTGCCGTCCATCCCAAGCGAGGTCGTGTTCACGAAAAGGCCAGCGCCGGTCATGACTTCGGCAAGTGCTTCCGTCGGATGCGCCGTCACCTTTGCGCCAAAACGATCTGCCAGTTCCTGGGCCCGCGAGACGGTGCGGTTGACGACATAGATTTCGCTCAAGCCGCGATCACGCAACGACTGCACAACGGCTCGGCTGGCGCCGCCTGCCCCGAAGACCACAGCGCGATCGGCCTTGTCCCAACCGGCATGTTGATGATCGAGGTTGGCGGTAAAACCATGTCCATCAGTATTGGTCGCATGGAGACGACCTTCCTCCATCCAGAGTGTATTGGCGGCACCAAGCTCTTCGGCCAGCTCATCCGGGCGATCCGCCAGCGCGCAGGCGCGTTCC
Organism: Neorhizobium turbinariae; assembly: GCF_023223505.1. NCBI lineage: Bacteria > Pseudomonadati > Pseudomonadota > Alphaproteobacteria > Hyphomicrobiales > Rhizobiaceae > Neorhizobium > Neorhizobium turbinariae. Next base: position 13,328 of record NZ_JALPRY010000021.1, read on the forward strand.
TTATGCGGGATGGTAACATTGCCGCCGCGATAACTGGAGCTGCCGTCCTTCAGGCTCTGGATGAAGGCAGCGAATGCATCCTCGGCAACCGGTTCTGCCCTATAGCTGCCGGCAATGCCGAGCTGTTTCAGCCAGTGACCGTGGATCAAAGGCGAGCGTGAGTGCTTGACGGGCCAGCCCGTTACGAAAGCATTAACCACAAATGTTTCACGTGAATCAGCCACGGATGGCTCCTAACTGGCGAAGCTTTTCCAGCAGAGGCAGCATGGGCAGGCCAAGAATGGTGAAATAGTCGCCATCGATCCGGGAGAAGAGCTGGATGCCCTCGCCCTCCAATTGGTAGGCGCCGACGCTGCTGAAAACCGCTTCACCAACGCGATCGAGATAATGATCTACATAGTCCTCGCTGAGGGCGCGCACCGTGAGATCGGCATGCGACACATGCTCCCAAAGGACATCGCCACCACGCGCCAACGCGATCGCGCTGTTCAGCCGATGCGTTTTACCGGAGAGAGAAAGGAGGTTTTCCTTCGCCTCCTGACGGCTCTTCGGCTTGTGATAGACACGCTTGCCAAGCGACATGGTCTGGTCCGAGCCAATGACGATCGCATCTGGAAAATGGTTGCTGACTTCCATCGCCTTTGCAGCAGCGAGTGTCAGTGCCACCTCATCGGGCGCTGCGCCTTCCAACCCCGCCTCGATACGGCGCTCGTCGATGTCTGCCGCCCGGGCCTCAAACGTCAGTCCGGCATTCTGCATCAGCATGCGGCGAAACGGACTTGATGACGCGAGAACGAGGGGGACTTGTTCAGCAGAAACGGACACGAGGAAAAGCTCCAAAGCAGGTGAATCGGCTTAACGCAGCTTCGGGCGCAGTGCAACGATCGCCGCCGCCGTCTCCTCGATCGATCGACGTGTAACGTCGATGATCGGCCAGTTATGGCGGGCGCAGAGCGCGCGGGCGTATTTAAGCTCTTCATGGATGGTGGCACGATCGGTGTAATGGCGTCGGTCAAACCCTTGTGTCACGCCAAGCTCGCGATGCTCGCGCACCTGGCTGATGCGATCTGTCGTTGCCACCAGACCGACGATGAGCGGATGGGTGGCGCGGTAGAGGCTTTCCGGCAGGTCGACGCCCGGCACGATTGGGATATTAGCGGTCTTGATGCCGCGGTTGGCAAGGTAGATGCTCGTCGGTGTTTTCGAGGTGCGGCTGATGCCGATCAGCACGACATCGGCGTCATCATAATCTTCCGGCATCTGCCCGTCATCATGATCCATGGTGAAGTTCAGGGCTTCGATGCGTTTGAAGTATTCGGCATTGAGCGCGTGCTGGGCGCCGACCCGGCGGCGCGACAAGGCGCCAAGATAGGTCTGGAAAACTGTCAGCACCGGCTCAAGAACATTGACGCTCGGCAGCCCCATCTCGCGGCAACGTTCATCGATAAGGCTTGCGAGATCCTGGTCTACGATCGTGTAGAGCACAATACCGGGCTCCCGATCCACGGCTTCCAGCACAGCCAGCAACTGCTTGCGATTTCGGATCAGGGGATAGACGTGTTCGACCGGCAGCGAGGCTTGGAACTGTACGGCCGCGGCGCGGCCAGCGGAAATGAGAGTCTCGCCCGTTGAGTCAGATATCAGGTGCAGATGGAAGAAGTTTCTTTTGTTCTCCACGCTGTTTTTGGTCCTTTGTTGATAACTGGGGAGAGAATGACGACCTGGGTGCTGCGGCCGGAGGGGGTCGGGAAAACTGCCGGGTTTTCCACATTCGGTGATCAGCCGGACAGGATTCCAAGCGTGTTGTGGGCTCTGGGGATAACCACTACAAGAAAATCACCGTCCACCCAATATCCACAGACGAATGCCGATCCTGAGGAGGAAGATGTGGCTGATTTGGCTCGCAGAATCGGGATGATCCACAGATGCGGCAAAGGGCGACATTTGGATCTGCGCATCTGCCGGATATCGAGCGGTTTCGGTGCGTGCCTGTGATTTGACTTTAATCCTTGCTACCCACCGACTCTAAGAAATAGAAACTCTTTTAAAATCATTTCTTTGTTTAGGGAGAACCCATTGACCGGCACCCCCCGGAGGATCCTGAGCGTCCTTGAAGGCAAGACAGTCTCGCCACCACCGATCTGGCTCATGAGGCAGGCGGGACGTTATCTGCCCGAGTACCGGGAAACGCGTGCCAGGGCCGGTGGTTTCCTGGATCTCTGCTACACCCCCGAGTTTGCCGTCGAGGTGACGCTGCAGCCGATCCGGCGTTATGGCTTTGATGCGGCCATCCTGTTTTCCGACATCCTCGTCATTCCCGATGCCTTGAAGCGTAATGTCCGGTTCGTGCAGGGAGAGGGTCCGCAGATGGATCCGATCGATGTCAGCGAGATCCTGGCGTTGAAGGCCGATGGCGTGCTGCCGCACCTGCAGCCGGTGCTGGAGACGGTTCGGCGGCTTCGGGCGACGCTGCCCCAGGAAACGACGCTCTTAGGCTTCTGTGGCGCTCCCTGGACGGTTGCGACCTATATGATCGCCGGTCACGGCACGAGCGACCAGGCGCCGGCGCGGCTTTTCGCCTATCGGCATCCGGAAGCTTTTGAAAAGCTCCTGTCGTTCCTGGCAGAAGTTTCGGCGCAGTACCTGATTGCTCAGATCGATGCCGGTGCCGATGCCGTGCAGATCTTCGATTCCTGGGCCGGCGTGCTGGGTGAAACGGAGTTCGATGCTTTTGCCGCAAAGCCGGTGGCGCGGATGATCGAGATCGTGCGCCAGGCGCGGCCGGGCGCCAAGGTCATCGCTTTTGCGAAGGGCGCGGGGCTGAACCTGAAGACCTACCGCCAGAAAACAGGCGCGGATGCGATCGGGCTCGACTGGTCCGTGCCGCTTTCGTTTGCGCAGGAACTGCAGAAGGATGGGCCGGTTCAGGGTAATCTCGATCCGATGCGCGTCGTCGCTGGCGGCAAAGCGCTGGATGATGGGATAGACGCGATCTTGCAGGTGTTGGGCCAAGGACCGCTGATCTTCAACCTCGGTCATGGCATTACGCCGGAAGCGGATCCGGATAACGTGACGCGGCTGATCGAACGGGTGCGCGGATGGAAGGCGTGAAGCCGGAAAACAAGCAGGCCGGACCCGTTGCCGGCCGCAAATCGGCGCTGAGAGCCTTCGTGGCGCTCGGCGTGTTCCTGACGATCCTGCTTTGCGTCTATCTCGCGCAGCCGGACAATTTCCTGCTCTACATCAAGGCGTTTCACGTGATCGCCGTGATCTCCTGGATGGCGGGGATGCTCTACATGCCGCGGCTGTTCATCTACCACACCGATGCCGAGCCCGGTTCGGCCCAGTCGGAAACCTTCAAGATGATGGAGCAGCGACTGCTGAAGATCATCATGAACCCGGCGATGATGATCACTTGGCTGCTCGGCCTTTACCTCGCCTCGGAAGCCTATAATTTCCAGGGGGGATGGCTGCACGCCAAGATCCTGCTCGTGGTGTTGCTGACCGGCGTGCACATGCTGTTCAGCAAGGCGGTGCGCAGCTTTGCCGCCGATGGTCCGCGCAAGACTGCCCGCTACTGGCGCCTGATGAACGAAATGCCGACGCTTTTGATGATCCTGATCGTCATTCTGGTGATCGTGAAGCCGTTCTAACGCCGTTTCTTGTCGTTTGACCTGCATTTGCCTCTTGCGGTGTCCCAAGTGAGTCGCTATTTTGCCTCCACCTCATCTCGTGGCATGCGTGTATTTTCCCTCGTCCCGGATCATCTTCCGCGGTAGCGAATTTCACCCTCACGCCTACATCTCCCCGAAATACTTGTGTGGTCCCCTTCATGGCTGAAATGAAGCTTCAAGAACTCAAAAGCAAATCTCCAACCGATTTGCTGACCTTCGCGGAATCGCTGGAGGTCGAGAACGCCAGCACGATGCGCAAGCAAGAGCTGATGTTCGCGATCCTCAAGGTTCTGGCGAGCCAGGATGTGGAGATCATCGGTGAAGGCGTTGTGGAAGTACTGCAGGACGGCTTCGGCTTCCTTCGTTCGGCCAATGCCAACTACCTGCCGGGCCCGGACGACATCTACATTTCGCCCTCGCAGATCCGCCGCTTCTCGCTGAAGACCGGCGACACGGTGGAAGGCCCGATCCGCGGCCCGAAGGAAGGCGAACGTTATTTTGCGCTTCTCAAGGTCAACACGATCAATTTCGATGACCCGGAAAAAATCCGCCACAAGGTTCATTTCGACAACCTGACGCCGCTTTATCCGAATGAGCGCTTCAAGATGGAGCTCGAGGTTCCGACCTCCCGCGATCTTTCGCCGCGTGTCATCGATCTCGTGGCGCCGCTCGGCAAAGGCCAGCGTGGCCTGATCGTCGCGCCGCCACGGACGGGTAAAACCGTTCTGCTGCAGAACATTGCCCATTCGATTACCGCAAATCATCCGGAATGTTACCTGATCGTTCTTCTGATCGATGAGCGTCCGGAAGAAGTCACCGACATGCAGCGCTCGGTGCGCGGTGAAGTCGTCTCCTCCACCTTCGATGAACCGGCCGTTCGTCACGTGCAGGTCGCCGAAATGGTGATCGAAAAGGCAAAGCGCCTGGTTGAACATGGGCGCGATGTCGTGATCCTGCTCGACTCGATCACGCGCCTAGGACGCGCCTACAATACGGTTGTGCCCTCCTCCGGCAAGGTTCTGACCGGTGGTGTGGATGCCAACGCCCTGCAGCGCCCGAAGCGTTTCTTCGGCGCCGCCCGCAACATCGAAGAAGGTGGTTCGCTGACGATCATCGCGACCGCGCTCATCGATACCGGCAGCCGCATGGACGAAGTTATCTTTGAAGAATTCAAGGGTACGGGTAACTCGGAAATCGTGCTCGACCGCAAGGTTGCCGACAAGCGTATCTTCCCGGCCATGGACATTCTTAAGTCCGGCACGCGCAAGGAAGACCTGCTTGTTCCGCGACAGGATCTCCAGAAGATCTTCGTGCTGCGTCGTATCCTGGCGCCGATGGGCACCACGGATGCAATCGAGTTCCTCATCGACAAGTTGAAGCAGACCAAGACGAACGGCGACTTCTTCGACTCGATGAACACTTGATCCTTAGCCGGATTCCAGATGAAGAACGCTCGGCAAGACCGGGCGTTTTTTTGTTTGTTGGACCTGTGTAAATGGAGATCGAAGGGACACGCCATGACTGATACGATCTACGCCTTGTCCAGCGGAGCGCTTCCAGCCGGCGTCGCGGTATTGCGAATCAGTGGTCCTAAAGCACTCGATGCTGCAGCGGCACTCGTCGGCCCTCTGCCGGAGCAGCGTAAGGCGGTGCTGAGGACGGTGCGGGATGCTCAAGGCCAGATGATCGACCAGGCGCTCGTTCTGGTTTTCCAGGCCCCTGCCTCCTTTACCGGCGAAGACTGCGTCGAACTTCATCTGCATGGCAGCCGCGCGGTTGTCGCCGCTGTTTATCGTGCGCTGGAGGCACTGCCGGGTCTGCGGCTTGCGGAAGCTGGAGAGTTCACCCGGCGGGCCTTCGAGAACGGTAAGCGCGATCTGGTGGAAGCCGAGGCGCTGGCAGATCTCGTAGCCTCCGAGACCGAAATGCAGCGGCGCTTGGCGGTCGAGCAGAGTTTTGGTGGACAGTCAGCGTTATACATGGAATGGGCGCAGCGGCTGACGAAAGCGCGGGCGTTGATCGAGGCCGAACTCGATTTTGCAGATGAGGAAGATGTACCAGGCTCGGTATCGGATCAGGTCTGGGCTGAGGTCGGGGATCTTTATCTAGAGGTTGAACAACATCTGGCGGAAGCGAAGGCGGGTGAGATCATCCGCGACGGTTACAAGGTGGCGATCGTTGGCCCACCAAACGCTGGAAAGTCCAGCCTGCTCAACGCCTTGGCCAAGCGCGATGTTGCGATTGTTACGGACATCGCAGGCACGACGCGTGATGTGCTGCACGTTGATCTTGATATCGATGGCTATCTCGTGCGTTTCTTTGACACGGCCGGTATCCGGGAAACAGATGACGTCGTGGAACGTGAAGGTGTGCGGCGTGCGAAGGATACGCTCGAACAAGCAGATCTTGTTCTGCTTCTTCAGGAGATTGATTCGGACCCGCAACAGTTTGCAGTGACTGGCGATGCTGAAGTGTTGAAGGTGGGAACCAAACTGGATCAGCATGTTCATCGGACGGCCTATGACCTCTGTATCTCCACGAAGACCGGGGATGGTCTGGACAAACTCCGCGATCTCATCGCCACGAAGGTGAAACAAACCTGGTCCGGCGGTCTGGTCCCCGGTCGTCAGCGTCACGTCCACTACCTCAAAGAGGCTTCCCATTTTATTCAGGACGCGCTAAACGGCACAGAACTCGACGTCCGGGCAGAAAATTTGCGGGGTGCTGCGACATCCCTTGGACGCATTACGGGCCGCGTTGATGTCGAGGAACTTCTCGGCGTCATATTCTCTCAGTTCTGCATCGGGAAGTGATTCACGTGAAACCTTTGTGTTTCATCGAACAGGAATGAAGATGAGTTACGATGTTATCGTGATCGGTGGTGGCCATGCTGGATGCGAGGCAGCGAGCGCCGCCGCACGTCTCGGCGCCAGAACGGCTCTCGTTACCCATAAGCGCGCAACTATCGGCGTCATGTCCTGCAATCCTGCCATCGGTGGATTGGGGAAAGGGCATCTTGTTCGTGAAGTCGATGCGCTCGATGGGTTGATGGGACGTGTCGCTGATACTGCCGGTATCCAATTTCGTCTACTGAACCGGAAGAAGGGTCCAGCTGTTCGCGGACCACGCACGCAGGCGGACCGAAAGCTTTACCGTCTGGCGATGCAGCGTGAGATTGAACAGCATCCGAACCTTGATGTCATTGAGGGCGATGCCTTTGATCTCGACATCGAGAATGATCGCGTCGCCGGAGTGGTCATGAAGGACGGCCGTCGATTCGCATGCGGAACGGTTGTCCTGACGACCGGCACTTTTCTGCGTGGGTTAATCCATCTCGGTAGCGAAAAAATTCCGGCTGGCCGCGTGGGCGAAGCGCCATCAATGGGTCTGTCCGACACCCTGTCGCGCTTCGGATTGAAACTGGGTCGCTTGAAAACAGGCACGCCGGCACGTCTTGACGGACGGACGATTGACTGGCAGAGCATCGGAAGCCAGGCTGCGGATGAAGATCCGGTTCCGTTTTCCTTTATGACTGACCGAATCACGACACCGCAGATCGAGTGTGGAGTTACGCGCACCACGGATGCGACGCACAAGATCATCTCGGACAATATCCATCTGTCGGCGATGTACTCCGGGCAGATTGAGGGCGTCGGTCCGCGTTACTGTCCGTCGATCGAGGACAAGATCGTACGTTTCGGCGAGCGCGACGGGCATCAAGTTTTCCTCGAGCCGGAAGGTCTGGATGATCCGACTGTTTATCCAAATGGCATTTCGACATCGCTGCCCGCCGCAGTTCAGGAAGCTTTCATTCGGACCATTCCTGGGTTGGAATGTGTCGAAATCTCGCAGCCTGGTTACGCGATCGAGTATGACCACGTTGATCCGCGCGAGCTAACGGCGGCGCTGGAAGTGAAAAAGATCAACGGCTTGTTTCTCGCGGGCCAAATCAACGGAACAACCGGTTATGAAGAAGCAGCCGCGCAAGGGCTTGTTGCCGGCTTGAATGCGGCTCGTCGAGCAAGTGGCGCAGAGGCTTACGTCTTTGGACGTGCAGACTCCTATATCGGCGTCATGATTGATGACCTCACCTCTAAAGGGGTTACGGAACCATACCGAATGTTCACCTCGCGCGCCGAGTACAGGCTTTCGCTCCGGGCGGATAACGCCGATATCCGTTTGACGGGCGCTGGTATCGAGCTCGGTTGTGTCGGACCTGAACGTGAACTGCGTTTTCAAAGGTATCAACGTGATCTTGAACAAGGCCGCGAATTGCTTCGGACTATGACACTGACGCCGAACAAAGCCAAGCTGCACGGCATCAAGATCAACCAGGACGGCCAGCGTCGCTCGGCATATGAGCTACTGTCTTATCCGGAGCAATCTCTTTCCGGTTTATCCAAGGTATGGCCTGAGCTGGGCAACTTGGCTCCAAAGGTTGCCGAGGCGCTGGAGATTGAGGCGTCTTACGCAGTTTATATGGAGCGGCAGGCCGCAGACATATCGGCGACGCGTAAGGATGAAGCGCGCATCATCCCGGGCGATTTTGACTTCTCAGCGCTGCCCGGCCTGTCCAACGAGTTGAAGCTCAAGCTTGGAAAGGCTGCACCGGTAAACCTCGCCCAAGCCGCTCGTGTGGATGGAATGACGCCGGCGGCCCTCGCCCTCATCCTTGCACTTCTTAAAAAGCGGGAAAGCGCGGATAGTCGCCTTAAACGAGTCTCCTGATGCAGTTAAACGGAAGAAGTGTTTCACGTGAAACGCAACAGAGGCTCGAGCATTTTGCGGCGCTTTTTTCTAAATGGGCCCGCACGATCAACCTCGTGGCGCCGTCCACGCTGGACGAACTCTGGAACCGCCACATCGCTGACAGTGCGCAGATCTTCCAGCTGTCACCCCAGCCACAGCAGTGGGTCGATCTTGGCTCTGGCGGCGGCTTTCCTGGTGTCATCACCGCGATTCTTCTTGCGGAACTCGGAGATGGATGGGTAAATTTGGTGGAGAGCAATCAAAAGAAGTGTGCTTTTCTGCGGGTTGCGCTGAATCAAACCGGCGCCCGCGGCTCGGTTCATCCCATGCGGATCGATGCTGCACACGCCATCATTCCCACTGCGGACGCGATTTCCGCACGAGCTCTGGCGGACCTGGACATGCTTTTGGAGCTTTCGGAACCTTGGATGAAAGGGAGTCCGACCAAAGCCTTTTTCCATAAAGGGCGGGATTACGCGAGCGAGATCCGAAAAGCGCATGGTCGATGGACTTTTGATCTGGTAGAACACCGAAGTGCGGTTGAGCAGGACTCGGTGATCCTTGAGGTCACTAACCTGACACGCAGGTAACCTTGAACTAAGGTGCAGCATGTTCGACAAGAACCGGATCATTACGATCGCCAATCAAAAGGGCGGCGTTGGTAAAACCACAACAGCGATCAATCTGGCGACCGCCCTTGCCGCCATTGGCGAGCAGGTGCTGATCATTGACCTGGACCCACAGGGCAATGCGAGCACAGGGTTGGGTATCGAACGCCGGGATCGAAAGCTCTCGTCCTACGACCTGTTGATGGGATTCAACTCCATTCCGGAAACTGTGCAGGCGACGGCGGTTCCGAACCTGTCGATCGTGCCGTCGACAATGGACCTGCTCGGTTTCGAGATGGAGATCGCGCAAGATAGCGACCGTGCATTCAAGCTCCGGCGCGCGCTGCAAAGCCAAGAGGCGCGCGCTTATTCCTACATTCTTGTCGATTGTCCGCCGTCGTTCAACCTGTTGACAATGAACGCCATGGCAGCGGCCCATTCCGTGCTTGTGCCGCTGCAATGCGAGTTCTTTGCGCTTGAAGGCCTGAGCCAGCTTTTGGAGACGGTGGACCAAGTCCGTCGGACGGTGAACCCGTCGCTCGATATCCAGGGCATCGTCCTGACCATGTTCGACGCCCGCAACAACCTCGCCCAACAGGTCGTCAGCGATGTACGCACCTATCTGGGGGAGAAGGTTTACCATACGCTGATCCCGCGCAATGTCCGGGTTTCCGAGGCGCCGTCTCATGGTAAACCAGCGATCTTGTATGATCTCAAATGCGCCGGTAGCCAGGCATATCTTCAGCTGGCATCGGAAGTCATTCAAAGAGAGCGTCGGCGTAAAGCCGCCTGATGCGCTTCTAAACACAGGGTTGAGCAATGAGTGATGATCTATCGAAGCGACGGCTTGGGCGTGGTCTTGCCGCGCTGATCGGCGAGATGGACCAGCCGGTGCCGGCGAATGCTCCGGCGCCGACCGTCAATCCTGACCGGATGGTGCCGATCGAGCATATCTCGCGCAACCCCCGCAACCCGCGCCGCAACTTCGTGGAAAGCGACCTGCAGGACCTGGCAAGCTCGATCCGCCAGCATGGGATTGTGCAGCCGGTCGTGGTCCGCAACAAGGGCGGCGACCAGTATGAAATCATCGCCGGTGAACGTCGCTGGCGTGCGGCGCAGTTGGCTGGACTGGTCGAGATCCCGGTTATCGTTCGCGATGTGGATGATCGCACGGCGCTTGAGATCGCCATAGTCGAGAACGTCCAGCGTGCTGATCTCAACCCGCTCGAAGAAGCGCTCGGCTACGAGCAGTTGATAGCGGAGCACGGATACACGCAGAACGATTTGGGCGAGATCATCGGCAAGAGCCGTAGCCATGTGGCAAACAGCCTGCGTCTGCTGAAGCTGCCAGAGCCCGTGCGGGATATGGTCGCGGCAGGCAGTCTCTCAGCGGGTCATGCCCGCGCGCTCATCACTACCTCCGACCCCGCAGCGCTGGCGCGCACCATCGTTGCCAAGGGAATGTCGGTGCGTGATGCCGAGCGGCTAGCCCAGAACGACATCAAGGCTCAATCCGAGCCCGCTTCCGCCTCGCGCAAGGAGGAAAAGGATTCCGATACGCTGGCGCTGGAGCGTACGCTGTCTGACGCGCTGGGCCTGGATGTCCGCATCAACCACAAGAATGGTGGCGGTCACATCCGAATCGGTTACCGCAGCCTGGAACAATTAGAAGAGGTTTGCCGGTTGCTGGAGCGCCGGTAACCTATCGGCCCGACTGCACCGCGACGGCCAGAAGGGCATGAAAAACCACGCTCGCTTCCAGGCTCTGCTTCTGGCGGCTTGAAAGGATTGCGTGCTGCAGACGCTCGGTCTCGCGCGCCAATGCGGTCGGATTCCAGGTTCGCAACGCCTTCTCCACCAGCGGCTTGCGCTTGAAGTGGATATGCCGGCCGAGCGTCATCATCACCTGGGCTGGCGGCAGCTTCTTTTCCTCCATCTCGGACTTCATCAGGTCGAGAAGCTGGAACTGCTTGAGGCAGGACTGGAGCACCAGGAAGAGCGGCGTCTTGGATGTCGAAATCTTTTGCATCGTGCGGTGAAGCGCGGCAAGATCACCGGTCAGCACTGCGTCAACGGCCTCGTCTGCTGAGATGGCGCTGGCATCACCGATGATCTCATCGACATGCTGTTCCTCAATCACCCCGGCTCCGCGGCAATAGAGAGCCAGCTTGCGGATCTCGTTGCGCGAGGCGACTCGGTCGCCCCCAAGCAATTCAAGCAGCCGTTCGCGCCCATCGGCGCTGATGCGAAGCCCCTCCCCCGCCAGTTCCGTATCGATCAGGGCGTTGAGCGAGCGGATGTCATCAGCGTAACAGGGAATGACGGCGATACCCTTGGCGGGCTCGGCAATCTTGCGTAGGCCACTGCCCTTCTTCAGGTCGCCGGCCTCAATGATGAGGATGTTTGCAGGTGGTGGGCCGGATGCCAGCACCTGGATAGCGTCCAGCAACGGCTTTTCATTTGCCGCGCCCCGCAGCCAAACGAGCTTCGACCCGCCGAACAGCCCCAGCGAGTTCACCTCGTCAAGCAACCGTCCGGGATCACCCTGAAGATCGGAAACATCAAGCTTCAGCATCGCAAACGGGTCGTCCTGTGAGACACCCGTCTTGCCAGCAATGACTTTCGCGCGTTCGGAGACGAGCCCACGGTCGGGTCCGTAGATCACGAAAATCCGGTAGAGATCGCTGCTCCGCTCGGCGAAGCGGTCGAACTCGTGGGACTTTATTTCGACCATGCCGCCTGGGACTCGCGTGCCAGCACGATGGCGATCTCCGCGCGAATGAATTCCGCCAGTTCCCGCGCGGCTCGGTTTTCTGCGTCACGAATGGCGCGAACCTTCGCAAAACCCTGACCGGAGACGTCCATCTGCGCCACGACTTCGCGCTTCGCGGACTTCAGGACCTGACCGTCGCTGATCCGGGTAAGGGTATAGGTGCCCGACACCTGGACACGCCCGGGTACCGGAATGCCGCTCGGCGAGACGTTATCTTCATCCTCGTCGTCAATGATGCTCGAGGCGGTGCTCGTCACATCCAGTGTGACGTTATAGGCTGGTCGTTCGGCCGGGCCTGAGCCACCGGTGCTGAGGAAAACGAGGTGGTTACGAACCACCTGCTCCACCCTGCCCTTCGGCGCCGCGAAGCTCACCGCAGCAAGGCGCTCGCCAGTGCCGGCTGATTCGGAATAAAGCGGCCGAACCTGGCAGCCGCCCAGAAGCGTCAGAACGGCAAGACCAGCGGCGAGCCCGAGGCGGCGGAACGAACGGTCAGACGACAATATTCACGATCCTCTGTGGGACGACGATGATCTTCTTCGGCGCGCGGCCTTCAAGAACCGCCTTCACCGCATCCAGCGCGAGAACCGCCGCTTCGACGGCAGTTTGATCCGCGTCGCGTGCGATTGTCAATTCAGCACGCTTCTTGCCGTTGATCTGCACAGGCACCGTTACATCGTTTTCAACCGTCAGCGCCTCATCGAACTGCGGCCATGCGGCATGCGCGAGCATGTTCTGGTTGCCAAGCGCCGCCCAGCACTCCTCGGCCAGATGCGGCGTCATTGGTGCCACGATCTGGATGAGGATCTCCGCTGCGTCACGAACAGCGGCGCGGTAGGCCTCGTCACCCTTGCCTGCAGCAACGTCCGTAAGCGGAGCAGCAAGCGCGTTCACCAGTTCATAGATGCGCGCCACGGCCTTGTTGAAGGCAAGCTTGTCCAGGTCGGCCTGGACGGCCTTCAGCGTCTTGTGGGCCAGCTGCGAGATGGCAAGCCCCTCGCCTTCCTTAGCCGGCTTGCGCTCAACCGTCTTCAGGTTGGCGGCGGCTTCCGAAATCAGGCGCCACAGGCGCTGCGTGAAGCGATGCGCCCCTTCAACGCCAGCTTCCGACCAGATCACGTCACGATCCGGCGGCGAATCCGACAGCACGAAGAAGCGAGCCGTATCAGCGCCATAGGAGGCGATGATGTCGTCGGGGTCGACCACGTTCTTCTTCGACTTGGACATCTTCTCGATCGAACCGATGGTGACTTCCTCGCCGGTATTCAACATCGTCGCGCGGCGCTTGCCGTCGATCTCCTCGATCTTGATGTCGGCCGGAGAAACCCACTCACCCGCCTGCCCTACACCGCGGCGGTAGGTCTCGTGAACCACCATGCCCTGCGTGAAGAGGCCCTTGAACGGCTCCTTGACGTCCACGTGGCCGGTTTCGCGCATCGCGCGGGTGAAGAAACGCGAGTAGAGCAGGTGCAGGATCGCGTGCTCGATGCCGCCAATATACTGGTCCACCGGCAGCCAATGGTTGGCAGCGGCCGGATCCGTCGGATCGTCCTGCCACGGCGCCGTGAAGCGGGTGAAGTACCAGCTCGAATCGACAAAGGTGTCCATGGTGTCGGTTTCGCGACGGGCATCCTTGCCGCATTGCGGGCAGGCCACATGGCGCCAGGTCGGGTGGCGGTCGAGCGGGTTGCCGGGCAGGTCGAACGTGACATCGTCCGGCAGCTGAACCGGCAGGTCCTTCTTCGGCACCGGCACGACACCGCAGTCATCGCAATGGATGACCGGGATCGGGCAACCCCAGTAACGCTGGCGCGAGATACCCCAGTCACGCAGGCGGAAGTTCACCTTGCGCTCGCCCTGCGGCATGTTGCCGAGCATGGTCCCAGACAGCTTGTCGGCGACGATCTGGAAGGCTTCGTCGGTGCTCTTGCCGTCCAGAAAGCGCGAGTTGATCATCACGCCGTCGTCGGTATAGGCGGTGTCCCCCACCGTGAAACTTGCCGCATCACCATCGGCCGGCATCACAACCGGTACGACCGGCAGGCCATATTTGCGTGCGAAGTCCAGGTCGCGCTGGTCGCCAGACGGGCAGCCGAAGATGGCCCCCGTGCCGTAGTCCATCAGCACGAAGTTTGCGACATAAACCGGCAGTTCCCACGAGGGATCCAGCGGATGCTTGACCCGAATGCCGGTGTCGATGCCCTTCTTTTCAGCCGTTTCAAGCGCGGCAAGCGAGGTGCCCTGGCGGCGGCATTCTTCGGCGAACTCTTCGATAGCCGGATTCTTCGCCGCGGCTGCCTTGGCAATCGGGTGATCGGCGGCAATCGCCACGAAGGAGGCGCCGAACAACGTGTCCGGACGCGTGGTATAAACGGTAATCTCGCTTTCGCCGGCCGGCGCGGTGGATGGCACGACTTCCCAGCGGATCGTCAGACCCTCGGAGCGACCGATCCAGTTCTTCTGCATCAGCCGCACTTTTTCCGGCCACTGGTCGAGATCATCCAGCGCGTCCAAGAGATCCTGGCTGAATTCAGTGATCTTGAAGAACCACTGCACCAGTTCGCGCTGTTCAACCAGCGCACCAGAGCGCCAGCCGCGACCGTCAATAACCTGTTCGTTGGCCAGAACCGTCTGGTCGACCGGGTCCCAGTTGACCTTCGACTGCTTGCGGTAGACCAGGCCCTTTTCCATCATGTCCAGGAAGAGGTGCTGCTGGCGCTGGTAATATTCGACATCGCACGTTGCGAACTCGCGGGACCAGTCCAGCGAAAGACCCATGGCCTTCAGCTGCTTCTTCATCGATTTGATGTTCTGGTAGGTCCAGGACTTCGGGTGAGTCTTGTTATCGCGTGCGGCGTTTTCGGCCGGCATGCCGAAAGCGTCCCAGCCCATGGGATGCAGCACGTTATAACCGCGGGCGCGCTTATAACGGGCGACGACGTCACCCATCGCGTAGTTGCGCACATGGCCCATGTGGATGCGGCCCGACGGATACGGGAACATCTCGAGGACGTAGTACTTCTCGCGCGGGTCGCTGTTGTCGGTTTCGAAAACCTTCGCCTCGTTCCACTTCTGCTGCCAACGAGGTTCGGCATCGCGCGGGTTATAACGTTCAGTCGCCATTTCGATGAAATTCCGGGAAAAGCAGGAAAAAGTTGGGTGACCTTCACCACGAAACCCTGCAAGCGTCAAGTTTTGAGGGCGGGAGAGCGGCAGGTTCAAGGCAAAGACCCTTGGCACCAGCCTATATGAGCGCTAAGCCCGCAGCTTGCAAGAAATAGTGGAAGGCGGTTGATCATGAGCGTCGAAGAACGGCTACAGGATGTCAGGTCGCGGATCGCAAAGGCGGAGAGATACGCAAAGCGTCCGGCAGGTTCGGTGAGTCTTGTGGCGGTGTCGAAGACCTTCGATGCCGATGCCATCCGCCCGGTCATTGCCGCCGGCCAGCGCGTGTTCGGCGAAAACCGCGTGCAGGAAAGCCAAAGCAAGTGGCCGGAGCTGAAGGCTGAGACGCCGGATATCGAACTGCACCTGATCGGCCCGTTGCAGTCCAACAAGGCAGCCGACGCCGTGGCGTTGTTCGACGTCATCGAAACGGTGGACCGCGAGAAGATCGCCCGGGCACTTTGTGAGGAGATCAAGAAGCAGGGCAGGGCGCCGAAGCTCTACGTGCAGGTGAACACCGGGCTCGAGCCGCAGAAGGCCGGGATTGATCCCAAGGAAACAGTGCAGTTCGTGGAGTTTTGCCGCAACGACCTGGGGCTCGCGATCGAAGGGCTGATGTGCATCCCCCCGGCCGAAGAGAACCCTGGACCACATTTCGCGCTGCTGCAGAAGCTCGCCAAAGAGTGTGGCGTGGAGAAGCTTTCAATGGGCATGTCGGGTGACTTTGAAACAGCTGTTGAGTTCGGCGCAACCAGTGTGCGCGTCGGTTCGGCTATCTTCGGGTCGCGCTGACACGAGCTACTAGCCCTTGGTCGGGCTTCCCCCAACCTTCCCGACACTTTAGATTAGCTGCATCTAGGCAGCGCAGTGTAACGGGAGGAGCAGATGCAGAGCCGCTATTTCGAGGTATACGGTGGCTGGCAGCAGGATCCGGAAGGGTTCTGGGGGAAAGCCGCCGAAGCAATCGACTGGTTCAAGCAGCCGGAGAAGATCTTCGATCCCGAGCAAGGCGTTTATGGGCGCTGGTTCGTCGGGGGCGAAACCAATACCTGTTATAACTGTCTCGACAGGCACGTGGCCGCCGGACGCGGCAACCAGCGCGCCTTCATCCACGACAGCGCCATGACGGGTGAGACCCGTACCTTCACCTATGCAGAGACGCTGATCGAGGTTCAGGCAATTGCTGCCACCCTGCTTGATCTCGGCATCCAAAAGGGCGACCGCGTCGTCATCTACATGCCGATGGTTCCCGAGGCAGTGTTTTCCATGCTGGCCTGCGCTCGCATTGGTGCGGTGCATTCCGTCGTCTTTGGCGGGTTTTCCGCGCAGGAGCTCGCCGCCCGCCTAAACGATTCGGAAGCGAAACTGGTGATCAGCGCGAGCTGCGGCCTCGAGCCGGGGCGGGTGGTTGCCTACAAGCCGCTTCTCGACCAGGCGGTGGAGATGGCGCGCCTCAAGCCGAAGAACTGCCTTGTCCTGCAGCGACCGCAGCTCCGGGCGGAACTCAGCGCCGAACGAGGCGAGCTCGATTTTGCTCAAACCGTTTCCAAGGCGCGAGGCCGGCAGGTCGATTGCGTGCCGGTCAAGGCGACCGATCCCCTCTACATCCTCTACACATCCGGCACCACTGGCCAGCCCAAGGGGGTCGTGCGCGACAATGGCGGGCACATGGTGGCGCTGCAGTGGAGCATGTTCAACATCTTCGGCATGAAGCCGGGCGAGGTGTTCTGGACCGCTTCCGACATCGGCTGGGTCGTCGGCCATTCCTATATCGTCTACGCGCCGCTGCTGACGGGCAATACCAGCGTCATCTTCGAAGGCAAGCCGGTAGGCACGCCCGATGCCGGTACCTTCTGGCGCGTCGTCCGCGACCATGACG
This sequence comes from Neorhizobium turbinariae, assembly GCF_023223505.1. Taxonomy (NCBI): domain Bacteria; kingdom Pseudomonadati; phylum Pseudomonadota; class Alphaproteobacteria; order Hyphomicrobiales; family Rhizobiaceae; genus Neorhizobium; species Neorhizobium turbinariae. The sequence goes on from NZ_JALPRY010000021.1 coordinate 30,176, forward strand.
TGAAGGTGCTGTTCACGGCACCAACCGCCTTCCGGGCGATTCGCCGTGATGATCCGGATGGCGAGCTCATCCAGCATTACGACCTCAGCGGCATGCGGGCGCTGTTCCTCGCCGGTGAACGGGCAGACTCTGAGACGTTGCGCTGGGCCGAGGAGAAGCTGAGGGTGCCGGTGATCGACCACTGGTGGCAGACAGAGACCGGGTGGCCGATCGTCGCGAACACCGTTGGACTTGGTCTCATGCCGGTCAAGCATGGTTCGCCGACACAGCCGATGCCAGGCTATGCGCTCGACGTGCTGGATGACGAGGGCAAGCCGGTGCCGCGCGGCATGCTTGGCAACATCGTCATCAAGCTGCCGCTGCCTCCCGGCTGCCTGGTCAGCTTCTGGAACGCGGATGATCGCTTCCGCGACGCCTGCCTGAAAGAGTTTCCCGGCTATTACAAGACAGCGGATGCTGGCGTGATCGACGAAGAGGGGTATCTCTTCGTGATGGCGCGCACCGATGACATCATCAACTGCGCGGGGCACCGGCTTTCCACCGGCTCCATGGAGGAAGTCTGCGCCAAACACCCCGATGTTGCCGAATGTGCGGTCATCGGCGTCCACGATGCCACCAAGGGGCAGATTCCATGCGGTTTCCTGGTGCTGAAGAACCATGTTTCACGGGAAACAGCTGATATCGCCAAGGAAGTGACGAACATGGTCCGGAGCGAGATCGGACCTGTGGCGGCCTTCAAGACCGTGATGGTGGTGCACAAGCTGCCGAAGACGCGGTCAGGCAAGATCCTGCGTGGCACGATGCAGAAGATCGCCGACAACATGCCGTGGAAGATGCCGGCAACCATCGAGGATCCGACGGTGCTCGACGAGATCACGACGATCCTGAAGGAAAACGGTTATGCGAAGGACGGCGGCAGCCTGAAGCAGAGCGCCTGAAACAAAAAAGCCACGGGATCAGCTGATCCCGCGGCTTTCGTATGATCCTGGAGACGGTGCTCAGAAGCGATCTTCGTCTTCATCCTCGTCGCGGCGGGTCGACTTGAGCGAAGAGAGCTTCGCGAAGACGGCATCGGCATCGATTTCTTTTTCTTCTTCACGCGGGCTGCGGTAGCTGAAGTCGAGGTTTTCGGTCTCGGTTGCCGGCTGCAACGATGCGCCGAGTTCGGCAGCGGTCGGCAGCGGACGGCCCTTGGATGCCTTCTCCACTTCGAGATCGAGATCGATCTGGCTGCAGAGGCCAAGCGTCACGGGGTCCATCGGCGTCAGGTTGGTGGAATTCCAGTGGGTGCGCTCGCGGATCTGCTCGATCGTCGACTTGGTGGTGCCGACGAGACGCGAGATCTGCGCGTCCTTCAGTTCCGGATGGTTGCGAACCAGCCAGAGAATGGCGTTCGGGCGGTCCTGGCGCTTGGAAACCGGCGTGTAGCGCGGGCCACGGCGCTTGGTTTCCGGCACGCGCACCTTCGGCTCAAGCAGCTTGAGCTTGTAGTTGACGTCCTTTTCGCCGCGCTGGATCTCATCGCGGGAAAGCTGGCCGGTGGCAATCGGGTCGAGGCCCTTGATGCCCTGGGCCGCTTCGCCATCAGCGATTGCCTTCACCTCAAGCGGGTGAAGCTTGCAGAACTGCGCGATCTGGTCGAACGAAAGTGCGGTGTTATCGACAAGCCAGACGGCGGTGGCTTTCGGCATCAGCAATTGTTGGGCCATGGGTATAGTTCCTCTGTCCGTCCGCGCCGGTGTCGCGGGCCGTGGGTATCAACCACAATTTCCGGGAATTCACCGCCGTATAATCGAAATGACACAGAATGTAAATCTTCCGTTGTGTCGGCGTCTCAAATTGCCCCTTCGTCTAATTGTGGACCTTGTTCCTCCTGTTGTATGGGCGATAAGCTGCTGACGGGTGGAGTCGCCAGTTGCTTGTCACAAGGAGGAGTTAATGTCCGAAAAAGTGTATCCGGTTCTCAAGTCCGCTCGTGCCAAAGCCCTGATCGACAAGGACAAGTACGAGAAATGGTACGAGGAGAGCATCGAGGATCCGGACAAGTTCTGGGGCAAGCACGGCAAGCGCATCGATTGGTTCAGGCCTTACACCAAGGTCAAGAACACCTCGTTCAAGGGCAAGGTCTCGATCAAATGGTTCGAGGACGGTCTTCTCAACGTTTCGTATAACTGCATCGACCGTCACCTGAAGACCCATGGCGAGCGCACCGCGATCATCTGGGAAGGCGACAATCCGTATATCGACAAGAAGATCACCTATAACCAGCTCTATGAGCAGGTCTGCCGTCTCGCCAACGTCTTGAAGAAGCATGGCGTGAAGAAGGGCGACCGCGTCACGATCTACATGCCGATGATCCCGGAAGCCACATACGCGATGCTCGCCTGCGCCCGCATCGGCGCCGTGCATTCGGTCGTGTTCGGCGGTTTTTCGCCCGAAGCGCTTGGCGGGCGTATCGTCGACTGCCAGTCGACCTTCGTGATCACCTGCGATGAAGGCGTGCGCGGCGGCAAGCCGGTGCCGCTGAAGGAAAATACCGACAAGGCGATCCATATCGCGGCGCGCCAGCATGTCATCGTCAACAAGGTGCTGGTGGTTCGCCGCACCGGCGGCAAGACCAACTGGGCCACCGGCCGCGACCTCTGGTACCACGAGGAAATCGCAACGGTGAAACCGCATTGCGAGCCGGTGAAGATGAAGGCGGAAGACCCGCTGTTCATTCTCTACACCTCCGGCTCGACCGGCAAGCCTAAGGGCGTTCTGCATACGACAGGTGGCTATCTCGTGTTTGCCGCCATGACGCACGAATACACCTTCGATTACCATGACGGAGATATCTACTGGTGTACGGCGGATGTCGGCTGGGTGACGGGCCATTCCTATATCGTCTATGGACCGTTGGCGAACTGCGCCACGACGCTGATGTTCGAAGGCGTGCCGAACTTCCCGGACCAGGGCAGGTTCTGGGAAATCATCGACAAGCACAAGGTCAACATCTTCTACACAGCGCCGACAGCGATCCGTTCGCTGATGGGTGCCGGGGACGAGTTCGTGAAGCGATCCTCGCGTGCCAGCCTTCGGCTTCTCGGCACGGTCGGCGAACCGATCAACCCGGAAGCCTGGGAATGGTATTACAACGTGGTGGGTGACGCCCGTTGCCCGATCGTCGATACCTGGTGGCAGACGGAAACCGGCGGCCATCTCATCACGCCGCTGCCGGGCGCGACCGACCTGAAGCCAGGATCGGCCACCAAGCCCTTCTTCGGCGTCAAGCCGGAGCTGGTTGATGCCGAGGGCAAGATTTTGGAGGGTGCGGCAGACGGGAATCTCTGCATTGCCGACTCCTGGCCGGGCCAGATGCGCACCGTCTACGGTGACCACGAGCGCTTCATCCAGACCTACTTCTCCACCTACAAGGGCAAGTATTTCACCGGTGACGGCTGCCGCCGCGATGAAGACGGCTATTACTGGATCACCGGTCGCGTCGACGACGTGCTGAACGTCTCCGGCCACCGGCTTGGCACGGCCGAAGTGGAGTCGGCGCTGGTTTCGCACAACCTGGTCTCGGAAGCCGCGGTTGTCGGATACCCGCACAATATCAAGGGGCAGGGCATCTATTGCTATGTCACGCTGATGTCCGGCCATGAAGGCGACGACGCGCTGCGCCAGGAACTGATCAAGCATGTACGCCAGGAGATCGGACCGATCGCTGCACCGGACAAGATCCAGTTCGCGCCGGGCCTGCCGAAGACCCGCTCCGGCAAGATCATGCGGCGTATCCTGCGCAAGATCGCCGAGGACGATTTTGGCTCTCTCGGCGACACCTCCACGCTTGCCGATCCGGCGGTGGTGGATGACCTGATCGCCAACCGGCAGAACAAGACCAGCTAAGCCAGCGAGGCCATCCGGGGAAACCGGGTGGCCTTTTCAGTTGATGGGGCAGGCTTCGCGCGGTTTGCGCCCGCCGTCATAGGCGTTGACCAAGCCGGCGCGCAGAAGGCCTTCGGCGGCGCTGCGCCCATCCGAGAGAATGACGTCGGCGACGATCCGCCCGAAATACTTGTCGCCGGAGATATGGGTGAGCTGGACCTGAGGTGAGGCTGAGGCAAGGATCTCCAGCGCCTGGCGGGCGTTCATGCCGGCCTCGCGAAACCGGGCGCACTTCGACTTGATCTCCCACGCGTCGATGCCGCGGATGCGGACATAGACTTCCATCTTCTGCTGAGGCCAGGGTCGCGCTTCGACCAGCAAAGTATCACCGTCGATCACCCGCAGGATCTCGGCGGCGACGGGACCTGCCACTTCTTCCCGCGCCAAGGCAGGGGCGGAGGCAGCGCCAACAAGGAAGAGTGCGAGCAGCAGGGCGCGAGTCATGCAAGGAATAAATTCCAAACATGAGATTGCGTCAATAGGAATTTATGCCTTCTCAGAAATCGATGGCGCGGCCGTTGATTTCCCAATCGCCGAAGCGGGCCGGATCTGCACCGCCGCGTCCGCCAAATTCTTCCGGCATGGCGGTCTTGGCTTCGGCCTGCCGACGTTCTTCCGCTTCCTTCAGCGCACGCTGCGCAGCCGGCGACAGGACCTTGGGCTCTGCAACCGGGTCTTGAGCCGTGGCGCGGTTATCGTTGTCTGCGTTCTGCATGGTCAAGATCACTGGAAGTTTATTGAAAAGGATGATGGATCAGACCACATATTTAGGACGTTCCCGACCTTCAGAAAACCCCTGACAAATTTCTTGAAGACCGGCAAAGGAGAGATGACGATGAATGTAATGCGCACCGCCATGCTTCTGGCCTTCATGACGGCCCTGTTCATGGGCGTTGGCTTCCTGATCGGCGGCAGGGGCGGCATGATGATCGCGCTGCTGATTGCGGCGGGCATGAACCTGTTTTCCTACTGGAATTCCGACAAGATGGTGTTGTCGGCCTATCATGCGCAGGAGGTCGATGCGCGCACGGCGCCGGAATTCTACAACATGATTCGCGACCTGGCTGCCAATGCCGGCCTGCCGATGCCGAAGGTCTATATCTACGATAACCCGCAGCCGAACGCATTCGCGACCGGCCGCAACCCTCAGAACGCCGCGGTGGCCGCGTCGACCGGGCTCTTGCAGCGCTTGAGCCATGAGGAAGTGGCGGGGGTGATGGCGCATGAGCTGGCGCACATCCAGAACCGCGACACGCTGACCATGACGATCACGGCGACGCTTGCCGGTGCCATCTCGATGCTCGGCAACTTCGCCTTCTTCTTCGGCGGCAACCGCGAGAACAACGGCAATCCGCTCGGTTTCATCGGTGTGCTTGTGGCGATGATCGTGGCGCCGCTTGCCGCGATGCTGGTGCAGATGGCGATCAGCCGCACGCGCGAGTATTCGGCCGACCGTCGTGGCGCGGAGATTTGCGGCAACCCGCTCTGGCTTGCCTCGGCGCTTGCCAAGATTGCCGGCTCGGCTCAGGTGATCCCGAACTACGAGGCGGAGCGTAACCCGGCCACGGCGCATATGTTCATCATCAATCCGCTTTCAGGCGAGCGCATGGACAACCTGTTCTCGACCCATCCCAACACGGAAAACCGTATCGCGGCGCTCCAGCAGATGGCTGGCGGCTTCTCCAGCGGCTTTGGAGGCGGTGGGTCGACGGGAAGCCGTCGTGCTGCTAGACCGCAGCGCACTGCGCGTTCCGTACCAAATACGGGTGACAACTCACCCTGGGGCCGCGGTCGGGATGAACCGCGCAAAGGGCCCTGGTCTTGAACGAAAAGAAAAACAACACCTCGTCCAACTTCAAGCCGAAAAAGAAGACCGAGGGTGCTCGACCAGACCGGCCGGCGCTCAAGCCCGGCCTTGAAGTGCGGGCGACGGCTGCCAAGCTGCTCGCCGCCGTTGTCGAGCGGAAGATTTCCCTCGACGGCATGCTGGACCTCACCCACGGCAACCCTGCCTACAAGGCGCTGAGTGACGCGGATCGGGCGCTGACCCGGGCGATCCTGACGACCGCGCTTCGCCACCTTCCGCGGCTTGAGGCCGCGATTGCGTCGCTGATCGATTCGCCGCTGCCGGAAGGCGCAAGGGCGTTGCATCATGTGCTCGTCGTCGCAGCGGCACAGATCCTTCATCTCGACGTGCCGTCGCATGCGGTTGTCGACCTGGCGGTCGAACAGGCGAACCGTGATCCGCGCAACCGGCGTTTTGCCAAGCTGGTGAACGCCGTGCTGCGCCGGCTGGTGCGCGAGAAGGATGAGGTGCTGGCAGCGACGGCCGCTGTTTCTCCGGTACCGGCCTGGTATTCCAAGCGTTTGACGGCTGCCTATGGCGTAGATGAAGCAGCGCGGATTGCCGAGGCCCAGCTGGTGCCGCCTGCGATCGACCTCACCGTCAAGTCGGACCCACAGGGCTGGGCAGAGAAGCTGGACGGAAAGGTGCTGCCGACCGGCAGCGTGCGCCTTGCGGCTTTCGAAGGTGCTGTCTCGGGTCTGGAAGGTTATGGCGAAGGCGAATGGTGGGTGCAGGACGCAGCCGCGTCCATTCCCGCCAAGTTGTTCGGCGACCTGAAGGGCAAGCGGATCGCGGATCTTTGTGCTGCGCCCGGCGGCAAGACCGCACAGTTGATCGCAGCGGGTGCCGAAGTCACCGCGGTGGAGCAGTCGCCCAACCGTCTTGCGCGCCTGAAGGAAAATCTCGCGCGCCTCGGCATGCAGGCCGAACTGATTGGTGGCGACCTCTTCAACTACAAGCCGGACACGCTTCTCGACGGCGTGCTGCTTGATGCGCCCTGTTCTTCGACCGGAACAACGCGCCGGCATCCGGATGTGCTCTGGACGAAGGGCCCGGAAGATATCGGCAAGCTTGCCGTGCTCCAGGAGCGGATGCTCCGACACGCGGTAACGCTGGTGAAGCCGGGCGGCGTGGTGGTGTTTTCCAACTGCTCGCTTGACCCGGCCGAAGGTGAAGACCTGGTCGAACGGGTGCTTGCCGACAACCCGCACCTGCAGCGCGTGCCGGTGGAAGCGAAAGACTGGCCGGGCCTTGAGACGGCCATCACCAAGCTTGGGGAATTCCGCACAACGCCTGCCATGCTGCCGGGTGACGAGCGGTTTGCCGGTGGCATGGACGGCTTCCTCGCCAGCGTTATCCGGGTCGCTTCGTAAGCTTTTATTCACCATAAGAGCGCACCATTTCGCTTTAGCTAAAATTGATTCCGGTCTTGGCCTGCGGCCGAGCCATCGTGGAGTGATTCAGATTGATGATGCGGCTCGCCGACCGCCGGAGGATGTTCTCTTCCGGCCTGCGGGAGATCGGACGGCGCCTTTGTCGGCGCAGCGTCGGATTTCGGCTGGCCGTTACTTCGTCCATGCTCCAGGTGCCCGACCGGCTGATCGTTGCTCCGACGGACCTGAGGGCGCTTGATCCCTTCGTGGCCGAAGAGATGCTCGAAGGGCGCTACCTGCTGGCCGGACGCGTACTTGAAACCCTTGGCCATTCGCCATTTACCGTCGACTTGCCATCGCATGCCTTTGCCGAACGGCTGCATTCCTTCGCATGGCTGAGGCATATCCGTGCCAACAAGACGGAAGCGGCCTGTGCACACGCCCGCCAACTGGTCGGCGAATGGATCGCCAGGCATGGGAAACGCCGCCGGGGTGTCGCCTGGGAGGCCAACGTGCTTGCCGAGCGGGTGATCGCTTGGCTGTCGCATTCCACCGTCATCCTGCAGGGGGCCGAGGCCGGCTTCTATCGCCGCTTCATGAAGAGCCTCGCTTACCAGGTTCGCTACTTGAGAAAGCTGATCGGGTGCACGCCGGCCGGAGAAGCACGGCTGCGCATGCGCATCGCACTTGCGATGGCATCGATCTCCATGCCGACGCGGGCCGCCTATATTCGCCGCGAGGGCAACCGGCTGGACCGCGAACTGGAGCGGCAGATCCTTGCCGATGGCGGCCACGTTTCGCGCAACCCGCGCGCCATCCTCGACCTGCTGATCGACCTGCTGCCGTTGCGCCAGACCTATATCAATCTCGGCCACGACCTGCCGCAGAAGCTGATACCAGCAATCGACCGCATGTATCCTGCGCTGCGTTTCTTCCGTCACCAGGGCGGCGATCTTGCCCTGTTCAATGGTGCGACGGGGACGCCAGCCAGCGAGCTCATCTCCGTGCTGCGTTACGACGAGACGGCGGGCAAGCCGTTCAAGGCGCTGCCGCACATGAACTACCAGCGCCTGTCGACCGAAGGAACGACGATCATCGTCGATACCGGGCACCCCTCCTCGAGCGACCTGTCACGTGGCGCCAATGCCGGCTGCCTGTCGTTCGAGATGTCGTCCGGCCGGCACCGCTTCATCATCAATTCCGGCACGCCGAAATATGGCTCGCGCAGCTACCGCGAAGCGGCTCGCTCCACGGCAGCGCATTCCACCGTCACGCTGAACGAAACCTCGTCGAGCCGTTTCTCCAAGTCACGTCTCACGGGCCCGTTGATCATTGGCGGCGTGTCGGACGTGCAGGTCGAGCGATGGGAGGATCCACACGGTAACGACTGGCTGCGGGCAAGCCACGACGGTTACCTGAACGAGTTCGGATATCTCCATCAACGCGAGATCGGGCTGGCTGCCAAGGGCAACAAGATCAAGGGACATGACCGGCTTATCGTGCCGGAAGGAAAACCGACGCGTGACGAGATCCTGAGTGTGGCGGCGCGCTTTCATATCCATCCGGCAATCGCTCTTTCCCGCCAGGACAACGAGAGCGTTCGCATGCGCGCGCCGGACGGCGAGACCTGGATCTTCACCGCGCCCGGGCTGCATGTGATGATCGACGAGGATATCTTCTTTGCGGATGTTTCCGGCGTGCGGCCGAGCCAGCAACTGGTGATCGAGCTGACGCTTCCGGAGACCACCGACATCCGCTGGATGCTGCGCCGCGGCGAATAGGGCGTTTCCTCTTTCCCCAAGCTATGGTAACCGGCCCCATCGTAGCTCGCGCACGGATATTGCCCCGTGCCTTTCAGGAGAGAGCAATGGCTGTCGCTTCCAAAAAAATCCCCGCTCCCGACCATGTGAAAGTTCGCACCGCCCTGCTTTCCGTTTCGGACAAGACCGGCATCATCGAACTGGCGCAGGCGCTGATCGAGCAGGGCGTAAAGCTGCTGTCGACCGGCGGCACCCACAAAGCGGTTGCGGCGGCGGGCCTTGCGGTAACCGACGTTTCGGAGGTGACCGGTTTCCCGGAAATCATGGACGGGCGCGTCAAGACGCTGCATCCGAACGTGCATGGCGGCCTGCTGTCGATCCGTGATGATGCCGAACATGTTGCGGCGATGAAGGAGCACGGCATCGAAGGCATCGATCTTGCCGTCATCAACCTCTATCCGTTCGAGGAAGTGCGTGCAGCGGGCGGAGATTATCCGACGACCGTCGAGAACATCGACATCGGCGGGCCGGCGATGATCCGCGCGTCAGCCAAGAATCATGCCTACGTGACGATCGTCACCGATCCTTCCGATTATCCGTCGCTCATCGAAGCGCTGCGTTCCAACGACGGCCAGACGGCGTATGCCTTCCGCCAGAAGCTTGCCGCCAAGGCTTACGCCCGCACGGCCGCTTACGACACGGCGATCTCCAACTGGTTTGCCGAGGCGCTCGACATTGAGATCCCGCGCTACCGCACCATCGGTGGTATCCTGAAGGAAGAAATGCGCTACGGCGAGAACCCCCACCAGAGCGCCGGCTTCTACGTGACGGGTGAAAACCGTCCGGGCGTTGCGACGGCAAGGCTCCTGCAGGGAAAGCAGCTTTCCTACAACAACATCAACGACACGGATGGCGCCTTTGAGCTGATCGGCGAGTTTGCGCCGGAAACCAGCGGTCCGACCTGCGCCATCATCAAGCATGCCAACCCTTGCGGCGTGGCTGTCGGGCCGACGCTGAAGGACGCCTATCTGCGGGCGCTGGCCTGCGACTCCACCTCGGCCTTCGGCGGGATCATCGCGCTCAACCAGTTGCTGGATGCCGAAACGGCCGAAGAGATCGTCAAGCTTTTCACCGAAGTCATCATCGCGCCGGACGTCTCGCCTGAGGCGCAGCAGATCATCGCAGCCAAGAAGAACCTGCGCCTGCTGGTGACCGGCGGCCTGCCTGACCCGCGTTCGCGCGGCCTCACCGCCAAGACCGTTGCCGGCGGCCTGCTGGTGCAGACCCGTGACAACGGCATGATCGAGGACATCGATCTTCGCGTGGTTACCAAGCGTGCGCCGACCGAAACCGAACTCGCCGACCTCAAGTTCGCGTACAAGGTCGCCAAGCATGTGAAGTCGAACGCCATCGTTTATGCCAAGGATGGCCAGACGGCCGGCATCGGCGCCGGCCAGATGAGCCGCATCGATTCCGCACGCATCGCCGGCCTGAAGGCCGAGGAAGCGGCCAAGGCCATGGGCTGGGCGCAGCCGCTCACCAAGGGCTCGGCAGTGGCTTCGGAAGCCTTCTTCCCCTTCGCGGATGGCCTCTTATCCGCCATTGCTGCGGGCGCCACGGCGGTCATCCAGCCGGGTGGTTCAATGCGCGATGATGAGGTGATCGCCGCTGCCAACGAACACGACGTGGCGATGGTCTTCACCGGCATGCGCCACTTCCGGCACTAAGCGCCTCTCAAGCCAGCTTCTCCCCGGGTGCGGGGAGAAGGATTTATCTTGCGGGACGATCCGCGGGATAGGGTGTTGCAAGCAGGAGCAGCAGCCCGCCGACCAGGAAGACCAGCAGGGTCGACATTCCAAGGCGGGCTGAATCGGTCGCGTAGGTGACGGCCGAAAAGGCGAGGGTGGCGAGGAAACTCGTTGCCCGGCCGGACAGGGCATAGATGCCAAAATAACGCCCGGCTTCATCCAGCGCGACGCTGCGGGCGAGATAGGATCGCGACGACGCCTGCACCGGCCCAAACGACAGTCCAATCAACAACCCAAACACGACATAAGCCTTTTCGGCGGCAGTGCCGAACAGCCCGCCGGCATCCGCGCCGGGCAGTTGCCACAGGCCAAAGAAGGTATAGCCGGGCCCGGTGGAGACGATGCCGAGCGTCGCGGCGACCAAGATCACCAGGCTGATGACAACGACCGTCTTTGAGCCCATCCGGCGATCGAGGGCGCCGGCGACGATGCAGCCGAAGATCGCCACGACATTGATCAGAATGCCGAAGATGCCGATTTCGATCGTCGCCCAGCCGAACATGCCGGCCGCGAAGGCGCCGCCGAGGATCAGGACGCCGTTGACGCCATCCTGGTAGAACATGCGCGCGATGAGAAATCTGGTGATGCCGCTTCGCTGGCGCAGCTCGTCCAGCGTGCCCTTGAGCTCGGAGAGGCCGCTGCGCACGGCTCTGGCCAGCGGCAGGCCCTGCTTGGCATCCGGCGTGAAGAAAAACATCGGCAGGATGAACAGGAAGAACCATACGGCCGCGAGCGGTCCAGTGATGCGTGCATCCTCGCCTCGGGCGGGGTCGAGCCCGAAGAGCGGCGGAATGCCGATCAGCGTCCGTCCGGTGTCCGGATTGGCGGCGAGCAGCGTCACAACGGCGATCAGCACGATCATGCCGCCAAGGTAACCCAGCCCCCAGGCAACGTTAGAGATCCGGCCGACCTCATCCTTCGACACGAGGCGCGGCATCATGGAATCGTTGAAGACGGTCGAGAACTCGGCGGCGATCGAGGCGAGGATCATGAAGATCATCGGCCAGATGATCGGCGAGCCCGGTTCGGCGAACCAGAGGGCGGCAAGGCAGGTGATCTTCACCACCGCAAAGGCGGCGATCCAGGGTTTGCGCGGGCCCGACTGGTCGGCGATCGAGCCCAGGATCGGCGAGAAGACGGCGATGATGATCGAGGAGATCGTCGCCATGTTGCTCCACGCTGCCTGCGCGGAGACTGGATCATCGGTGAGGCGGGCCACGAAATAGGGCCCGAAGATGAAGGTGGTGACAACGGTGAAGAAGGGCTGGGCTGCCCAGTCGAACAACATCCAGCCCCAGATGCCGCGCCGGCTTGCGGTCGTCGGCACATCCTCAACGCGAGCGACCATCCCACCCTCCAGCCGTCCTTGTGCGGCTCTTGTCCTACATCGCCGTTCGGTGCGCAAGATCGTTGAGAAGGCCGGCGGCGACGGTGATCTTCGGCAGCGTGAGGTCGCTTCCGTCGCTCAATGCGACGATCTCGGCACCGAGGCGATTGACGCGGATGCGGTCTGCCGCATGCCATGCCTCTATCGGCTTCTTTTCCTTCGGATGGCTGGACAAGGCGGCGATGACGATGTCGCGGCGTGCTGAACCGATCTGCTGCAAGCTGCGGGAGAGCGCCAGGCTTTCATAGTGTTCGGAGGTCGTGATGCGCTCGCCGGCATTGATCAGGCGATCGACCCGGAACTTCTCGGTGACGGCGAAGTAACTGTCAGCGGCGCGCGCCAAGGTTTCGCCCGTGCGTTCGGCGATCAGCATGATTTCCGGAACCAGTACCAGGGTCGGCAGGAGCAGGATCTCGCGGGCAAGCTCGGCCGGAGCCCCCTGGGCTTCCAGTTCGGAGGCGCGGGCGGCATTCTCCACCATCTCCCGGGTGCCGATCGCGCTGCGCATGCCTTTGAGTGCCGCCTTCAGCCGGGCAATGGTTTCGGCCATGGCGCCGGCACCGGCCTGGGTCTGCAGGATGAGATAGGTTGCGCCAACGAAGACACGGCTGACGGCGGCGTAGAGATCGTTCTGGACCTGGCCTGAGATCTTTCCATCAAGTGCGTCGATCGCAGACCAGAGGGCCGGCAGGTCGAAGCCGTCGCGGGCAATGAAGGCAGCCTTCACGACATTGGCAGCGGTAGCGCCGGTCATGTCGCTGATCTGCTGCACGAAGCCGGGTCCGCCGCGGTTGATTGCTTCGTTGGCAAGCGTCGTGGCGATGATCTCGCGGTGCAATCGGTGGTTTTCGATATCGGCCGCATGCGCCTTCTGCATCTTGGCCGGGAAGTAATCCTTCAGGACGGCTGAGAAGTAGGGATCATCCGGGACGGTGCTGTCGATCAGGGCATCGAAGAGGACGATCTTCGAATAGGACAAGAGCACGCCGATCTCCGGCCGGGTCAGCGGCCGGCCAGACTGGTAGCGTTCGGCCAGTTCCGCGTCATCGGGAAGCGTTTCCACCACGCGGTTCAGCCGGCCCTGGGACTCCAGCACCGACATCAGGCGCGACAGTTCTTCCCGATTGCCGGTGCCCTTCTTTTCCGTGAGGGAGATCGAAAGCGGCTGCAGGTAGTTATTGCGCAACACCAGATGGGCGACCTGATCGGTCATCGAAGCAAGCAGCTGGTTGCGCTTCTCGCGCGTCAGGCGGCCGTCCTGCATCGCCCGGTTCAGGGCGATCTTGATGTTGACCTCGACGTCGGAGGAGTTGACCCCTGCGGAGTTGTCGATCGCATCGGAATTGCAGCGCCCGCCATTCAGCGAATAGGCGATGCGGCCCTTCTGGGTGACGCCGAGATTGGCGCCTTCGCCGATGACGCTGGCGCGAACTTCGGTGCCGTTGACGCGGATCGCGTCATTGGCACGGTCGCCGACTTCCGCATCGGTTTCCGATGCTGCCTTGATATAAGTGCCGATGCCGCCGAACCAGAGCAGATCGACCGGGGCCTTCAGGATCGCTGTCATGATCTCGAACGGAGTGGCGGTGGTCTTCTCCAGCCCGATTGCGGCAGCGGCCTGGCTCGTCAGCTTCACCGACTTTTCCGTCCGGGAGATGATCATTGCGCCGTCGGAGAGGGTCGAGCGGTCGTAATCCTGCCAGCTCGAGCGCGGCAGGTTGAACAGCCGCTCGCGCTCCGCAAACGATTTCTCCATGTCCGGATCGGGATCGATGAAGATATCGCGGTGGTCGAAGGCGGCGATGAGGCGGATCTTGCGCGACAGCAGCATGCCGTTGCCGAAGACGTCGCCGGACATGTCGCCCACACCGGCGACCGTGAACGGCGTCGTCTGGATGTCGATGTCCTTCTCCCGGAAGTGGCGTTTGACCGCCTCCCAGGCCCCGCGGGCGGTGATGCCCATCTTCTTGTGGTCGTAACCGGCCGAACCGCCAGAGGCGAAGGCGTCATCGAGCCAGAATCCAGCTTCCTGCGCCAGCCCGTTGGCGGTGTCGGAGAAGGTTGCGGTGCCCTTATCGGCCGCCACGACGAAATACGGATCGTCACCATCGATGCGGACGGTGTTGTCCGGGCCGACAACCTCGGTGCCGACGATGTTGTCGGTGATCGAAAGAAGCGTGCGGATGAAGGTCTTGTAGGCCTCCTTGCCGGCGTTGAAGAAGGCATCGCGTGAGCCGCCCACCGGCAGCATCTTAGGGAAGAAGCCGCCCTTGGCGCCAACGGGAACGATGACAGCGTTCTTGACCTGCTGTGCCTTCACGAGGCCGAGGATCTCGGTGCGGTAGTCTTCGCCGCGATCCGACCAGCGCAGGCCACCGCGCGCCACCTTGCCGAAGCGAAGATGTACACCTTCGACCTCCGTGCCATAGACATAGATCTCGCGGAATGGCCGCGGCTCGGGCAGGCCGTCGAGCAGCTTCGGGTCGAGCTTGAAGGCCAGCATCCTGTTCGGCTGGCCGTTTTCGTCGTGCTGGAAGTAGTTGGTGCGCAGCGTGGCATCCACCGCATTGACGAACCGGCGCAGCGTGCGGTCCTCATCGAGGTTCGGCACCTGGCCGAGCGCTTCTTCGATCTCGGCGTGGCGCTCGGTCAGCTTCTTTGTACGTGCCTTATCGGCGATCTTGGGGTCGAAGCCTTCGCGGAAGAGCTGGAAGATGGAGGCAGAGATGCCCGGGTACTTGTTGAGGACGTCCGCGATATAGGTCTGCGAATACACGATGCCCGTCTGGCGAAGGTAGCGCGAATAGGCGCGCAGCACCGTGATCTCGCGGGCAGAAAGACCGGCGAGCAACACGAGGCGGTTGAGGCTGTCGTTATCGATGAGGCCATTGAAGGCCGAAAGGAAGGCTTCCTCCAGCAGGGGCCCATCGCGCAGGAGATTGACGGCGCGCTCGTTGCCGAGCTGCAGCTCCATGTCATGCAGGACGACAAGCCGTGCCTCAGGACCCACATGGATCTCGAAGGTCTGCTCGCTGACGACATGAAAACCGAGATTTTCGAGAAGCGGCACGCGGCGCGACAGCGACAGGTGGCGTTCGGCATGGAAGATCTTCAGCGAGATCGTATCGGCGGCATCGGTCGGACGACGGTAGAAATTGATGCGGATCGTTTCACCATTCGCGCAGGCGGCGATGTCCGGCAGGTCCTCGAAGGTTTCTTCCGGCGTAAAGGCTTCCTGGAAGGCGTTGGTCACAGAAAGGCGCGGGCCAGCGTCAGCAAGCGCTGCGAAGCGTTCCTCCCATGGCGTGGCAATCAGCCGGATCGCTTCCTCAAGCTTGGGCTGCGGGATGCGCGGTGTCTTGCCCCCGCGCCGACCGATGATCATGTGGACGCGCGCGGCCGTGCCTTCCGGGAAAGCCGGGTAATAGGCTGAGACGTGACCATCGAAGACGTCGGCCAGATAGGTGCCGATCTTCTCGCGGACGATCGAATTGTAGTCCTCACGAGGGACATAAACGATAACCGACACGAAGCGGTCGAAATGGTCGATGCGTGGCAGGACGCGGACTCGCGGGCGCTCGCTCAATTCCATGATCTGCTCGCAGAAGCGGGCAAGAAGGTCGGTGTCGATCTGGAAGAGGTCGTCGCGTGGGTAGGATTCCAGCGTGTTCTGCAGCATGCGGCCGGAATGGCTGTCTGGGTCGAAGCCGAAATGGCTCTCGACACGGTAAACCTTGGCGCGCAGCAGCGGGATTTCGCGGACGGAATGGGTATAGGCCGTTGCCGTGAACAGGCCGACGATGCGCAGCTCACCGACGACATTGCCTTTCTCGTCGAAGCGTTTGACCCCGACATAATCCATGTAGACGCGCCGGTGGACGACGGATTTTACGTTCGCCTTGGTAACGATGAGGAAATCCGGACCATCCAGGAATTCGAGGATTTCCGGCGTCGTTGTTACCTGATCCTTGCCGAGGCGCAAAACCAGGACATCCGGGTCGGAGAGGATGCCGAGGCCGCGGCCCTTGCCACGCTCGACCGTGGCGTTGGCACCCTTGCCGGAATAGACATATTCCCGCATGCCGAGGAAGGTGAAGTTGTCGTCCCGCAGCCAGTCGAGGAAGGCGAGCGCCTCATCACGGTCGGTCTGGCGGCGGCCCTTGGCGCTGGAAAGCTGCTTTTGTGCGCCGTCGAGAACTTCCAGCATGGAGGACCAGTCGGTGATCGACAGATGCACCTGGTCGAGAATGTAGCGGATCCGCTCAACGAGATGGTTCGCCTGCTCCTCACCCAGAAGAGCGATGTGAATCTGGATCAGGCTGACATGGTGGGCCGGATTGCTCGGCTTCTCCTTCGAGCGAAGCACCGGCTCCTTGCCGGGCTCAAGGGTGAGGATCGGGTGGACCGCCATCAGCAGGTCGCGGTGGTTTGCCGCGACTTCGCCCATCACGGAGTCGAACAGGAACGGCATGTTCCGGTCGACGACCGTCAGGAGCGAGACCTGCTGGCCGTTCGGCTCGACACCTTCGACGGTTTCGACCGTCACGTCAGGATTGATGCGACTCCAGGCCTGAAGCCTCTTGCCGGCATGCCTGGCAGCCAGCGCCAGCATTTCCGGCGGGTAGTTTTCCAGGTCATCGTCACTGGCGCGACCGAACAGGATGACGGGGTCGAGGCTTGGCCCTTCATTGCCCGCCAAAAGCTGGCGTGCCTTTTCGAGCTGCTTTTCCCGCTTCGGATTCTGTCTGGCCGCCACTTTTTCCTCCCGGTCGGTCTATCGTCGTATTGCTTTTGTGCAGTCTTGCTTATGCGGTGGCAAGGTGGCCGCTCTTGGGCGGAGCGCGAACCTTTGCTTCCCTCGTTGATGTCGTGTTGACATGCCGAGGCGA
The DNA here is from genome assembly GCF_023223505.1 of Neorhizobium turbinariae. NCBI lineage: Bacteria > Pseudomonadati > Pseudomonadota > Alphaproteobacteria > Hyphomicrobiales > Rhizobiaceae > Neorhizobium > Neorhizobium turbinariae. The sequence goes on from NZ_JALPRY010000021.1 coordinate 47,169, forward strand.
AAAACCGATCAACGACCCTACGTAGCTGACATTCCAGCCAAGCCGGAAGCGAAACACATGCAAGACAGCAGCAAGGCCATCATCGTCATTTCCAGCCATGTTGTACGAGGCTCGGTAGGAAATCGCGCAGCCGTTTTCGCCCTGGAAACGCTTGGTTTTCCCGTATGGGCTATGCCGACCGTGGTTCTTCCGTGGCATCCCGGTCATGGACCTTCTACTCGGTTGACTTTCCCCGAATCAGATTTCGATAAAGCTATAGACGATCTCATTCGCGCGCCATGGCTGGGTGAGGTAAAGGCGGTGCTGACGGGCTATTTCGGCAATGCAGACCAGCCGCGCGCGGTGGCGCGCCTGATCCGAGCGCTGAAGGAAAAGAACCCGGACCTGCTTTATGTCTGCGATCCCGTCATGGGCGACCTTGGGGGGCTTTACATTCCGCAGCCGACGGCCGAAGCCATTCGTGACGAGCTGATCCCGCTTGCAACGATTGCCACGCCCAATCGCTACGAGCTCGCCTGGCTCTCGGGCGCCCCGCTCGAAACCAATGCCGCGATCATGGATGCGGCCGTGGCGCTTGGTCCGCCTCGCATTCTCGTGACCTCGGCCGTGCCGATGATGGCGGGAGGCACGGGCAACCTCTACCTTACCGGAAAACATGCGCTGCTCGCCGAGCACCGCCTGATCGACAATCCGCCTAACGGGCTCGGCGATTTGCTGGGTGCCTTGTTCACCGGCCGGATCCTCGCGGGCATGGATGAGGAGAGGGCACTTCAGCTCTCGACGGCGAGCGTATTCGAGATTCTGGCGCGCACGTCCAAGCGCGGTGGCGACGAACTGACGCTCGAAACCGACGCGAACAGCCTCTCCACGCCGATGGCGATGGTACAGATGCGCCGGCTCGTGCATCCGCTGCAAAGCAAGCGGCAGCGTTAGGTCGCTGGCGCAGAATCACGGTTGATCTTCGACTGGCACCGTTGATCTTCGACTGGGTGAGGGATAAGCGTTTTAGCCATGACCGATTTTCCAAACAGGCTTCTTGCGGGTTACCGCAACTTCATGAGCGGTCGCTACACCGACGAGCGCGAACGCTACCGGCTCCTGGCTGAAAAGGGGCAGAAGCCCCACACGCTGCTGATTGCGTGTTGCGATTCACGCGCGGCGCCGGAAACAATCTTCGATTGTGGTCCGGGCGAACTGTTCGTGGTCCGCAACGTCGCCAACATGGTGCCGCGCTACGAGCCGGACAGCCAGTTCCATGGTACGTCGGCGGCAATCGAATATGCCGTGCAGGTGCTGGAGATCGACAATATCGTGGTGATGGGCCATGGCCGCTGCGGCGGCATCCAGGCGGCGCTCGACCCGAACCTCGAGCCGCTTTCGCCCGGTGACTTCATCGGCCGCTGGATGTCGCTGGTGAGGCCGGCCGCCGAACAGATCCAGAGCAACAACCTGATGACGGCAAGCGAGCGGCAGACCGCGCTGGAGCGCGTCTCCATCCGCAACTCGATTGCCAACCTGAAGACGTTCCCGTTTGTTCGCAACGGGATCGAAACCGGCGCGCTTGACGTCCATGGCGCCTGGTTCGATATTTCGACCGGCGAACTTTGGGTGATGGACGAGCAGGGCGACTTCATGCGCCCCGAGCTTAACGGCGTAGACGTTCAGGCCGAGCAGACCTCGGCCTGAGACTTACAGTCTTTTCTGATTACTTCCCGTCGATCTGCGCGCCGAGATAGGCGATGGCGCGCTGATAAACGCTTGCAGCGTTCCATCCCTGGATGGCGACGAAGTTCGGCTCGCCCGGCTGGTAACCAGCACCCGGACGCCAGCCATGGCCCTTCAGGAAGTTTGCAGTCGACGCCAGTGCGTCGGCACGCGAGCGGACCATGTCGACATGGCCGTCGCCGTCGCCGTCAGCGCCGTAACGGATGACGTTGAGCGGCAGGAACTGCGTCTGGCCGATTTCACCATGGGCGGCGCCACGGGCATTTACGCTGAGATCACCGCGGGCCACGAGCTGAAGTGCTGCGTAAAGCTGTTCGGTGAAATAGGCAGAGCGGCGGCAGTCGTAAGCGAGCGTTGCAACAGCCGAGAGCGTGTGCTGGTCGCCCATGAAGTTGCCGAAGCCGGTTTCCATGCCCCAGATCGCCAGCAGCGGACCTGCCGGCACCCCATAACGGCGCTCGATCGACGCCAGCAACTGGGCCTGGTTCTTCTTCATGGTCTTGCCGCGCGAAACAATCGCCGCTCCGCCGCGCTTCTTCAGGAATTCCTCGAAGGAAAGCTTGAAGCTTTTCTGGCCGCGGTCAGCGCTGATCGTGGCGCGGTTGTAGGAAACGTTGGCGAAAGCACGTTCCACGACCGACGGGTTGATGCCGTTGGCGGGTGCCACGCGCTTGAATTCATCGACCCAGCGGGCAAAGCCGGAAGAGTCATTGCCGCATTGAAGGGCAGCCAGTGCTGGATTGGCGGCCATGAAGCCCGAAGCGATCAATCCTGCCAGCAATATCTTTTTCATGCTGTCAAACCCGTTTCTAATGCCGGGCCGCTCGGCCGGAAGCGCCCGGAATGTGTGCTGAAGGCGGCCTTATGACGGTGCAAACAAACAATCGCAAGCCTGGGGCTCATGAATAGTTCGTGAACCCGGTGCGATGACAAGTAAACCCCGCCATTTCTGGCGAGGTCTACTACTTCAACATGCTTAATAATCCGATACGCTCAGGCTGCGGCCTTGCGCGGCTTGATCAGCGCGCGGTTGACCAGCAGTTCGGCGATCTGGACGGCGTTGAGAGCCGCGCCCTTGCGCAGGTTGTCGGAGACGACCCACATGTTGAGGCCGTTCTCGACGGTTGCGTCTTCGCGGATACGCGAGATGTAGGTGGCGTCTTCGCCGGCGCATTCGACCGGGGTGATATATCCGCCGTTCTCGTGCTTGTCGATGACGAGGCAGCCCGGTGCTTCGCGCAGGATCTCACGCGCCTGCTCAGCGGTGATCTCGTTTTCGAACTCGATGTTGACGGACTCGGAGTGGCCGATGAAGACCGGAACGCGCACGGCCGTGCAGGTGACCTTGATCTTGGGATCAAGCATCTTCTTGGTTTCGGCCAGGACCTTCCACTCTTCCTTCGTGTAGCCGTCTTCCATGAAGCTATCGATGTGCGGAATGACGTTGAAGGCGATGCGCTTGGTGAACTTCTTGGATTCGACCGGATCGGCGACGAAGACAGCGCGCGTCTGCGTGAAAAGCTCGTCCATGCCTTCCTTGCCGGCGCCCGAAACGGACTGGTAGGTCGAAACCACAACGCGCTTGATCTTCGCCACGTCGTGCAGCGGCTTCAGTGCCACGACGAGCTGGGCGGTCGAGCAGTTCGGGTTTGCAATGATGTTCTTCTTGGAGAAGGACGAGATCGCGTCAGCGTTGACTTCCGGAACGATGAGGGGCACCTCGGCGTCGTAACGCCAGGCGGACGAGTTGTCGATCACGACGCAGCCCTGCGCGCCGATCTTCGGCGACCACTTCTTGGACACATCGCCGCCAGCCGACATCAGGCAGATATCGGTATCGGAGAAATCGTAGTTCTCCAGGTTGGCAACCTTCAGCGTCTTGTCGCCGAAGGAAACTTCGGTGCCCTGGCTGCGGGCGGAAGCCAAAGCCACGACTTCATCGGCCGGGAAGCCGCGCTCGGAGAGGATGGTCAGCATTTCCCTGCCGACATTGCCGGTTGCTCCGGCGACTGCGATCTTGAAACCCATTATCTTGCTCTCTTTTCTGTCTCTCCTCGATCTGGTGAGGGGGAAGCCGCACCTTTAGCCGGCGCGGAGTTCCTGGTCCCCGGCCTTGCCGGGGAGAGAGCGGCGGGCCAGAGACGTCAGACGGTTTTCGTCGTCGTTTTGGCCTTGGTTTTGGAGAAAGCGGCAAAACATGCCCGTTGACCGGCCTGGAAGGCCGGCGATGCGAAAGCAGCGATGTGGTGCTCGCGGACGCGCATGGGTGTTTTCCCGTTCGCGAAGCTGTTTAGAAGATTTTTGGCGCGAGTCAAGGGAAGCATGGCAGGAGGGTCGTCACCCGCGCGGGTTGGACTGCGCAGGTCAGTTGTATTTGATTTGCGTCACAACGGCTTCAGGCCGGCTGGCGCGTGACGTCGACGGGTGTCGGTGGCTTGGGAGGCACGCCGCGGGGCGGCAGCGGCAGGGCCGTCCAGTTGGGCCGCAGCCCGAACGGGATCGGACGACGCAGCACCGGCCAACCGTCTGTCGCCTGGCGGAACAGGAGGCCGTGGCGGGCAAACATGATGGCGACGAGCAGCGAACACCAGGCGCCGAAGGTGAGGCCTGCCACCACGTCGCTCGGGTAATGCATGGCCACCAGCACGCGCGACAGGCCAAGCCACAGCGCCGAGATTACGAACAGGACCCGGTAGCGCGGTGCGAGAAGCGCAAGCACCATGAGAATGGCGCCGACCGTTGTCGCATGGCCGGAGGGGAAGCTTTCAAATCGCGAGTTATGCGCGAAGGGCTGGAAACCGAAGGCACCCCATTCGGCAAACATGCCTGGCCGGGCTCGACCGATCGCCCGTTTCAGCACGTTTGCAGCCAGTCCCGACAGAGAGACCGAGATCAACATGAAGGCGGCGATGTGGGTGACATACATGGCCTGGACGCGGGCCTTGCATGTCGGCGCCAGGCGCGTCACGGCCCAAGCTTCAAAGAACAGCAAGGCGCTTGCGAGCAGGACCCAGCCGGAATTGCCGAATTCGGTGACAATTCGGCCGATGCGCCTGAGGATATAAGGGGTGTGCGGCGCGTAGGATCCCACCGGTGTATCAAGGATCAGGAAGGCGATGAGGATCAGGTTGATCGTCACCAAAGCAAAAGACCACAGGCGCGGTAAAGGTGGCGCCGACCGGTAACGGTCGCGCCGTAGTCTTAGCTTGCCGATCGTGCGCTTCATCGACCTCTTCCAAAGGCAGGATTTCGCTCCTGCTTCTCCCATAGAATCCGAAACTTGGGTAGAGGTTGTGACCGCAGCAGGGGGCTAAGGCCTCCCGCGTCGGGAGGCCTTGATTCAAATGTCAGGCAGAGAGGCTTGCGAATTCCTTGAGGATCGCGTCGCCCATCTCGGTCGTGCCGACCTGACGGGCGCCTTCGGCCATGATGTCGCTTGTGCGGATGCCCTGGTCGAGCACGTTCGCGATCGCCTTTTCGAGGTTGTCGGCTTCCTTCACCATGTTGAAGGAATAGCGCAGGCACATGGCAAACGAGGCGATCATGGCGATCGGGTTGGCAATGCCCTTGCCGGCGATATCCGGCGCCGACCCGTGCACCGGCTCATAAAGCGCCTTGCGCTTGCCGGTCTTGGCGTCCGGTGCGCCGAGCGAGGCCGACGGCAGCATGCCGAGCGAGCCGGTGAGCATGGCCGCGACGTCCGACAGCATGTCGCCGAACAGGTTGTCGGTGACGATCACGTCGAACTGCTTGGGCGCACGGACAAGCTGCATGCCGCCGGCATCGGCCAGCATGTGTTCAAGCTTGACGTCCGAGTAGGAGCGCTTGTGGGTTTCCGTGACGACCTGGTTCCAAAGCACGCCCGACTTCATGACGTTGCGCTTTTCCATGGAGCAGACGGCGTTCTTGCGGGTGCGAGCCAGTTCGAAGGCGACGCCGGCGATGCGCTCGATCTCGTAGGTGTCGTAAACCTGGGTGTCGATGCCGCGCTTCTGGCCGTTGCCGAGATCGATGATCTCCTTAGGCTCGCCGAAATAAACGCCGCCGGTGAGTTCGCGAACGATCAGGATGTCGAGGCCTTCAACGAGTTCCGGCTTCAGCGAGGAAGCCGATGCCAGTGCCGGGTAGCAGATCGCGGGGCGAAGATTGGCGAAGAGCTCCATGTCCTTGCGCAGTCGCAGGAGGCCGGCTTCCGGGCGCACTTCATAAGGAACATGATCCCATTTCGGGCCGCCGACCGCGCCAAAGAGGACGGCGTCTGCTGCCATGGCCTTGGCCATGTCCTCTTCCGAGATCGCGGCGCCATGGGCGTCATAGGCGCTACCGCCGACGAGGCCTTCATCGAGTGCGAAATCGGCGCCCATCGCGTCGTTCATGTGGGCGATGATCTTGCGGACTTCGCCCATGGCCTCGGGGCCGATGCCATCACCGGGGAGGAGGAAGAGGTTCTTTGCCATGTATATCCCTTTTCACGAGCAGGCTCTTGATCCTCCCGCCGCGGGACATCCGCGTCTGGCATACCTCGTCCGAGCCTGCCGCGCAGGACGAGGCTTTTGATGGTTCAGGAAGCGCCGGCGCCGATACGAGCCGTCACCTCGATTTCGATCTTCATGTCCGGCGTGGTCAGCCCGCACACGACCATCGTCGCGGCGGGGCGGATGTCGGCAAACGTTTCGCCAAGAACCGCAACCACGGCATCGTAATCGGCCATGTCGACGAGGTAATAACGCACCCGCACAACATCCTGCAGGCCGCTGCCCGCCTCCTTCAATGCCTTTTCGATGGTGCCCAGCGCATTGCGGGTCTGGGCTGCAACATCATCCGGCATCTGCATCGTGGCATAATCGTAGCCGGTCGTGCCCGAGACATAGACCATGTCCCGGTCGACGACGGCACGCGAATAACCGATCCGCGCTTCAAAGGGCGATCCGGATGAGATGCGCTGGACCATGACGGGCTCCGGTCAGAGCCAGGGGCGCTGGGCGCTGGTCTTGTTTTCGAAGCTGCTGATGGCGCTGTCGCTCTTCAGCGTGGAGGCGATGTCGTCCAGGCCTTCGAGCAGGATGTGGCGGCGGCCGGGATCGATGTCGAAATGGATCGAGCCACCGTCGGGACCGGTGATTTCCTGGGCTTCTAGGTCAACCGTCAGGATGGCGTTGGCGCCACGCTCGGCATCGTCCATGAGCTTCTCCAGGTCTTCCGGAGAGACGACGATCGGCAGGATGCCGTTCTTGAAACAGTTGTTGTAGAAGATGTCCGCAAAGCTGGTGGAGATGACGCAGCGGATGCCGAAGTCGAGAAGCGCCCAGGGCGCGTGCTCGCGCGACGAGCCGCAGCCGAAATTATCGCCGGCGACCAGAATCTTGGCGTTGCGATAAGCGGGCTTGTTGAGAACGAAATCCGGATTTTCCGTGCCGTCGTCGTTGTAACGGGCTTCGGAGAAAAGACCCTTGCCAAGACCAGTGCGCTTGATGGTCTTGAGGTAATCCTTCGGAATGATCATGTCCGTGTCAATATTGATGACCGGAAGCGGCGCGGCTACGCCGGTGAGCTTTGTAAACTTTTCCATGATCGGCCTCCACATGGGGATGATGTGGAAGCTGCCTTAAAGCAAAAGTCCGGGAATTTGAAGGACTGTTTGGGGACAACCGGTACGCCGGAGGTCTGCGACCGGTTGCGCCATCGGCCCTGATTAAAGGTCGATGATTGTCCCGCGGCCGTCATTCCAGACGCGCATCTGGTCCTGCTTGACCTTTGCCTTCACCGGAACCGGCTTGAGGCGCATCGAAACCGCACGACCGATCGACAGGATTGCGAGCGTACCCGCAAACGCGACAGTCAGCGATGCCGTCAGGAGAGCCGCCATGGCAAGCACTGCGATGGCCGATACGATGACAAGGAATGCGCGGATGTTTTGCATGGACGATACCTTTCTCACCTGAGAATGTGGGCCCTGCGAGCCTTGCTTGCAAGGGCTTTGATAGCGCGCGGTATTGCCGCAGATCGAAAAGATTGGCAGAAAGCGGCATGCCCGCTTCAACCCAGAACAAACCTGCCTTGTCTCGCCTTCGGCGCTCGATCCTGAGCGTTCCTGCGGCAAACGCGAGGGCTTTGGAGAAAGTTCCTGGCCTCGACAGCGACGGTTTCATCTTCGATCTCGAGGATTCCGTGGCTCCGGAGAAGAAAGCGGAAGCCCGCGATCACCTTCGCGTGTTTTTTGAACGGCAAGATGTGAAGGGTCGTGAGACGGTCATTCGCATCAATCCGCTCGACACGGACTGGGGCCATGCGGACATGGAACTGGTCATTGAGGCTTCGCCCGATGCCGTTCTCATTCCCAAGGTCGAGCGCGTGGCGCAGATCCAGGAAGTTGCCGATCTCCTGTCAGAAGCGGGGGCACCCGACGAGCTCGCCATCTGGGCGATGATCGAGACGCCGAGAGGCGTCATCAATGCCCCGACGCTTGCCGGGGTGGACGAGCGGCTCAAATGTTTCGTGGTAGGGCTCAACGACCTGCGCAAGGCAACCGGCGTGCTGCCGCAGACGGGCCGCGCTTATCTCGTGCCCTGGCTGATGCAGATCGTTCTTGCCGGACGCGCCTATGGCATCGACGTGATCGACAGCGTCTTCAACGACTTCAAGGATATGGCAGGTTTCGAAGCCGAATGCGCGCAAGGCCGCGCCATGGGCTTTTCCGGAAAGATGCTGATCCACCCGAACCAGATCGAAGCCACTAACGCCCATTTCGGTCCGGATCCGGATGCGGTCCGGGAGGCTGAGGCGATCGTTGCCGCCTTTGCTCTTCCCGAGGCGCAAAGCCTCAATGTCATCAACCTTGATGGCAAGATGGTCGAGCGGCTTCACCTGGAAGAGGCCCAAAAGCTCCTGGACCTCGCGCATATCATCGCAGAACGAAAGAAAACCTCATGAAGCTCTACCGCTTTCTCACCGGCGCAGACGACTCCGCTTTCTGCCACAAGGTCTCATTGGCCCTCTCCAAGGGCTGGGAACTGCATGGCTCGCCGACCTATGCCTTCAACGCCACCACCGGCGAGATGCAGTGCGGCCAGGCCGTTACCAAGACCGTGCATGGCAAGGAATACGACCCGAGCATGAAACTCGGCGAGCAATAAGCGCCTTCTGAAGGTCAGCGCTGGGCAGCATCCTCGGCGCTGGCTTCGATCCGCTCCATGTCATCATCGCTCAAGCCAAAATGGTGGCCGATCTCGTGGATCAGGACATGGGTGATGATGTCGCCAAGCGTCTCATCGTTTTCAGCCCAGTAGTCGAGGATGGGCCGGCGATAAAGCCGGATGCGGTTCGGCAACTCGCCGGTTTCCATGGAAAACCGTTCCGAGATGCCGCGCCCTTCAAACAGGCCGAGAAGATCGAACGGTGTTTCGAGCGCCATGTCCTCGAAGACCTCGTCATCGGGAAAATCTTCGATTTCGATCGTCAGGTTGGTTGTAAGTGCCCGGAATTCCTCAGGAAGATTGCCATAGGCCTCTATCGCCAGCGACTCGAACGTGCTGATCGTCGGCGCGTGCCGATCCTGCCAATCTTCGGTCTGGTTTATGCGGGCCATGGGCTCTCCTTCTTGTCAGGCCGATATAGTGCCTTCCCGAAATTTTTTCGAGAGAAGAATCATCGGCATAGCATGCAGGAAAAGATTCCTTTCCGATTCCTCTGTTGACTCTTTTTGAGCCCTCTGGAATCCATAAGAACATAAAGTGAACATGATGAATGGAGCTGACGCCATGGCCGCCAACGCCACGGCGCAGGAGACTATTTTTGCCCTGCGCGAACAGATCGCCAAGATGGAAGGAAAACCGCTTCCGGCGCTGGCTGCAGCGCAACAGGCAGAGATTGCCGTTCAACCGGAAAAGCAGAAAGCAAAGGGCGAAAAGCGTATTCCGTTCAGCATTCCGGTTCTGGATGATGCCATGGAAGGCGGCATTCCGTTGAACGGGGTCACCGAAATCCGCACCCGGTTGATGGGCGATGCCGGTGCCGTCAACGGTTTTACGCTGGCGCTTGCCGCTTACGTGAAGGCGCGGGAGCTTGCCGATGCTCCGGTTCTGTGGATCGGCGACGTCGTGTCGACGCTGGAAGCGGGGGCTCCTTATGCGCCCGGCATCAGGCGGTTCGGCCTGCAGCCGAAGGACATGCTCTATGCCTCGCCCCGCAAGCTGGAAGATGCCCTGTGGCTCGCTGAAACGGCGGTTGGCAGCGGAGCGCTCGCTGCAACCATTCTCGAACTTCGCGGCAACCTGAAACATTTCGGGCTGACCGAAAGCCGCAGGCTTAGCCTGCGCGCCAAGGCCGTGGGACGGCCCCTTTTTCTGATGCGACATGCAGGCGAAGAAGAAGCAAGCAGTGCTTCCTTCCGCTTTCTTGTCGAGCCAGCGCCGGCTTCCGAGCGGCGCCTGACGGATGGATCACTGCTTGGCGGCAGCGTGGGCCATCCGGTTTTCCGACTCACCTTGGAGAAGAGCCGCAATCCGGCTCCGCTCTCCGTTCTTCTGGAGTGGAACCCCAATGACCGTCAATTTTTCCTTGGCCGACAGGCAGGAGAAACCTTTACCCATCGCAACGCACCAGCGCATCCTGGCGCTCGTATTCCCGCATCTGCCGACCGACAGGGTCGCCCGCCGGCTCTGGGGCATATCGTGGCGTTTGAAAGGGCGTCCTGATCATCCGCCACTGTTGTGCGCCGGGCGGCGCGACAATGCGCAGCGGCTGACGGCGCTCGATGAGGTGAGCGAAAGCCTCGGGCTGAAGCTCGGCCAGGGGCTCGCGGAAGCGCGCGCCATGTTCCCACAGATCGATGTGGTGGATGAGGACGAGGCAGCGGACCGGGCCCTGCTCGAGGCCATTGCCGACTGGTGCGACCGCTACACACCACTTGTGTCGCTCGACGGGCCGAACGGGCTCTTTCTCGACATTACCGGCTGCGCGCATCTTTTCGGCGGCGAGGAGGTGATGCTCAAGGACATTCTTGGGCGGCTCTTCCAGATCGGATTTGATGTCAAAGGCGCCATTTCTTCTTCTCCGGCACTCTCCTGGGCAGCCTGTCGTTTCGGGGAGGGTGGCATTATCCCGCAGGGCGTGGCGGATGAGGTGCTTGCTCCGCTGCCGGTCGAGGCGCTGCGCATCGATCAAGGTGTCGCCGCCTCGTTGCGCAAGGTCGGCTTGAAACTGATCGGCGATCTCCTTCACATGCCGCGGGCTCCGCTCGCCCGCCGCTTCGGCATGCAGCTTCTGCTTCGCCTCGACCAGGCGCGCGGTGCCAACGAAGAAGCCATTTCGCCCCGACGACCCGTTGCCGCCTTATCGGCTGAACGCAAGCTGGCCGAGCCAATTGCAACCGAGGACGATATTCTGGAACTCACCGGCCAGGTGGCCAATTCTCTGAAGTCCGGGCTCGAGGCGCGCGGCGCCGGGGGGCGGCTGTTCGAGCTTGTGCTTTTCCGGATCGACGGGCGGGTGTTCAGGATCGCTGCCGGTGCATCGCAGCCGCTACGCGATCCCCAACGCATCTCGAAACTGTTTTGCGAGCGCCTCACCGCCGTTCATGATGATCTCGATGCCGGGTATGGTTTCGAGCTCCTGCGTCTCAACGTGCTGCAGCATGAAGCTTTCCAGAACGCGCAGGGAAACTTCACGGCCGACAATAACGGCGAGGTCCCGCTTGCCGATTTTGTTGACCGTGTCTCGGCCAGGCTCGGTGCCGGCTGCCTGCAAGTCGCCCGGCTGAAGCATAGCCATGTGCCGGAACGGGCAGAGGTTTTTATTCCTGCCATTGCGACATGGTCGTCCGAAGACCGGGCCGAGGAGCTTCTTACTTTTTTCCCGAATGCCGACCGGCCCCTGCGGCTTTTCCGCCATCCGGAGCCTGTTGAGGCAATTGCCGCCACCGTGCCGGACGGACCGCCGCAACGGTTTCGCTGGCGGCGCATCCTGCACCAGGTCGTGAGAGCCGAGGGTCCTGAGCGGATATCGCCGGAATGGTGGTTCGATCCGGAAAATGCGCAGGAGCGGGATTATTTCCGGTTGGAAAGCGATGCCGGTCGCCGCTTCTGGGTGTTCAGGCGCGGGCATTATCTTCCCGGTAACGCGCCCACCTGGCATGTCCACGGGATCTTCGCATGAGACAGGCGCCGCCATTCTTCGAGATCGGCGCCAAGACCAACTTTTCCTTTCTGGAAGGGGCGGCCCGGCCTGAGGAAATGGTGGTGGCGGCGAGCATCTTTGGCTTGTCGGGGCTTGGCATTGCCGACCGCAATTCGGTGGCGGGCGTGGTGCGCGCCCATAGCCACGTGAAGGAAATGCGGGAGGTGTTCGACCGCCAGCAGACGCAGGGCAAGAAGAAGGACGAGCCGGATGCCCCCAAGCCCTGTGCCCTTCATCCTGGCGCCCGTCTGGTTTTCTCCGACGGCACGCCAGAGGTCCTCGCTTATCCGCAGAACCGGAAGGGCTGGGCCAATCTGTGCCGGCTGCTGAGCCGCGGGAACCTGCGCACCGAAAAAGGCTCCTGCATTCTGGAGGAATGGGATTTCCTGGAATGGTGCGACGAGATGATGCTCGCCGTGGTTCCGGATTACCGGCGCGCCGAAAACAAAGATTACATGCTGGACCTCGGCCGCAGGCTGAAGGACTACCGCAAGCGGTTCGGGCGGCGGATCTACCTGGCGCTGACGCCGACCTATGATGGACGCGATGCCTTTGTTTTCGCAGCCTTCGCTCAGCTTGCTCAGGGAAGCGACTTGCCGCTTCTGGCGACCAACCGGCCCGCGTTCCACCTTCCGGCGCGCCGGTCCCTGTCGGATGTCGTCACGGCGATCCGTGAGCATGTGACAATCCGGGAGGCCGGTTTCCGGTTTGCGCCGAATGGCGAACGCTACATCAAGCCGCCCAGTGAGATGGCGCGGCTTTTCCACGCTTATCCCGAGGCTGTTTCCAACACGCAGGCGTTCTGCAGGAGCCTGCAATTTTCGCTCGATGAACTGAGCCACAATTATCCGGATGAGAGCATTCCGGGTGAAACCATGGCCGAAACGCTGGAGCGGCTGACATGGGAAGGCGCTCACCGGCGGTATCCCGAGGGTATTCCTCAAAAGGTCAGCGAGCAGATCCATGAGGAACTCGCCCTCATTCAAAAGATGGGATACGAGCCCTACTTCCTCACCGTGCGCCATATCGTCTGGCATGCCCGACATGTCCTGGGGATCCTGTGCCAAGGGCGCGGATCCGCGGCCAATTCCACCGTCTGTTATTGCCTGGAGATCACCGAGGTGGACCCGATGTCCACCACATTGCTGTTTGCCCGCTTCATTTCGACCGAGCGCAACGAGCCGCCGGATATCGACGTGGATTTCGAGCACGCACGCCGGGAAGACATCATCCAATATATCTACAAGCATTACGGCTATCGGCATGCGGGCCTCACCGCCGCGATCACCAGCTACCGCACCCGTATGGCAGGGCGCGAGGTGGCAAAGGCTTTCGGGCTTTCGGAGGATGTGCAGGCTGCCCTTTCCAGCACCGTGTGGGGGTGGTCGGAAGACGGGATTTCGGAGCGGGAGGCCAAGGTCGCAGGGCTCGATATCAACGACCGGACCACGCGGCAGGTGATCGCGCATGCCAAGGAATTGATGGGCTTTCCGCGCCATCTCACCCAGCATGTCGGCGGTTTCCTGATCACCCGCGACCGGCTCGACGAGGTCGTGCCGATCATGAAGACGGCGATGCCCGGCCGCTACATGATCGAATGGGACAAGGATGACCTTGACACGTTGAAGCTCCTGAAGATCGACGTGCTGGCGCTCGGCATGCTGACCTGCCTCAAGAAGTGCCTGGACCTGATGGAAAGCCATTATGGGCAGCAGAAGACATTGAACTGGTTCACCAAGAACGACAAGGATCAGAATGTCTATGACATGATCTGCCGGGCCGACACGATCGGTGTCTTCCAGATCGAAAGCCGGGCGCAGATGAGCATGCTGCCACGGCTTCGGCCGCGCAGGTTCTACGATCTCGTCATCGAAGTGGCGATCGTCCGGCCGGGCCCGATCCAGGGCAATATGGTGCATCCCTACCTGAAGCGGCGGGACATGCAGAACCGGGGAGAAGAGATCCCGTATGAAAGGCCTGAGCTGAAGGAGGTGCTGGTCCGCACGCTCGGTGTTCCGCTGTTCCAGGAGCAGGCAATGCAGATCGCCATCACGGCCGCTGGTTTCGAACCGGCCAAGGCCGACAGGCTGCGCCGCTCGATGGCAACCTTCAAGCGGTCGGGCCGCATCGAGAAGTTCAGAAACGACTTCATCAACGGGATGCTCAAGAACGAATATTCGCAAGAGTTTGCGGAAAGCTGCTTCAGCCAGATCGAGGGATTTGCCGAATATGGCTTTCCCGAAAGCCATGCAGCATCCTTTGCGCTTCTGGTTTACGCTTCATCCTGGATCAAGACCTATTACCCGGATGTCTTCTGTGCGGCGATCCTGAACTCCCAGCCCATGGGTTTTTATGCGCCGGCGCAGCTTATTCGCGATGCCGCAGAACACGGGGTGAAGATCCTGCCCGTGGACGTTAACCGGTCGGATTGGGACTGTACGCTCGTGGAAAGCGGCTTCGACAAGAAGACCATCAACCGGCGGCACCAGTCGATGCGCGATGTCATCAAGACACGGTATGCGGTGCGGCTTGGGCTCCGGTATGTCAAAGGCCTGCCCGAGAGGGAGGTGGTGGAAAAACTGATCGCCAATCGCGGATCGGGCTACACTTCCATCCACGATGTCTGGCTCCGCTCCGGCCTCGACAAGGCCGATATTACGCGGCTGGCCGATGCGGATGCTTTTGGTAGCCTGGGCCTGCGGCGGCGTGAGGCGCTTTGGGCCGTCCAGGGGCTGGATAAGGGCAAGGTCCGCGACCGTCTTCCTCTTCTGGATGCGCCCGATAATGCCGACCTGCGACCGGAGCCGGAACTCAACCTTCCGCAAATGCTGCCGGGCGAGGAGGTGATCGAGGATTACCGTTATCTGAAGCTTTCGCTGAAGGGGCACCCGGTCGCCTTCCTGCGGGATGACTTCAAGCGGATGGGCATCACCCGCAGCGTCGATCTCCTGTCGATCCCGAACAACCGGCGAGTGACGATCGGCGGCATCGTGCTGGTGCGCCAGCGGCCGGGCTCGGCCAAGGGGGTGATCTTCATGACACTCGAGGATGAGACAGGGATGGCAAATGCGATCGTCTGGCCCAAGGTGTTTGAACAATACCGGCCGGTCGTCATGGGCGCGCGCATGGTGAAGATCACCGGCAAGCTGCAAAGCGTGCACGGCGTCATCCACACGGTGGTGGAGCATATCGAAGACATCACGCCAATGCTCGGGCTGCTGCAGAAGGAGGCGCGCCGGTTCGCGGCGTCAGTTCGCTCTGATGAAACGCTCAACTCGGGTTGCGGCAGCTACAGGGGCCGAGGGAAAACCGGCAGCGGAAACAGCCGGCAGTCGGTCGACCAGGGCCAGTTGTTCTCAGCCGAGGCCGGCAGCGTGATGCCGAAGGGGCGAAATTTCCATTGAGGGTGTGGCCATAAACCTTCGTGACAGGAGGCGCCCGCGGCCATCAGATGGCCTTGTTCTGCAGCATTATCGCTGGCGTGCCGGGTGGCTGGTCCGCTGCCGGACATTCCCCCTGGAGCTCGCGTTGTTTTTTCTTGACATCTAATATCCTCTTTCGCAAATAAAGAGGACGCCACTGGTCAGGTTTAGCAGGTCGACCGAGAATGCTGGTTTGCAGTTGCAATTACATTACCGATAAAGACATCAAAGACACGATTGTCCAACTCCTAGACGAAGACTGTTGGCAGTTGATCGTTCCGGCAAAAGTTTATCACGCCATGTCCAAACGCGGTCGCTGCTGCGGCTGCTTCCCCAACGTGGTGGACCTGATCATCCGCACGAGCGAAGAATATCATGCCATGCGGCACTCGACGGAAGCCGAGCTGACCGTATATATGTCCCGCCTGAGACAATTCCACGAAGAGAACAGGAGAGCGGACATTGAAAGGCGACTTAAAGGTCATCGAGCGGCTTAACGAGGCCCTCTTTCTCGAACTCGGCGCAGTCAACCAGTACTGGCTGCACTATCGCCTTCTCAACGACTGGGGCTTCACCAAGCTCGCGAAGAAGGAGCGTGCCGAATCCATCGAGGAAATGCAGCATGCGGATCGCCTGATCGACCGCATCATCTTCCTCGAAGGTCACCCCAATCTCCAGACGGTTGCGCCGCTGCGCATTGGCCAGAACGTCAAGGAAGTTCTGGAAGCCGATCTTGCCGGCGAATATGACGCCCGCAACGCCTACAAGGCATCCCGCGACGTCTGTCACGCCGCCGGCGACTATGTCTCCATGAAGCTGTTCGAAGAGCTGCTGATGGACGAAGAAGGCCATATCGACTTCCTCGAAACCCAGCTCGACCTGCTCGCCAAGATCGGTGAAGAGAAGTACGGCCTGCTCAACGCAGAATCGGCTGAAAGCGCCGAGTAATCCGAAACCTACAGTGGCCCCACTTGTTCGGGTGCCACTGGTCTTAGGCCTGATGCGGCGACAGTGAGAAGTCGCCGCGTTGGCCGCTCAGGCGATCGGCTTCGCCAGATGCGCGAACTCTGCGACGACTCGGTCGTAGACCGCCCGCTTGAAGGGCACGATCAGGCCGGGAATCTCCGCCATCGGCTTCCATTCCCAGGCATCAAATTCCGGCTGGTGACCGCCCGGCGGCGGGTTGATCGCGATTTCGCTCTCGTCGCCTTCGAAGCGGAACGCAAACCACCGCTGGGTCTGGCCTCGGTATTTTCCCTTAAGCCCGATGCCGATTAGATGCGCCGGCAGGTCATAGTTGATCCAGTCGCGCGATTGGCCCAGCAGCGTCACCGACTTCATGCCGGTTTCTTCGTAAAGTTCGCGATAGGCGGCGGGCAGGGGATCTTCGCCCTTGTCGATGCCGCCCTGCGGCATCTGCCAGAGCTGCGGAGATCCGTCATATTCCGAGTTGCCTTCGGCGATGCGGCGGCCGGCCCACACAAGGCCTTGCCGGTTCAACACCATGACGCCAACGCAAGGGCGGTAGGGCAGGTCTTCGGCGCGCATCGGGCTTTTTGCAGTCTCTGTCATGGTTATCCGATCAGGGTGCGACACTCTCGGAGGCAAGCGTCGAGACGCCAACGATCTCGATACCGCGCTGGCTTGCTTCCTCGCTCCACTTCCTTATTGCGGCGACGCTTTCGTTGAAAGCCGAAGCGACACCGATCGCGCTGCCCTTGCGGGCTGCGATACGCTCCAGCTCATCGAGCTTCTTGAGGATGGCGTCCGTCTGCAACTGGCCGTCGAGCGTCAGGTCGGCAAAGGCGTGCGGAAGCTGGATCGTTTTCGATATGACCTCGGTGCGCGATTGGGCGGAGGTGCCGTCGTCGAGGAACAGCAGGCCACGTTTTGAGATGTCCCGCAGCACCGGCTCCAGCGCGTCGGGGTCCGAGAGGAAGCGGGCGCCGAGGTAGTTCATGATGCCGGTATAGTTGGTGATCCGGCCCATGGCGCTGTGGAGGCGGTTGAGGTTCTCCTTGGCCGAGCTCTTCACCAGCAGCGTATCAGGACCGGGGTCGTTCGCCGGATAATCGAAGGGCTCCAGCGGCAGTTGCACCAGGATCTCGTGGCCGCTGCGTCGCGCCTCCTGCATCCAGCGCTGCAGGCTGTTGCCGCTTGCTGCAAAGGCGAGCGTTACGCCTGCCGGCAGTTCCCTGATCGCGTGCTGGGTGCCAGTCTGGCTGAGCCCAAGACCGCTGACAACGATGGCGATGCGGGTGCCGCGCGCACCGGACCATGGCCGGGCATATTGGTCCATCGGACGCAGCCCATCCGGCCCGATGATGGGAAGCCGCCCGTGCGGTGAATCTTCGAGGAGAGCTTCGTTGGGCTGGGCTGCAACGCGTGGATCCTGCCCGACGCGCTGGGCATTGATGAGCACTGGCCCGCTGCCATCGCGCGCCCGCGGCGAGTACTTCGTAACGACTGATCCGTCGTCCGTCGTCGTCCGCTCGATCGTTGCACCGGAATTGGGATTGGAGAGCGGCATGCCCGCCGGTTGCTGGTTTGCGGCGCGATCAGTGTTCGCAGTTGTTGCCGCAGCTTCCGGCTTCGCGCTGGATGCTTCGTTCGGCGCGACCTGCTTCAGCGCCTCGTCGCCTTGCATGGCATAGAACGACAGGCCTAGTACGGCCGCGACAGCAATAATGGAAAGAAGACGTGCGGAAGAAAGGATGCGGCGTTTCGGCCGTGCAGGCGGCCGGTCCTGCCCAAGCGGTGCGTGGAAATCAGTTCCCAAGTTCAGTCCCGCATCAGCTTTGCGCAAAGCAGATGCGGCCAGCGTTCCGAATTGGGACGCTGGCCGCGTGAAGGTGGATTACTTCTTGATGTTGGCGGCAGCCTTTTCCGGGTTCGGCGGGAAAGCCGGATCCGTCTTGTCGCCGCGCAGCAGGTCCATCGCGTAGTTGAGCTGGATGTCGACCTTGGTTTCCGGCGGGACGTAAGCAACCGAGCCTGAACCTTCTTCGGTTTCGGCGGCACCCTGGATGTGACCACGCAGGCTGGATTCACCTTCAGCACGCACGCGGCCCTGCAGTTCCGGCGGCAGCGGCTGCTCGACCTTGATGTCCGGGTTGATGCCCGTGCCCTGGATCGACTTGCCCGACGGCGTGTAATAGAGCGCCGTCGTTAGGCGCAGTGCACCGGCGTCACCAAGCGGGATGATGGTCTGGACCGAACCCTTGCCGAAGGAACGCGTGCCGACAACGGTGGCGCGGCGCAGGTCCTGCAGCGCACCGGCGACAATTTCCGAAGCGGAAGCGGAGCCGCCGTTGACGAGCACGATCACCGGCTTGCCATCGGTCAGGTCGCCCGGGCCGGCGTTGAAGCGGCGGGTTTCTTCCGCATTGCGGCCGCGGGTGGAAACCACTTCGCCGCGCTCCAGGAAGGCGTCGGAGACGTTGATCGCCTGATCCAGAAGACCGCCCGGGTTGAGGCGCAGGTCAAGCACGTAACCCTTCAACTGGTCAGCCGGAACCTCTGCCTTGATCTTCTTGATCGCCTTTTCGAGGTCGTCATAGGTCTTCTCGCTGAAGGAGATGACGCGCAGGTAGCCGATATTGCCACCTTCAACGCGCGACTTGACCGCACGAACCGCGATGATGTCCCGAACAACGGTGATGTCGAGCGGCTTGTCGGCACCCTGGCGGATGACCGTCAGCTTGATCGGCGTGTTGACCGCGCCGCGCATCTTTTCGACGGCTTCTTCCAACTTCAGGCCACGGACGGGCTTGCCGTCGATTTCCGAGATGAAGTCGCCTGCCAGGATGCCGGCCTTGGAAGCGGGCGTATCGTCGATCGGCGTGATGACCTTGACGAGCTCGTTTTCCATGGTGACTTCAATGCCGAGACCGCCGAACTCGCCGCGCGTCTGCGTGCGCATGTCCTCGGCATCCTTGGCATTCATGTAGCTCGAATGCGGATCGAGCGAGGTCAGCATGCCGTTGATGGCGTTCTCGACCAGTTTCTGCTCATCCGGCGGCGTCACGTACTGGGCACGTACGCGTTCGAACACATCACCGAAGATGGACAGTTCCTTGTATGTGGACGGGCCGGCGGCTTGCGCTGGCATGCCGGCGGAATAAATCACGCTCATCGCAGTTGCGCCCATCAGCGCGCCAACGATCACAAGAGAAGCCCTACGAATCATTTCGTGCCCTTCCAGTTTCCTTCGCGGCCCACCACGGCTTAGAATCAACCGGAGTGCCGTCTTTTCGAAATTCAATGTAAAGCGTTGGACGATCTGTTTCCAGCGCCAATGCCATTGCACTTGCCACTCTTTTCTCACCCATCACGGCAATGGGTTCGCCTGCAAATACGAACTTTCCCTGCCGCGCATTCACTTGGTCCATGCCGGTGAGAACGAGATGATATCCGTCTCCGGCATTGAGGATGATGGTTTGACCGTAGCTACGAAAAGCACCGGCGAACACGACTAGGCCATCCGCTGGCGCGGTTACGACCGCACCTGGATTGGAAGCAACCGTCATGCCCCTTGCCGTGTGACCCGTCCCATCGGCATCACCGAACCAACGCAATACTTCTCCCGCCACAGGAAGCTCCAGCTTCTGCTTGAGGCTTGAAAACGCATATGCGGGCGCAATGCGGTTTTTGTCAGGCACGCCGCTTTCGGCCAGTTGCCGGGCTTTTTCGCGCTCCGCCTCCGACATCAGCCGTTGCCGTTCTTCTTCCGCCCGCGCCTGGTCAATCGCTTCCCGCACGGAGGCGATCTCGCTTTCGAGCGACTGGATCAGCCCGTCGAGCGTGTTGGCGCGGCCTGCGAGTTCTTCCGAGCGGCGACGTTCGGCGTCAAGCTCGGCGACGCTCTGCTGGTTCAGCTTGTCGTTTTCGGCGAGGAGCAGATCCATGCGCCGCTCTTCCTCTAGGCTGGCGCTGATCGTTTCGGAGACGGCCTTCTTCTCTACCTCTGCCTGCGCCTGTAGCGCCACAAGTTCGCGCAGGTCCGCGACCAGCTTTTCGGCTTCTCCACGCATTCCGGGAACGACGGCGCCGAGTAAGATCGCGCTGCGGACGGATGCCAGCGCGTCATCGGGCGTGACGAGGAGCGCGGGCGGCGGGTTGCGGCCCATGCGCTGGAGCGCGCCCAGCACTTCAGCAAGAACCGCGCGGCGACTGCGCAGGGAAGCGTGGATCTTGTCCTGCTCGACCTTGAGATCGGTGATGCGCTTTTCGCTTGCAGAGATCTTCTCCTCGAACTCCTTGCGGCGCGCGGCGGATGCGATCAGGGCCTGGCGGATGTCGGCACTGTTCTTGCGCGTGTCGGCGATGCTGCGTTCGATCGCTGCCATCTTCTCAAGCGACAGCTTCATCGTCTTGGTGAGCACTTCCAGCTCACCGCGCGTCTCGTTGCGGCGGCGCTGAAGATCGGCAGTGGGGTCTACGGTCTGTTCGGAGGGGGAGGCGTCAGCTGTTTGCGCTGCGGCCTGCGGAACGCACAACGGAGGACAGAGCAGCGACAGGCCAAGCCCCGCCGCCAACAGCAGAGCCCTTCGGTGCGATCGCGTCTGGTGCCTCATTTGAACCCCGAATTCTCGCCGGATCAGGAAAAGCCTAAGCTGGATCCCGTTGCGAGGCCACAAACAACATCGTGTTTGATGGTAAACAAAGTCTATACGCGATGGTACGGATGGCCGGAAAGAATGGTCACAGCGCGATAAAGCTGCTCGGCGATCAGGATCCGCACCAGTTGATGCGGCCAGGTCATCGCGCCAAGGTTCAGAACGACGTCCGCCTTGCTGCGCAGATCAGGGTCGAGCCCGTCCGCGCCGCCGATCGCGAGCATCAAGTCGCGTTTTCCGTCGTCCCGGTAGCGACCGATCAGGTTGGCGAAGCCTTCGCTGTCGAAGGTCTTGCCCCGTTCATCCAGAAGCAAAAGCACCGCCCCATCGGGCAGCGCCTTTTCCAGCATGCCTGCTTCTTCGCGTTTTCGGGTGTCGCTGTTTGAGGCGCGGCTTTCCTGGACTTCAACGAGCTTTGCAAGCTCCAGGCCGATCGCCGGACCAGCTTTTGCGAAACGATCGAGGTAACGGGACGCAAGATCCTTTTCCGGTCCGGTTTTGAGCCGTCCCACGGCAAAAAGGCTGATGCGCATATCCCAGAACCCGTGATTTTTGCCGCCGAAATCAACTCTGCACCGAACGGTGGCCCGGCGCGTATTCAATCTAGCAGCGGCACCGGTTCAGGCTACGCCCGAACCTTTCAGTGCAACGATGTGCCTTCCTCGACTTCCGGAGCGGCCCACATCTTTTCGATGTTGTAGAACTCGCGGACTTCGGGGCGGAACACATGGATAATGATATCGCCCGTGTCAATCAGGACCCAGTCGCCTGCTTCCTGGCCTTCGACGCGTGCGCCGCCCAGTCCCTCGTCCTTCAGGTCGGAGATCAGGTGTTCGCAGATGGCCATGACATGGCGGCTCGATCGCCCGGAGACAACGACCATGTAGTCTCCCAGCGCCGACTTTCCGGCAATGTTGATGGTGACGATATCTTCGGCTTTGGAGTCCTCAAGGCTTGCGAGGACCAGTTCTAGAGCACGGGCGGCAGCATCGGCGCCACGTTCCAGGCTCTGTGGGAGGACGGAGGCCGTCTTTCCCTTGGCGTGTACTGTTGTCAGGGTTGTTCCTTTCTTCCGTAACAGCACTTGAAGCGGTCCCGGGCAAAAGACTCGGCCGCTAATTTAAGGTGGCATCGAACCGTCGATCTTTCAAGGGATCTAAAAGGCGGCGAGGTCATCGAATCTGGCTTTCGTCCGCTGGCGTACACGCGGCTCATCGGGTGCGCGAAGCGGCAGCACGAAGCGCGGTTGAGCTCAGGCTGGAGCGCGGGCCGTGCAAGAAGGTCCATGCGGGGGCCGGGCGTTTCCAGAGCGTCGCGGCATCATCTTCGTCAATTCGCGCGTAGTCAAAGGTGCGGGCCATTTTGGACGACAGGAATGATAGCGTCGACCCCGGCCGGTCGATGACGGCGATCGGGAAGGTGCAGGCGATGCGGCGCCACTTCTGCCACAGGTGGAAAGTCTTGAGGCTGTCGGCACCCATGATCCAGACGAAGTGAACCTGCGGATTGCGTGCCTTGACGTAGGCCAGCGTATCAGCGGTGTAGGCGCCGCCGAGCGTTTCCTCGAAGGCAGTGACCTTGATGCGGGGATCGTGGTTCAGCTTTTCGCTCATAGCGATCCGGTCGCTGAGCGAGGCAAGTTCCGACCTGCTCTTCAGCGGGTTACCCGGCGTCACCATCCACCACATCTGGTCGAGATGAAGCCTTCGCAGCGCGATCTCGCTCACCAGTTGGTGGCCGGCATGCGGCGGGTTGAAGGATCCGCCGAAAAGGCCAACCGCCATGCCGCGCTCCACATGCGGCATCATCAGATATTTGCGCTCGACCCTCTCCCCCGCCACGTGATCAGGGTCGTGTCTGGCCGGTGCCATGGACGCGGTATTTGAACGACGTCAACTGCTCGACACCGACCGGTCCACGCGCATGCATCTTGCCGGTCGAGATGCCGATCTCGCCGCCCATGCCGAATTCCCCACCATCGGCGAATTGCGTCGAGGCATTGTGCAGCAGGATTGCGGAATCGAGCTCGTTGAAGAACTGCGCAACAACCGCCGGATCCTCGGCGATCACCGCTTCCGTATGGTTGGACGAATAGGTGCTGATATGGCGGATCGCGCCGCCGATGCCATCGACGATCGCAACCGAGATGACGGCATCCAGATATTCCGTGCGCCAATCCTCTTCCGTCGCCGGTTTGAAGCCTGCAAACACCTTCAGCACCGCGGCCGATGCCCGGATTTCGCACCCGGCTTCGGTAAGTGCTTCAAGGATCGGCATCAGATGCGTGCCGATTGCCGCACTGTCGACCAATAGGGTCTCGGCTGCGCCGCAGACACCGGTGCGGCGCATCTTGGCGTTGACCACGATGGACTTGGCCATTTCAAGATCGGCCGACGCATCGACATAGATGTGGCACAGGCCTTCAAGATGGGCGAAGACCGGGACCCGCGCCTCGTTCTGGACGCGTGCAACAAGGCTTTTTCCGCCGCGCGGCACGATGACGTCGATCGCACCATCAAGGCCCGACAACATGGCGCCAACAGCGGCACGGTCAGTGGT
Organism: Neorhizobium turbinariae; assembly: GCF_023223505.1. NCBI lineage: Bacteria > Pseudomonadati > Pseudomonadota > Alphaproteobacteria > Hyphomicrobiales > Rhizobiaceae > Neorhizobium > Neorhizobium turbinariae. The sequence continues at coordinate 70,666 of NZ_JALPRY010000021.1, forward strand.
GGGCACGATCTGGATGGCATGCTCCGGCAGGCCGGCAGCTTTCAGGCCAGCGACGAGGCAGGCGTGGATTGCCTTGGAGGAGCGGGCTGAGTCAGAGCCGCCGCGCAAGATGACGGCATTGCCCGCCTTGAGGCACAGAGCACCCGCATCAGCCGTCACATTAGGACGGCTCTCGTAGATCACGCCGATCACGCCAAGCGGGGTGCGCACGCGCTCGATATGCAGGCCATTGGGACGGTCCCATGCGGCAATGACTTCTCCGACCGGATCCTTGAACTCGGCAATCTCGCGCAGCGCCTGCGCCATGCCGGCAATGCCCTTCTCGGTGAGCGTCAGGCGGTCGATGAAGGACGGCAACAGGTCCTTGCCTTCGACCTCCTTAAGGTCTGCGGCATTAGCCGCGAGAATATTGGCCTCAGCGGCTATGATGGCATTGGCCATCGCATGCAGGGCCTTGTTCTTCACTTGCGTGGAGGCCGTAGCGAGTGCGCGCCCAGCCTGCCTGGCATTGCGACCGATCTCCGCCATGATTGCCGAGACGTCATCCACCTGGGTGACGTTATCAAGCATGTGCCGCATCCTTGTTCATCTCATCCGTCGCAGCATGTTCCTGCAGGGTGCCGGTCACCACGAGGTCGTCGCGATGCACCATGGCGGAACGGCCCGGGTAACCCAGAATAGCTTCGATTTCAGCCGACTTGCGGCCGATGATCTGGCGCGCCTCGTCGGCATCGTAACCCGCCAGGCCACGGGCGATCTCGCGCCCATCCGTGCCGATGATGGCGACCGTATCGCCGCGGTGGAAGCTGCCTTCGATCTGCCGCACGCCCGCCGGCAGCAGGCTCTTGCCGCTACCGAGCGCGCGCTTGGCGCCGTCGTCGATGTGAAGCTCGCCCGCCGGCAGAAGTTGCCCGGCAATCCAGGTCTTGCGAGCCGTCACCGGTGAACCGGAGGCCGCAAACCAGGAGGAGCGGGCGCCCTGTTCGATGGCCCGTAGCGGATGTTCCGTTTTGCCCGACGCGATGATCATGGCGCAGCCGGCGCCGGTGGCGATCTTGCCAGCATCGATCTTGGTGCGCATTCCGCCGCGCGACAGTTCGGATGCCGCGCCGCCCGCCATTGCTTCGATCTCCGGCGTGATGGCTGGAATCACCTCCAGGAATTGAGCGTCCGGATCAAGATGCGGCGGTGCCGTATAAAGCCCATCAATGTCGGACAGCAGGATCAGCAGGTCGGCACTGGTCATGGTGGCGACGCGAGCCGCCAGACGGTCGTTGTCGCCATAGCGGATTTCTGTCGTCGCGACCGTATCGTTCTCGTTGATGATCGGCACGGCCCCGATCTTGAGCAACTGGTTGATCGTGGCGCGGGCGTTCAAATAACGCCGGCGTTCTTCGGTGTCGCCGAGTGTCAGCAGGATCTGGCCCGCGACGATGCCGTCCCGCGACAGGCTTTCGGACCAGGCGCGTGCAAGGGCGATCTGGCCAACCGCGGCCGCGGCCTGGCTTTCCTCGAGCTTCAGGGCGCCCGACGGAAGATCAAGCACCGTACGACCCATGGCGATGGCGCCCGAGGAGACGACAAGCACGTCGATCCCCCGCGCCTTCAGGGCCGCAATATCTGCACAGACCGCGTCCAGCCACTGCGATTTGAGGCCGGTCTTGCGATCGACAAGCAGGGCGGAGCCAATCTTGATCACCACCCGACGGTGGCTCGTGATCGGCTTGCGGTCGGCAGTCATTCCTCGTCTTCCTCTTCGAACTCCTGGATCGGCGTCGAACGATCGGGAAGTGCCGTTTCCCCGGTGCCGCTCGTTTCCACGATCACATCGCGAAGCGCACGCAGGACTTCCGTCATGCCCTTGCCGCTGACAGCCGAAATCAGGAACGGCGTCTGGCCAGATGCCTTTTCAAGCTCCTTGGCCTTCTTCTTCAGTTCCTTTTCATCGAGCACGTCGATCTGCGACAGCGCAACGACGACCGGCTTGTCGATCAAGCCACCACCATAGGCTTCGAGTTCGGTCTTCACCGTCTTGTAGGCTTGGCCGACCTTCTCCTCGACTGCCGAAACCAGATGCAGCAGCACGCGGGTGCGCTCCACATGGCCGAGGAACCGGTCACCGATGCCGACCCCTTCATGCGCGCCTTCAATGAGACCCGGAATATCAGCCAGCACGAATTCGCGCCCGTCGATGGTCGCGACGCCAAGGTTCGGATGCAGCGTCGTGAAGGGGTAGTTGGCAATCTTCGGCCGTGCGCGGGTGACGCTCGCCAGGAACGTCGACTTGCCGGCATTCGGCAAACCAACGAGGCCTGCATCGGCAATCAGCTTCAGCCGCAGCCAGATCGTCTTTTCTTCACCTTCGAGACCGGGATTGGCCCAGTTCGGCGCCTGGTTGGTGGCGCTTTTGAAATGCGTGTTGCCAAAGCCACCGTTGCCACCCTTGGCAAGCCGGAACTTCTGCCCTTCCTTGGTGAGGTCAACGATCAGCGTTTCGTTGTCTTCCTCGAAGATCTGCGTGCCGACCGGCACCTTCAGCGTCACGTCGCCGCCGTTCGCACCGGTGCGGTTGCGACCCATGCCGTGCGTGCCCGTCTGCGCCTTAAAGTGCTGCTGGAAGCGGAAGTCGATCAGCGTGTTCAATCCGTTGACCGCGACCACCCAGACATCGCCGCCGCGTCCGCCATCGCCGCCGTCGGGGCCGCCGAATTCAACGAACTTTTCTCGCCGGAACGAGACTGCACCTGCGCCGCCGTCGCCGGAGCGTATGTAGACTTTTGCCTCGTCGAGAAATTTCATCTTGCTGCCGTCAATCTTGTGTTCGCCCGGTCACCTGACCTTTTTGATGAGGGGCATGTTGTCAAAGTCGATATCGCCGGTAAGGGCGCAGGTCAAAGATTATCATGATGTGCGCCAGCTATAAGCGCCAATAGGGCATCGGCAGGGACAATGGTCGCGATGCCGGACGAATAGCTGCGGCTTGATGAGGAACCGGCGGCTTGCCCGCCGGTTCCGTTCGATGTCATGGGCGGATTGCCGCGGTGGGGTGGAAATCTTCCGGCACGAGCAGGGTTTCCACGTGGGGCACCATGCGGTTGCGCGCCAGGCTGAACACCTGGTTCGCATCAACAATGCGGAAGCCCAGCTTCTTCTGGATGTTCAGCGAAGCAAGGTTGTCCGCGAATGCGCCGGAGGAGATCGTTGCATCCGGCAGGTACCGGAAGAACTGCTCGAGAGTCGCCGCCACGGCTTCCGTCATGTAACCGAGGTCCCAGTGGTTGCGGTTCAGCCAGTAACCCAGCCGCCATGTGTTCGACCCGAACCTGGTCGGCCGGCTTTCCAGGCTGACCATGCCGATATGTCTGTCATCACCGGCGGTGATGGCGAGCATCCAATCGGGCAGGGCGCCTGAAGCATGCGAGACCAGCCAGTCGAGCGCATCCTGCCGGTGGTAGGGCTGCGGAACGCGGGCCAGCATCCGGGCGACCTTGAAGTCGCTGAGAGACTCGGCGATTGCGGTCGCATCTTCCAGCCGGTGCGGCCTGAGCATCAACCGCTCGCTGGTGATGACCGGGCAGGGCGCGGGCAAAACAACCGAAGGCGTTGCTTGAAGCAGGGCGGCATTCATCGCATTTCTCCCCAGCTTCTCAACGACATCCAGGTCTTCCGGTCCAGCCGGTACCATTCCACCGCGACCATGGCGCCGACGGCGAGGCAATCGATCATGCCGGTACCCTGGAACTGGAAGCCGCATTTCTGGATGACCCGCCGGGAGGCGATGTTGGTCACCCGGCACCGCGCGTCGATATAATCGACGTGATTGCGGGTGCGGAAGGCCATGTCGACCAGCGCATGCGCGGCTTCCGTGGCATAACCGCGGTTCCAGTAGGGTTCGCCCAGCCAGTAGCCGAGTTCGAGGGTGCGCTCATCCTCCTGCGGCTCCAGCGCGCAGCAGCCGATGAAGGCACCATTTTCCGCTAGGGTGATGGCGTAGACGCATTTGCCGATCTCGCCGGTCTTCGTGCGTCGCACGAAATCGGCTGCGTCCTTAGCCGTATAGGGATGCGGCATGCGCGATACCATGATCGCAATGTTCGCATTGTTGGCGAGATGGGCAAGTGCGTCGATGTCTTCTTCATGGGGCGCGCGGAGCACCAGGCTCTGCGACAGTAAGACAGGGCAATCGCTTCTCGACAAGGTTTCCAGCCCGCCGGGCCGCAACTGTTCTTCCGGCGGCCGGGATTGGCTCGCCCTCAGTAATTCGCCTTGCATGGTTCAGTCCTCCTGTTGGCAAAGGAAAAGGGAAGATGGTGGTGTCCCATCTTCCCTTTTTTCTGACTGAACCTTGAGTGTTCAGCCGGGTCGATGTGACACCGGCTGCTTAAGAACGCTCACCGGTTATTCTGCTGCTTCGGCTTTCGGCATTACGGACACGTACACTCGGCCATTGGCCTTCGTACGGTAGTTCACATTACCGGCCGTCAGCGCGAAAATGGTGTGGTCCTTGCCGAGGCCGACATTGGCGCCCGGATGCCACTGCGTGCCGCGCTGGCGCACGATGATGTTGCCTGCGATGACGGCTTCGCCGCCGAACTTCTTTACGCCAAGGCGCTTGGACTGTGAGTCGCGACCGTTGCGCGACGAACCGCCAGCTTTTTTATGTGCCATTGGAGTGCTCCTTTAACCTTCGAAACCCTTGAAATTAAGCCAGGATGTCCGTGATGCGGACAACCGTGTGGTGCTGGCGATGGCCGCGAATCCGCTTGGAATTTTGGCGGCGACGCTTCTTGAAGGACAGGACCTTCTTGCCGCGGTTATGCTCGACCACTTCGGCCTTGACCGTCGCACCGGAAACGAAAGGTGCGCCAATCTTGGCATCGGCGCCAACGCCGACTACGAGGATTTCATTGAATTCAACGACGGAACCAGCTTCGGCTTCCAGCTTTTCGATGGTAAGCACGTCGTTGGCTGCCACGCGGTACTGCTTACCGCCGGTCTTGATGACTGCGAACATTTTTTATCCTTTCATGTTCGTTCCGGCTCTGCCTTTGGCAAGGCGGCCGTCTTTTTATCAGTCGGACTTGAGCAGGGTTTTCGAAGAATAATCTTCGGGGATATCTGCCGGTGAACTGCGCAACGGCCTGAAGCCAAAGCGCAAGCAGAGGGAACGGAATCTCTTCTACTCCCACTTGCCTGCCCCGATACGCGAGGAACAAACAGCTGTCAAGATAAATGGATGCAGATGAGTGAGATTGGCCTCTTGCCAGCACCACCAATCGTCGCTATGAGACAGCCCGCGCCACAGAGCGCCGACCAGAATCGACCGGAGAGGTGGCTGAGTGGTCGAAAGCACCGCACTCGAAATGCGGCATACGGGCAACCGTATCGTGGGTTCGAATCCCACCCTCTCCGCCATCTGATGGGTCACTCTTCACCAATTACCTGCAAGCCCTTGGGTTTCCTCGTGAATTCCTGACCGACTGCCCCAACCGGAGGCACTTCCGTCATGAATGTATCGCGCATTGTATCGTCCGATGTACAGTCTCATGTATCGCCGGACGCGGAAATCATTTCCGCAAAGAAACGGAATCGCAAGCTTAAAACCCGATCTTCGGGGCTATATCTGGTACGCAGTGGCGGAACCTATCTTTTCCAGATCAGGCTGCCGAAACGCATCGGTGGCGGCGCTGGTTCTCGGCCCGTTCGATTAAGCCTCGGCGCGCTCCCGCACCATCAGGCGAGAGAGCTTGCCAATGCGCTCGGATCATTGGCACGAATAGTCTTCAAGGAGATCGAGAAGAAAATGGGAGACAAGCTCGAATCCGGCTCATCGCTCAACGCAGGGAAGCCCGATGAAGATGAATTGCCCGCAGACGATTGGCCCTTCGAGTTTGCCACGCTGATCTTCAAAGCTGCCCTCTGGGACATCCGAGAGCCTGCCCGCGCGCCATCGCCGGAGGAGGCGAGGGGGTTCGAGATGATGCGCGGGCTAGTTCATATTGGGCGACAGGTCTCGGCCAAACAGTCGGGCCTGCCCTATGACGAAATGATTGCCGACAACGCCGAGCTTTTGGCCACCAGCCACGTCGCCAAATATGGCGCGGCTGCAGGGCCTGTTTCGGTGCCTGAACAGCTCTACACCTCGGTGTCGACGGCGGCGACGGCCCCGGATCAATCGTCGAGTTCGTCTAAACCAGAACCCATGACTGTCCCCAAAATTATCGATGAGGTTGCGGGCAAGCGCCAACGCCTGATCCACTCCAATGCAACGCCTGCCTTCAAGCTAGACCGACGGACCGTCGAGAGAGCACCGTCCACCAAGCCGCTCTTCAGCCAGATCGCAAACGAGTATCTTGCCACGAGGCGGTCATCCAAATCAGGAGACAACAAGGACATCGCCATTGCGGAGACCCGCCTGAACCTCTTTGCCGAGCTTATCGGTGATCATCCTGTCGACACCTATACCGCCACCGACCTGCAGGCCTTCATCGATCTCCTCAAATACTGGCCGAAGGATGCGAAGTGCCGTCCTGACCACCTCACCGCCCGCGAAATCATCGACTCCAACCAGCACTACCGGTTCGAGACTTTGGCGAAGAAGACGCTGGAGGAAGGTTACGTTGCCGTCGTCAAGGCGGCTCTGAATTCGGGTCAGGTAAAGCACGATTATCGTCCTATCGCCAATGCCAAGCTTGTCTACCCCGATCTTGCGCGGGCAACGGTGCACACCGAGCCGCTGGGAAGTGCGAAGATTCAGAAGCTATTCGAAACCGGTGTTGCCAGCGGCATGTTCGACAATGTGTTCCTCCCGCTACTCGGCTTCCTGACCGGGCGTCGCCTTGGACTGCTGCTGCATCTCAAGGGCGAGGATTTTCGGGAAAAGTTTGAGGGCGTGTGGGTGGCACAGACATCCGGTATCGTCCAGAAGGACGGCGTCTGGCAGCGAGTACCGTTCAAGACAGATGCCAGCACCTCGTTCTTCGTTCTCCACAATTTCCTGTCCGAAATTGGTTTTGTGCAGTGGGCGAAGGGGCAGGGAGATAGGTTTCTGTTCCCTGAACTGATCAAGCTCAAGGACCCCAGCAAGAGTGCATCGTCGTACATGGCGCGGCTGTTCCAGGACGCAGGCATCAAGGACTCACGCGGGGAGGTGTTTCACTCTCTTAGAGGCGGCTACATCGCTGATACTGGAGATCAGAACATCGAGAAGCGTGACAGAAAGATGCAGGTCGGGCACGAGGTCGGTGACGATGAGCATGACAAGTACGGTTTTCGAACTCTGACGGAGCGGAAGGCTCGCGTCCTTGCGAACCTGCCGCTCAACCCGGACATCGATCTGTCGATGTTCAGAGGGTTGAATCTCGACAAGCTTGCGAAGGCAAAGAGAACCAAGGGGCGGAAGCCAAAGAAGGCTTAATAATCTCCGTCCCAAAAATAGTCAGTGATGACCTTCCAATCTTCCTCGCGCCCCTGCAGCTTAGAGTTGGGGGCGAGCCATCAAAAGTTGAAGAAACCGATTTACAACCATGAGGATGTTGAATGAAATACACTGACTACAAGTAAGTGGGGGCTTGCCTGCCTCCAGCAGCGCCAGCCGGCTGGGACAGACTATGGATTTGATTAAGAATACTGGTCGGGAGCGTGTCCTCGACAAGCTGGAAGAGTGGCTTCACGCAGGCTCGGCACTCGACATTATGTCTCCCAGCTTGTCGCTGCACGCTTTCGCTGAAGTCCGCGAGCTTCTGAAAAGAGCGGACTCAGTTAGGCTATTGCTGGAGGATGGAGCCTCCCTGACGTCGTCCTTGTTTGGCGGGCACTCTGATATCGGGTACCGCAACAAACTGCAGGGCCGATGGCATGCTAGATCGACGCTAGAATGGCTGGGACGGCAAGTTCAGCTTCGGTATGCTGATCGACTACCTCAATCTATGGTCATCGTCCGCAACCCTAGCCTGAGCAGGGTTGCGATCGGGGCATGTTCGCTGACAACGGAGGGGTTAGGCATAACGCCAGGAAGCCGGTTGGGACTGGTGCAGGCAACATCCACGGATGGTGAAACTGCAGCCTTCTCATCGTGGTTCCAAACTGCCTGGGATACCGTTCCGGGCAGGCCCGATGCCGATGACCTCGAGCGCGTTCTGACCGACGCTGCATCTCAACGTGCGCCCTCCCTGATCTACTTCAAATTTCTGTTCGAGTTGTTCAAGGATTTGGGCGACGAGCTTGATGAGGAGCGCATCGTCAAATCCGCTACCGGCATCCGAAACACGACCGTCTGGAAGAAGCTCTTCAAATTTCAACGGGATGGTGTCGTCGGAGCAATCGACAAACTCGAGCGCATCGGAGGATGCATCATCGCCGACAGCGTCGGCTTGGGTAAGACCTTCGAAGCGCTCGCAGTGATCAAGTACTACGAGCTGCGCAATGATCGCGTCCTGGTGCTCTGCCCCAAGCGGTTACGCGATAACTGGACCCTTTATAAGGCTAACGACCGCCGCAATAGCCTGGCGAGCGATCGCTTCAACTACGACGTCCTAAATCATACAGACTTGTCCCGGGATGGTGGTACCTCGGGCGATATCGATCTCTCGCACGTAAACTGGGGCAACTACGACCTCGTGGTGATCGACGAGTCGCATAACTTCCGGAACAAGGCGACCCACAAGGACCGCGACACCCGCTACGATCACTTGATGAAGCGCGTGATCAAGGCGGGGGTCAAAACCAAGGTCCTGATGCTGTCGGCTACCCCCGTCAACAACAGGCTTGCGGACCTGAAGAACCAGATCGCCTTCATGACCGAAGGTAGCGACATTGCCCTAATCGATCACGGCATTCCGAGCATTGAAGCGACAATCCGAAAGGCACAGGGGCAATTTAATAGGTGGCTCGACCTGCCCGACGGCGAGCGTCGCACATCGCGCCTGATGGACATGCTGGGCTTTGACTACTTCAAGCTCCTGGACATGCTGACCATTGCGCGATCGCGAAAACACGTGCAACGCTACTACGGGACAGCGGAAACGGGCCACTTCCCCGATCGGTTGCAGCCGATCAACGTGAAGGCAGATGTAGACCTCGCTGGCGAGTTCCGTCCTATCCGCGAAATCAACAATGAGATCAGGCGACTGACGCTCGGAGCCTATGCGCCGCTGCGATACGTGGTGCCAGACAAGCAAGAGGCGTACGACGCGAAATACAGCACCAAGATTCGTGGAGGCGAGAGCTATTTTCGTCAGGCCGACCGTGAGGAAAGCCTCATCCACCTGATGCGCGTCAATCTACTCAAGCGGATGGAAAGCTCGGTGGCCTCCTTCGCTCTCACGATCAAACGTCAGCTCGATGATGTGAATGCGTTGCTTGCCAAAATCGAGGCACATGACGAGTCTATCGACGAGCTTACGATCGACGATGTGGATATTGACGACCCTGCATTTGAGACACTTCTCGTCGGCCGCAAGGTCAAGGTTCTGTTGCAGGACGTCGATCGGGTTCGTTGGCAGCAGGACCTGATTGAAGACAGGAATCGCCTGGCGACACTTCTGTCGGCTGCACGCTCTGTGTCCGCAGATCGCGATGCAAAGCTATCGGAGCTGAAAGCACTGATTACCCGCAAAGTTCAGGTACCAATCAATGGTGAGAACAGGAAGATACTGCTGTTCACCGCGTTTGCGGACACTGCTGACTACCTATACCGCGAGCTCGGCGAGTGGGCACGGGCGGTGCTTGGAATCCATACGGCCGTGGTAACCGGTACAGGCGCAAATAAAACCACGCTTCAGGGCCTTCGATCGGACATGAGCTCCATCCTCAGTGCCTTCTCGCCGCGGTCTAAGGAACGGCCTCCGGAGCTGGCTGTCGAGGGTGAGATCGATCTTCTGATCGGCACGGATTGCATCTCAGAAGGCCAGAACCTTCAGGATTGCGATTTCCTCGTGAACTATGACATCCACTGGAACCCCGTCCGCATCATTCAGCGCTTCGGCCGCGTTGACCGTATTGGCTCCACGAACCAGCGCATTCAGCTGGTGAACTTCTGGCCGAATATCGAGCTCGACGAATACCTCGATTTGGAATCGAGAGTGAGTGGACGCATGGTCCTCTTGGATGTGTCCGCGACCGGGGAGGAAAACGTTATCGAGTTCCAGGCCGGCAACCAGATGAATGATTTGGAGTATCGTCGCGCGCAGCTGCAGAAGATGCAAGACTCCGTGATTGATCTCGAGGACCTGTCTAGCGGTGTTTCCATTGCCGACCTCACGCTCAATGATTTTCGCATCGACCTCGCAGGTTATCTGCGTGATCACCGTGAGCAACTCGAGGCTTTGCCACTTGGTACCTATGCCGTGGTTTCACCGCCTGAGGACGAGTTTGGCAGTGCCGAAAACGTCATCTCGCCTGGGGTTATTTTCTGCCTGCGCGCTGTCGGCGAAGCGGCTGAACGGTTGGCGGAACCTGGGTATCCGCTCAAACCTCACTTCGTTGTCCATGTGAGCGACGAAGGAGAGGCGCTATTGCCCTACACCCGTGCGAAGCAGGTGCTTGATCGCCTCAAGAAGGTTTCCATCGGACGCGATCTACCTGACGCCCAGGCCTGTGGCCGGTTCGATAAGTCGACCCGCTTTGGGCGGGACATGGAGCCCTATCAAAAGCTCCTAGCTCGGGCCGTCGCCTCGATTGCGGGAAAGAGCGAGGAGCGTGCGGTCGCAAGCCTGTTCTCTCCAGGTGGTACGCATGCGCTCAAAGGGGAGTTCGCTGGTATCAACGATTTCGAGGTCGTCGCATTCCTCGTCATCCTCCCGGAGATAAGCGCGGAATGAACGCAGCAGCATGCATCAGTGCTGTCGTTGACGCTCTCGGGTTACCCGCGAATGCGCGCGTTGACATTCGCGTCCCGAAGAAAATGCTCATTGAACAAGGCGCACCCACATCGACCGACAGGCGCGCCATTCAGGATGGCATCGATGAGTTGCTCTGGTTTGCGGCATGCAAGCCTGGAACTGTCGGCGTGCCGACCTTTGCCGACGATGTACGAGAGTATGTGGAAATCTCTGTCATTGGCTGCGCCTTCCGAGCTGGGGCGAAAACGAGCCGACTTATAGAGCTCATTCATCGCGCTATCCCTTATCCCGTTGTGTTGATCACCACTGATGATCAAGGGATCGACGTGTCCGTCGCCCATAAGCGGCGGGCTCAAAACGAGGCGGCCAAGGTCGTCTTGGATAGAGATGCTAAGACACACCTATCCGATCCGACGACGCCGACACCGAATGAGAAGGCCTTTCTCGATAGCATGGCCCTTTCGAAGCAATCTCAACGGGACTTGTACACACTGTATGACGGGTGGGTGGCACGAATTGAGGCCATGAACGCGGCTCACCTGGTCGGCTCCTTCTCGGTGCCGACAGACGAGAACCAGATTATGCGCCGCCGGGTGGCGATCGAGGACTACGAGAGGCTGGCCAAAGAAAACTCGCTTTTGCGGTCGCAGGCGACAAAGACGAAGCAGATCAGTCAGCGCGTCGATCTGAACCAAAAGATAAAGGCCATCGAACGCGCCATGGAATATGCAAAGCAGGCAATGGGGGCAGCCAGCCATGAAGATTTCAACCATTTTGGACCATATCGATAGCGGGCATATGGCCCTGCCGGAATTCCAGCGAGGCTATGTCTGGAACACCGAACAGGTGCGTGGTTTGTTTACCTCGCTCTACCGACGCCACCCCGTGGGAGGGCTGCTGGTCTGGGCAACGGAATCCGTCACTGCAAATCATCGCGGCGATGGCCAACTCGCCTCCGGCATCGTGAAGTTATTGCTAGATGGCCAGCAGCGGGTCACCTCCCTCTATGGTGTCGTCCGCGGCAAGCCACCTGCATTCTTCGACGGCAACGCCAAAGCCTTTACTGGCCTACATTTCAACCTCGCCTCCGAGACATTCGAGTTTTACCAGCCTCTGAAAATGTCTGGAGACCCGCTCTGGATCGATGTGTCGGCTCTTATGAAGTCGGGCCATGATGGCGTTGGAAAGATCATGACCTCTCTTGGGCCGACACCGCCCGGAGAGTATTATGGCCGACTGAGCCGGCTGCTGGGTATCCTCGAAATCAACTTGCATGAAGAAGAGGTGACTGGCGCGGACAAGACGCTTGATGTGGTCGTGGACATCTTCAACAAGGTGAACAGCGGCGGCACCAAGCTCTCCAAGGGCGATCTAGCGCTTGCGAAAATCTGCGCCGAGTGGCCGGATGCCCGCACCGAGATGAAGGGGAAACTGAAAGCCTGGAACAACGCGGGGTACGATTTCAACCTCGATTGGCTCCTGCGCTCCATTAACACCGTGCTGACCGGTGAAGCCAAATTCCTTTACTTGCACACTCAGTCCGCAGCCGAGATTCAGGATGGCCTCAAGCGCGCCACCAAGCGCATCGACGCGTGCCTTAATCTAATATCCGGCAGACTAGGTCTGGATCACGCTCGGGTCTTCTTCGGTCGCTTCGCTGTTCCCGTGATCGTCCGTTACCTGGATCAAAAGGGCGGAGCGCTGGATGAGGTTGAGCGGGACAAGCTTCTCTTCTGGTTCGCGCAGGCTGGAATGTGGGGGCGTTACTCAGGCTCGACGGAATCCTTCCTCGATAAGGACCTTGAGGCACTGGAAGGCCCGGACGGCGGGCTGGACAAACTCCTGGAGCAGTTGCGGCTTTGGCATGGCGGATTGCGGGTCGAAAAAGGCCATTTCACCGGCTGGAGCCTCGGTGCACGCTTTTACCCTGTTCTCTACATGCTGACCCGGTTGGGGGCGTCCAAGGACTGGGGAACGGGTATCGAACTGAAGTCCGGGCTTCTGGGGAGAATGAATGCACTTGAAGTGCACCACATCTTCCCGAAGGCCCAGCTCTACAAGCAGAAGGTCCCGCGATCCCAGGTGAATGCGATTGCCAATTTCTGCTTCCTGACCAAGGACACCAACCTCAGCATCCGCGACACGCTGCCTGAGGTCTATTTCCCGAAAATCGAATCCAAGCATCCGGGCGCTCTGGCGTCGCAGTGGATTCCCATGGACGAGTCGCTGTGGAAGATCGATCGCTATGCCGATTTCCTTGAGGCGCGAAAGGAATTGCTGGCGGCAGAGGCAAACAAGCGATTTGCCTCGCTGTTGCATGGCGATGACAGATGGATTGCCGAACCGGCGCGGGTATCGGCGATTTCCACGACGGCTGCGGCCGGCGGCATTTCCAGCGCTGATGAAGAGGCAGAATTACAGGCAATCAATGATTGGGCTGTCGAGCAAGGCTTCACCGATGGCGACATCGCCTATGACCATTCAAACCCGGAGACAGGGGATCAGATCGCCGTTTTCGATCTCGTCTGGCCGAACGGGCTCCAGGAGGAGTTGTCAGAACCGGTCGCCGTGTTACTGAACGAAAACGACGAGACAATTGCCCTTGCAAGTGCCGCAGGCTTCCGCTGCTTTACCAGCGCCGAGGCTTTCAAGAACTACGTCAACAAGGAAATGCTCGGACAACAGGCAGCTTGAGGCTGCTGTTGGAACCCGAATGAAATGGATTTGCGATGAAGAAGCTTGAACTGAATGATCCCGAAACGAAGAGCGCCGATGTCGTCTCGGAGAATATCAGCGCCTTGCAGTCGCTCTTTCCAGACGCCTTCTGTGAGGGGAAAGTCGATTTCGATGTTCTCAAGCAACTGCTTGGTGGAGCGATTGATGACCGGGAGGAGAAGTATGGGCTTAATTGGCATGGCAAGCGGCAGGCCCGACAGATCGCACTGACGCCCTCAGTCGGAACGTTGTTGCCCTGCCCAGAGGACAGTGTCGATTGGGAAAGGTCCCGCAATCTGGTGATAGAGGGGGATAATCTAGAAGTTCTAAAGCTGCTGCAGAAAAGCTATTCCCGGAAAGTAAAACTCATCTACATGGACCCTCCATATAATACTGGAGGCGATTTCGTCTATCCAGACGACTTCACAGATAGTATCAAAAGCTACCTCAACCTTACCGGCCAAATAGGCGGAGATGGCAAGATCAGCACGAACGTAGAGTCGTCCGGGAGATTCCACACAAGCTGGCTAAACATGATGTATCCGAGGTTAAGGCTGGCAAAATCACTACTTACAGATGATGGCTTAATTTTCGTAAGCATAGATGATGGTGAATTGGCAAATTTGCGTTTGGCGATGGACGACATATTCGGTGAAGAACGCTTTCTTGCGACGTTCATCTGGAAGAGCCGCCAAAACAAGGATAACCGCACTGTTACCGGCGCATCTGTCGATCACGAGTACATAGTAGCATATGGCAGCAGAATACGGGGATCGCGGCGTAATGTGCAGCAGTATTCTAACATTGATAATGATCCTCGTGGTGACTGGGCGAGCGCTAACATGGTGGGAATCGCAACCGCGGATCGACGACCCAACCTCCACTACGATCTTATAAATCCTACAACGGGGATCAACTACGGATGCCCAGACATGGGATGGCGTTACGATAGAACGACCATGGCCCGACTTATTGCAGAAGACAGGATACTTTGGCCACAATCTGCAGAGGGACGTCCACGTCGGAAGGCGTTCCTAAGCGAACTTGAGTCTGAATTTACAGGGTTCTCAACGGTTGTCGGAGAAGCTCTGTTCACACGTGATGGTACCGCTGATATCGACAAGCTTTTCGATGTAAGGGTGTTCAACTTTCCGAAGCCCGTTCAGCTAATTCGTACAGTAATTGAACAAGCAACGTTTGATGACGACATCGTAGTTGACCTCTTTGCCGGGTCAGGGACGACCGCTCATGCGACCATGCTTCAAAATACCCTGGACAAAAGCGCACGTCGTTTCATAACCGTGCAGTTACCGGAGCCCCTCGACCCGAGAAACCGTGATCAGAAGACAGCAGCCGATTTTTGTGCTCAGATAGGTAAACCGCAGAATATTGCGGAGCTGACGAAGGAGCGCCTTCGCCGAGCCGGCCGAAAGCTGCGGACCGAGAGCCCGAGCTTTGATGGCGATGTCGGTTTCCGTGTATTTAAGCTCGCGCAATCCAACATCCGTGCCTGGGAGCCGGTACCCTCTGATCTTGAAGGAACGCTTCTGGCGAATGCCGAGCACATCGTCCCGGGCCGTACTGAGAAAGACATTCTGTATGAGCTACTGCTCAAGCTCGGTCTCGACCTCTGCGTTTCGATTGAGACGCGAGAGATCGCAGGGAAGACTGTTCACGCCATTGGCGGCGGCGCGCTAATCGCGTGCCTTGCGGATGGTCTTACGAAGGATGTCGTTGAAAGCCTTTCGGCGGGCATTGTTGCTTGGTGGAAGGAGCTTGCACCGGCGGTCGAAACCAGGGTTGTGTTCAAGGACTCGGGCTTCGCTGATGATGTTGCCAAAACCAATATGGCGGCGATCCTCAATCAGAACGGCATCCTCGACGTGCGCAGTCTGTAAGGGAGGGCGGGATGAAGCTTCATTTCGAATCCAACCTCGACTATCAGAAGGCGGCGATCGAGGCAGTATGCCAGCTGTTTCGTGGGCAGGAGATAAACCGCACCGAGTTTACCGTTACACGACGGTCGGCTGGCGGCGTGCAGGGCGAACTAGGCTTTGTCGAGAATGCGCTTGGCATCGGTAACCGGCTGACGCTGCTCGACGACGAAATAATGTCCAACCTCAAGGACATCCAGTTGCGCAACGGTCTGCCGCCATCGGGCTCGTTGACCTCTGGGGATTTCACCGTGGAAATGGAGACCGGCACGGGCAAGACCTATGTCTATCTCCGCACGATCTTTGAACTGAACAAGCAGTTCGGTTTTACCAAGTTCGTAATCGTCGTGCCGTCCGTCGCCATCAAGGAAGGCGTTAACAAGACCCTCCAGATCACCGAGGATCATTTCAAGGCGCTCTATTCGGGCCAGTCTTACGACTATTTTCTCTATGACTCGTCCAAGCTAGGCCAGGTGCGCAATTTCGCAACCAGTCCGACCATCCAGATCATGGTGGTCACGGTCGGTGCGATCAACAAGCAGGAGGTAAACAACCTCTACAAGGACAGCGAAAAGACGGGCGGCGAAGCGCCGATCGACCTGATCCGCGCCACGCGCCCCATCATTATCGTGGATGAGCCCCAGAGTGTTGATGGTGGCCTCCAGGGCCGCGGCAAGCAGGCGCTCGATGCGATGAACCCGCTCTGCACCTTACGTTATTCTGCGACCCACGTGAACAAGCATCATATGGTCTATAGGCTGGACGCCGTTGATGCCTATGACCGCAAGCTGGTGAAGCAGATCGAGGTCGCTTCGCTTGAGGTCGAGGGCGGCCATAACAAGGCGTATCTGCGGTTCCTGTCTGCCCGCAACGTGAAGGGCACGATTTCCGCCCGGGTGGAGGTCGACGTTCAGCGGAGCGGTCGCGTTCAACGCGAAGAAATCACCGTTCATGACGGTGACGATCTCGAAGAGGTAACCGGCCGCGCGATCTACAAGGACTGCCGCATCGGCGAAATTCGCATTTCGGACGCCGCATCCTTTCTCGAGGTCAAAACGGCGGGTTCAGAGGTTTTTCTGGAGCCTGGTCAAGCGATCGGCGATGTGGATGCCGACGCAATCAAGCGGCTTATGATCCGCCGCACCATTCAGGAGCATCTGGAGAAGGAAAAGCGGCTCGCGCCTCTCGGGATCAAGGTCCTCAGCCTGTTCTTCATCGATTCCGTCGAGCACTACCGCTCCTACGACGAAAACGGAAACCCGGTTAAGGGCAAGTATGCGACAATCTTTGAGGAGGAATACCGTCGCGCAGCCAAGCTTCCCGAGTTCGTGAGCCTGTTCAAGGAGGTCGATGTCACCTCTGACGCCCAGCAGGTGCATGACGGCTATTTCTCCATCGACAAGAACAAGCGGTGGACGGATACGGCCGAAAACAACCAGGCCAACCGGGACAGCGCGGAGCGTGCTTATAACCTGATCATGAAGGAAAAGGAGAAGCTGCTCAGCTTCGACACCAAGCTCAAGTTCATCTTTTCCCATTCGGCACTCAAGGAAGGCTGGGACAATCCCAATGTCTTCCAGATTTGCGCGCTGCGCGAAATGGGCACTGAGCGCGAGCGTCGGCAGACGATTGGTCGCGGACTTCGGCTCTGCGTCAATCAGAAGGGTGAGCGGCTACGGGGCTTTGAGGTGAATACCCTGACTGTGATCGCCACCGAGAGCTACGAGTCCTTCGCCGAAAATCTTCAGAAGGAGATCGAAGCTGACACAGGTATCCGCTTCGGGATCGTCGAGGATCATCTGTTCGCAAATATCCCTGTTGTCGCCGACAACCCTTCGCAAGGGTCGGGCATGGAAGAGGAAGGCGTAGCCTACGACGCGGGCGTCCCCAATGTGTTGGGGTATGAACGCTCCTCGGATATCTATCGCCACCTGCGCGCCTTGGACCTTATCGACCGCCACGGCAAAGTGCAGGATAGTCTGAAGACCGCAATCAAGACCGGGACCCTTGCGCTGCCGGCTGGCATGGAACCATACCTCCCGGCCGTCACGGGCATCTTGCGTAAGATTGCCGGCCGCCTTGAAGTCAAGAATGCCGATGAGCGCAAGCCGGTGGCCATTCGCAAGGAGGTGTTCCACAGCGAGGAGTTCCGTGCGCTGTGGGACCGGATCAAGCACACCACGACATATCGGGTTCAATTCGACAATGAAAAACTCATTGCTGATTGTGCCCGCAACATCGCCAATGGGCCCCCGATCGCGAAAGCGCGTGTGACCGTGCGGAAGGCCGATCTGGCGATTGGCCAGGGCGGCGTGCTTGCCAAGGAGACGTCGAGTTCTGGACCGATTGCCATCGACGAAGGCGAAATCGCACTGCCCGACCTGTTGACCGATCTCCAGGATCGGACGCAGCTCACGCGGCGCAGCCTCGTGACGATCCTGATCGAAAGCGGCCGGTTATCTGACTTTAAGAGGAACCCGCAGGCGTTCATCGAACTGGCGGCTGATATCATCAATCGCACAAAGCGGTTGGCGCTTGTGGACGGCATCAAGTACCAGCGGATCGGTGACCAGGACTTTTACGCTCAGGAACTGTTCGAGCGAGAAGAGCTGACCGGCTATCTGAAGAACATGCTGACCAACACCCAGAAGTCAGTTTACGAGCATGTCATTCACGACTCTGCCGGCGTGGAGCGGACTTTCGCCGAGCAGATGGAAAAGAACGACGCCGTTAAGGTCTATGCCAAGCTTCCAGGCTGGTTCAAGATTCCGACACCGCTCGGCACCTACAACCCCGACTGGGCTGTACTGCTAGAAGTCGACGGCCGAGAGCGCCTGTATTTCGTTGTTGAAACGAAAGACAGTCTCTTCACCGACGATCTTCGTGATCAGGAGGCGGCGAAGATCGCCTGTGGCCAGGCGCACTTCCAAGCATTGGTGCGCGACAACAATCCCGCGCGATACGTCCAGGCAACGAAGCTTGAGGATGTGTTTGACCACGTTTAGGGGTGTGGTTTGATCGCGACGAAGAACTGCAGCTCCCGGTACTGTGAGCGTTCCGGGAGCCGCATACCGCGGTGATATCTATTCAGGCGCGGGCTCATGCCGCAAATTTGGCACGAGAAACTGAGTCTTTTTGGGGGAGTGAACTCACGTATGGAAGATCGCAGCGAAATCATCGCTAAATCGGCACACGATTCCATTGATTGCCTAGAAGATGTCGCTGAAAAAGTTGAAAGCGAGCTATCAGGGTTCAGGTCTGCCAGCCCCTATCTTGCATCTGGAAATATTTTCACCAGCCCTAAGCAAGGGACCTCTCTCGGTGAAATTCGCGCAGCGAACAAAGGCGACCTTGAACGACTGAGGTCGGAGCCGATTCTTGCACGCGTTGAGTATGAAGACGAAGATGGAAATCCGGGGACGATTTTCATCGCGCCAGCTGCTGCTCCTGCTGGCACTGGCTGGAAGATTGCAAGCCTGAATGCGGAAGCTGGAAGGATTGCGTCAAGGCGACCTGGCACTGAGTTCTCCCTCAAGGTGGGCGGCAAGGAACAGGACGTCCTGATCAAGTCTGTCACGAAAATCTATCCGAGAAGGAAGCAGGGCGACTGGGACTCATTCGACACGATCATATCTATGGACGGCTATGGCAATGTGACCATTCCGTCGCTCAGACAATGGCTTGGTGGGTCCGTCGTCGACCCAGACAGAGTTGACGAGGAAGAGATCGACTTGCTGACCAAGCTGTTGGCCGAGGAAGATGAGGAACACCGTCTGATCGAAGGCATCAGCCGACCACGCGTAGAGGGCTTCGCGCTCCGTCAAGAACGGCTTGTCGATGAGTATCAGGATGAAATCTACCGCCTGCCGATCAATACTCAGTTGTTTCTTTCTGGGCCGCCCGGTACCGGTAAGACGACAACTCTGATCCGTCGGCTCGGTCAGAAGGTCGATCTCAGCGAAGGATCGCTGAGTGAGGCAGAGCGATCTGCCATCGAGATCGCGGGCCCGCTTTCGGACCATGCTCGCAGCTGGATGATGTTTTCGCCTACCGAGCTCTTGAAGCAGTACGTGACGAGGAATTTCAACAATGAAGGAATTCCCGCGACTGATGAGAACATCAAGACCTGGGATGAGTATCGGGACCAAATCGCCCGGGAGCATCTTGATCTTTTAAACACCACCAGCAAGCGAAGCCTGTTTGTATTGCGAGAGGAGAATTCGCGGTACCTTGTCGACAAGCGCCGTTCATCCGATGACGCAGTGTGGTATGACAGCTTCATTTCCTATTTCTGGAACGCTTTGACGGAAGAGTTGAACGCGGAGGCGTCTGCGCTCCAACGGTCGTCAAGCCCCGAAGTCGTGGAACTAGGCAGAAAGATCGCCAATATCCTGTCGACGCGAAGAGGTGGTGTCGACGCCCGCATTATCGAGGATATGTTTCAAATTCGCGAGGAATTGACGCGGCAACTCACGAAGTCAAGGGACGAGTTCAGCAAAATCCCGACCCAGTTGGTGAGGGGCATCCTGAAAGACAATGAGAACTTTCTAACGGATTTTGGCAAGCAAGCTGCAGACATTCGTCGTCAGCTGAGCAGTGATGAAAGCCCAGAGGACGGTGATGAGCCCTTTGACGACGATGAAGATGACGATCGCGTGAGGCTAACAGCACAAGGCAGGCGCGCTGCCCTTGCTCAGTTTGAAAAAGTGCTTCGAACACTGGCGAATGCGAGGGCTCGTGGAAAGAAGCTTGGCTCGACGAGCTTTGCAGCAAGGATGGTAGATTGGCTTACCGATGCCAATTTGCCGACAGCTGAGCAGCTGAAGCAGCTTGCGCAGATTTCGACGACACAAAGGGCGATCCGAAAGTTTCTGAGACTTGATCGCGTGCTCTTGCATTCGATCGTTGCCAAATTTCGAGCCTTCAGAACAGACCCAGCACTTGCCGGCGAGTGGTACTTGGAAAAGCCACCTGCGCCGTCAGCAATTTGCTGGCGTGAACTTGATCTACTGATTCTAGCGACGCTTCGGATCGGTCGGGAACTGAACCGGAGTTTGGATCGAGTTCGTGACATCGAACCGAGCCAAGGCGTGCTGTCTAACATCAAGGGCCTCTACAAAAACCAAATCCTCGTTGATGAAGTCACGGACTTCTCGTTGATCCAACTGGCAATTATGCGTGAGCTGGCCAATCCCGCGCTTAACTCATTCTTCGTCTGCGGTGATTTCAATCAGCGGCTGACGGATTGGGGAATTCGAACGGACAAAGACTTTGACTGGATTAGCTCCCAGATGAGGCGATACTCCGTGAAGATTTCTTATCGGCAAACACGCAAGCTGGTTGAATTAGCCGGTGCTATCAGCTTGATCGATGGCCATAGCGAGGAAGTCCTGCTTCCAGATTTCAACGACATCGAAGGGATTGCACCGGTGTGGGGCGAGAACCTGGAAAGCGTCTCGGCCAAGGCAGCTTGGCTCGCTGATCGCATGCGGGAAATCGAAACCCGGGAGGGCCGCTTGCCTTCTATCGCAGTCCTCGTAAACAGCGAGGATCAAGTCGAGCCGCTAACTCATGCGCTGAACGCTGCCTTGATTGAGATAAACTACAAGGCAGAAGCATGCAAAGATGGAAAGTCCCTCGGCAGCAAAGAGACCGTACGCGTCTTCGACATAAAACATATCAAGGGGCTTGAGTTTGAGGCTGCTTTTTTTGTCGATATGGACGCGTTAGTTGACGCCAAGCCCGACCTCTATTTGAAGTACCTGTATGTTGGTAGCACACGAGCGGCAACGTACTTTGCTCTGACGTTTAGGCAGAAAATTCCTGCGCAATTTCAAACTTTGAGAGAGTACTTCCAACTTGGTTGGGGGGTGTCATAACGGGGAAGCGATGTGAACGCGGTATTGATTTCTGCATCCGCTCAAAGAAGGAAATGTATCTAGCGGTATCGAATCTGTTTGTGCGGGGTATCGAAGGCGGAAATTATTTCCGCCTTCGCGTTGCCCGAATGGTCAGGATGCTAGCAGTCCAGAGCGTGCGACGGCATGGTCGAAGCGCAAACGCTGTCGCTCAAGCGCTTCGACTTCACGTCGCGACAATCCGAGCTTCGCGATCAGGGCGTCCACGAGTTCTGTCGGTTCCGGGTAGATCATCGTTGTCGCTCGATTCCAGCGAATGTTCTCAAATGGCGCGATGGCGATCGTTGCCGCCTCGAGTGCCATTATTTCTAACTCGCTCGCCTCAAGGGGCACGTAGACTGCGCGGCAGTACTCCGCGATGAACGCAGAACGAAGGTCCTTCGCGATCTTGGCATCGGGATCACCCTGCTGCGTCAACCGATCGCGATACATCCTGCCGGTGTTATAAATTTTGGAAAAGTAGTGGCTGTGCGTTTCCGATCCTGTCCGATGGCGCTGGTGGATACGCTTATGAAAATTCTCAGCCTCCCTCGTCGTGCAGCCGATGTAGCGAAGATGCTGATCGTGATCGATCAAGCCGTAGATACCGCGCTGATCACGTGGCAGAGAGGCTGTCTTTACCGGGGTTTGGGAGAGGAGGGCGGCAAGTACGTCTGTGTTTCTCATGTCATTCTCCTTTGAAAGAACAGCAGTCAGTATTCCCGCTCCAGAAAATGGAGGGGCTGAGATAGTTGATCGAAGGTGGTTGATTGGTTGATGCCGCTAAGCAGTCGGCATAGAAGTTGCGAGTCGCCTTAGAAGCGATTTGGTCGGATCAGTCTTTGATGTTGTTCAGGTCTTGCCTGGTGAGCACAGTCCACCCTGACGCCTTCACAATACCCCAGTTGCCTTGGGGATTTGGCCGACGCCAGCGAGGCACATCCATTTCGCTCAGCGCCCGAAGGGCGGCGTCATAATTCTCGATGGTCAACTCCTTTCCCTTCTCGCCAATCATGTAGCCGCTTCTGCGTCTGAGGCCCGGATGGAAGACGGTCCCGTCCGACGCTTGGGGTACTCGTACTGCAGTCATTTCATTCTCCTCTTCTAAAACTGGCTCTTCACTCCATATGGACGGCCAGAATGCCGCCCTGCCTTGCAACCAGTGTTCAGCGTCTGGTGCAGGGATTTTCCCGTTTATGGACCTGATCTCCGCGCTGGTGCCGGACATAAGATTGCGAACGCGTCCCTCCGAAACCCCACCGAGAATGGCGAGGCCAAGGGGCTCGATCAGGCCGGTCTTTCGCTCGATGCTGCGTCGCCCTTCGGCGACGATGATTATCTTGGAAACCACCCGGTCATCGCATCGGGAAGGGGCTTTTTCCTTTAGGGTTTTTGCTAAGCGCAATTGACCATCAAGATGACCTTCGATGTCCTGGGTTTCAGTGCGGTCCATGACGTCCCCGTAAAGCCCGTAGTATGCGAGGTTTTTAAACAACGCTGAGGCCGAGAGGTCGTGGACAGCGATTGGTTCCGCAACCTGCGTCCCTGTTGCCAAGGCCAGGAATTCGGCTTGAGCTTTCAGGCATGAGTCCAGCCACGGTATCGAATCCCACTCCCAGCGATCTTCGCTCGCCATGAGTTTGTTCCAGTCCGTGCGGCGCTCCGCAGATGATCGACGGTCTATCATTATTCTTCCTCAGTTCGTGAAGCAAGAATATCACGCTGTGCCTTTCTGTCAACCTCAAAACGTGATCGCTTGAGAGTTTGTTTTGAGGCCATAGATTTGCGATTCCTGTGCAAACGCCGTTATCGGGAGTAACGGGGGGAAGACGAGGATAAGAACCTAACGGCGTTGCATGTACCGGAAAACAAAGTGCCTGATCAGGTAGGCATGAGGTGCCGTTTGGGACGGAAGGGATACAGGCCATCGCTGTAGCGGTCCGCGATGTCGTGGAACACATTCTCGCTCTCCTTCACATTGAAGCCCTGGCGCTCGAGATCATTGATCAGCGAGTCCCGGACCTTGCCGAGCGCGCGGTACGGGTTCTTCTGCTTCTGGGCCGCTCGGATGATCTGCCAGAGCAGAATGCGCGCTAGATCGTCACGCGACGGACGACGGCACTCCTGGGCGTCCTCACGCACCTGCTGTTGGCGTTCCGCCTGCTTGGCGTTGCGTTCCTTCTTGGTCTTTCTGGGCTTCTTCGACATGGTGTGCTCCTTTGTTGTCGGAGCCTCAGCGTGACCTATGGCCAAGCAAGCAACAAACCCGCCGAGCCGGCCGCCGGCGCGGCCCCTCCCTCAGGTAAACTCAGCATGCAAGCCCAGCGGGCCACGCCCTCCCGCCCAAACACCGTTTGCAGATGAATCGTCGAAAAGGAATCCAGCAACGTTTTTCCCGAATTCGGAATCGGATGAGGGTAAATTGAGATGACGTGTCCAGAACTCGACGCAAGGCATGACGAACTGACCTTAATCGACATGCCTTGCGCTCAGGATGTCTCACGTCGCCAAGGATGTAGTCGGTGCAGTAACTCCTGGCGTGGCGAAGCGGATGCCTAGCGGAGTAACGCCGTTGCACGATTTCGCAACGCGGATCGGGAAGCTCGAATCCAGTTTTCCGGACTCAGAATCGAGTGTTCAGGTTTCTGAATCGAAAATCTTTGAACGGGAATCGAGCCGGCGCCATCAGGAATCGCGATCTCTGAGCTTAGGAGCTGCACCCGGCGTTGCACCCATGCCGCCGGTCTGCCTGACGATCCGCCTGATCTCATCTCCGGACAGAATGCCGACATCTTCCAGAGCCGCGGCGATTTCCGCAAGGGCACGCCGGTGCTTCTCGAGTATGCTGCGAGCGACCGCCTCGGCCCTTTCTAGCCGCAGGTTGACCCGATCAGCGAGCTCACGGTCGACGGACAGCTGGTGCGCCGCGATCGTAGTTGGATGGTAGATGAGCGGCTGATGTTCGCAGAAGCCAAGACCGGTTTCGGCTGCCAGAGCCATATGCGTCGCTTGCGCGAGATCACTGTCGTCTGCCCCACCTGCTCCCGCCAAGGCTTCCTTGAAGACAAGGAGTTCGGCGGCGCGGCCGGCGAGGACGCAAGCCAAGCTGCTCATTAGCCAGGTCTCAGTCTGTGGCAGTTCGGCATTGGCAATCGTTGTCACCATTCCGATCCCGTTCAGACCGATACTCGCGGACTGCACTTCGGCGACACCGGTCACCGTATAGACCAGCGCATGCCCCGCTTCATGGATCGCCGCCCGTTTCCGGAGATCACCCGACATTGCCTCCTGACCTGCCCGCAACGCCGTCTCCAGATCGGCCCAGCCGATGCTCCGCCCCGACCGCCGCGCCTGCCGACGAACTTCACGGACAAGGCATTCGATATCCGCCCCGTTTCTTCCAAGCGCGAGGAGCGCCAGCGGACGAAGACGGTCCTGCTGATGGTTGTCGACTGTCATGGCGATACCCTCTTTCCCTTCTCGGCCTTGCGCCTTTGCGCATTCTTTCGAAGCCGTTGCGGATCGTTGTCGCGGGCTGGGGGCGGTCGCAGTCTCGAACGCGGCCGCCCGGTTGGGGCGGAAGATAGGACCTCCGGCAGGTCGTCTCCCAGATGATGCGCGAGAATGCTGGTCAGTGTTTCGAGATCGGGTAGCGGAAGGCGAACATGGCTTTCGAGACGACCTGATCTCAGAAGAGCAGGATCGATCTTCTCCGGCAGGTTCGTTGCGGCGACAATAACGACGCCTTCGGTTTTCGCGGAGCCATCAAGCAGTTCGAGAAGGCGATTGATCAGAGATGACCAATAGTCATCGTAATTCCGGTGCCCGGCCATCTGCCGCGTGCCGATATTATCGATCTCGTCGATAAACAAGATAGACGGTGACCTACTTGCAGCGGCTTCGAATGAGGCCAACATGAGCTTCAGCACATCGCCAAGATAACCGGGTTCCAGCCAGTTCGCGACTGAAGTCGTCAGCATCGGCACCTGAAGCGAATTGCAGAGCGCCCGTGCAAATGTCGTCTTGCCTGTCCCTGGTGGCCCTGACAACAGCAGTTTGGTGCTCATGTCCGACCAGGACAGCCGCCCCTCGCGCCACAGCCCAAGATCGGCCTTGAGGTCGATGGCCCATTCACGCGCCGGCCCGTAGCCGGACAAGGTCTCGACTGAGAGTACGGGAGTTCGGGAAGCAGACGCCTGCTTCCGCCCGGATGACATGCCGGCATCTTCGGCGTCGGAGACCGCTACTGGCAGGATAAGTTCGACACCGGCATCACCGGGATTCGGATCGGACGTCTGTTTCTCGGAGGCTCGACCACGGCCGCGGTCACCGCTCGATCTTCGGTGACCATTCTCGCCGTTCGCGGCCTTGCCATCAATATCTTCATCGGAGCACCGCTCAACGAGCATCGCCAGAATCGACAGGATTTCGTTTGCCGATCGGCCCGGCCGCACTGCCAGCACCAGATCATCAATCGAGAGGCACTTGAGATCGAACGCGCTCGACTCCAGAAGCGTCATCGTCTCCTGCGGCGGCACGCCCACGCAGATGTGAAGAAGGTCGGCGACCATCGGCCCGTCGAAGCCCGTGCACTCGACCACCAGATCGGCCGTCTCGGTCAGAACCGGCGTCAGCGCTCGCCGTGTCTCGTCGACAACGAGGACCGGCGCGGGTTCGTCGGTCATGGCATGACGCAGCCGTCCCCGCACGATCCGGTCATCGCGTTTGAGCGCGGCAGACCCGGCGACGGTCTTCAGCCTGCGTTGTTGCGGCCCTGCCGACCCGCTGTCGCGGTAGCGGCCGGAGAGCGGTCCCTCGCGCAGAACATCCTCGAGCTTGCACGGAAACGGGAGCAGCAGCCCGTCTTCCAGCATCATGCCGACGCTCGCCTCGAACCGGTTCACCGGCGCCTTGATCAGGACGAAGGGCGTTGGGGACCGGAGCGGATTGGTGAGCATGGACAGACGAAGCAAACTGGTCCCGACCGTTCGTGCAACGAGGAGCGCCACCGCGACATGCATCGGAGCGGGAGCCGGCAGATGCTCTCTCAGCAGATTACCGACATAGCTGAAGCTGATCCCCGATTCTCTGCTTGTGCCCCTTCGGCCGGACTTCGGTTTCCTCTGCGGATCGGCAGGTTCCGGCGTTGACCAGTCATAGATATTGCGACAGTCCGAACCGGTGTCATCAGTGCTGAATCGATAATCCGTCACCATGTCGTTGCAGTGACGACACCCGCTGCCGATCATCCGGCCGATGATCCTCCGGTCATGGGCCGGATCACCGGAAAGAAGATCGCGAGCCTTGTCCGAGACGAACCATGACCTGAGCGCTGTCGCACGGCCGGCGCGGTCAAAGTGCGTACCAAGCAGACCGGCCGCAACTGCTTCCTGATAGAGATCGAGGACGGCGCGATGACAAAGCCTGGACAGCAGATAGCGCCTGACGCGCTGTTCGAGCGTTCCCATCAAGCCTCCTCTCCGGCTTCCGCCACAAGGCGTGGATTTCCGTAGAGCCAGTCACGCACCATGATGGAAGTCGGATCGCCCGCTGCACAGAGATCGAGCAACCAGACCCGGAGTTGCGGCGGCAGGCTCTCGAGCCGCCGACCCTTTCGTCGGGCAAAGCAGATGACCGGCCGGATGACGGACACAACATAGTCGCTTCGATCATCCGTACCGAGCGCCTCCAGAGCAGCGACTTGCTTGTCGCGATCCACCGGCCGAGCCAGTTCAGGCGGCGCAGATACACGTTTGGGGAAGGGCAGCACATTGGAAGTTTGTGGCGTCATGACAAACGTCTCCCATGAGCCCGACCGCTAGGATCGGGCTTCCAGATTGAGGGGGAATTGTGGATGGATGGCCGGCTTCAGCCAGCCGGCTTCTTCGGCAGTCGCGCAAAGCCAATCGACACTGGTGCGCGAAGCCTTTCCGGGCCGGCATGAGCATCACCGGCGCTTGGCCCAACGTTCCCGGCTCTCCCGGCCGGTGCAGCAGGGTTAACCGCGCGGATGTCGACGCTGTGAGGAGGCCGTGCGACCGACCAGTTCTCCTCTACGCGCTCGCGGAAGAGCTCTCGCAGGCGCATCATGACTTCACCGGCACCCGCGACCCCAAGGAGATGATCGAGCTGCGTTAGCGGCCAGACGCCGCCCTCGATATCCGTACGCTGGTTCTGCGCATTCAAAATAACCACGCGGACCTCGTCGACGTGAAGACGCCGATGCTCCTTGTAGAGCAGGTCCGGCACGACCAGCGCCGCTGCCAGCATCCGGCTCTTGAGTTCCGCAATCCGGCTCACTTCATAGGAGCCAAGGCTCCGTTTGATGTCGATCAGATGAGCAACGTGGCTTGAACGGTTCACGATCAGCAGATCGGGCGTGTAGCTCTTTCGCCCGCCACTATCGCAATCGAGGCTGAGCGCGGCGATGCGTCCCTCATCATTGCGGGCGACCAGTTCAGTTGCCGCTTTGGTAACCGGAAGCCGCAGATTGTCCGTGAGAACAACAAGGTCAGGGTTCGATCTGGCGATCAGTGCAATACCCCGTTCGAGCAGCCGCCCTTCAAAGATGGGCACAGAGCGCAGCAACGACGCGATATCGTCCAGACCCGTAGTGAATGCTTGCCGGAAGATCGAGGAAGTCAGTGACGTAGATACGATCTCGTCGACAAGCGCCTCGCCGTGATCGAGCAGCGTGTCGAGGTCCACGATGTGGGCAACGCGAGCAGCGTTGTTACTGGATTCATTCTTGATGGTCATGGGTATTCTCCTGTTGAGTTGAACAGGACCGCCTGCCACTCAGCTTACCGGCCGCAGGTTCGCGCATGCGGAAATAATTTCCGCATTGCTGCCGACAAAAATCGAGGTGACGACGATACTTGGGGGGCGGTTAGCGGACGGTCCGGACGGATCGCGGCGGCATCAACCGATGGGTTTCAACAGAGGAAGGATGAGAAGATGCTTCCGGGGACGGAGCAAAGCAGTTAAGGGTCGACATAGCCGGTGGCCTTCGTGATAAGGATACTGGTCAGGCTTCCGTTCGGTGTTACCAGCACCGGCGGGAGCCGCTAAGTGTCTGCAGGAGCGAGATGTTTCCGCTGACACGGTCGACATAAGCCGGAGCGCCCTGTTCGGCAAGTCGACAGGAACACTTCCGGAACAAAGAGCACCGGCATGGTTAACAGCTGACGCGTCGACCAAGACGACCGATAAAAAATCCCGCACAGTGGCGGGACTTTTGGGATCAGGAGTCCGCTCCACATGCCGCTCGGCGCTTGATTGGCCGGGGGTCGAACATGATCTGAGCCCTGATCTCATCGCGGCTGTCAGGGGAGACGATTGCGAGAGCCCGATCAATCGTGTCCTGAACGTCCGGCGGCATCTGATCGTATGCCAAGAAACCATCATCAGCGTCCTCTTCCCTCTGCGCGGCGACAGGTCCGGGGGTTTCGTCCTCTACATCGGCAGGCAGGGCTTCGCCATGGACGACAAAACGCAGGAGGGGAACGACCTCAGTCTGAAGCCAAGGCACGAATGCGTGACGATCGGGCCAAGCCTCGACGCCGCCCATTCGCAGAAGGAGGGCCTGAACATTTCGCCAAGCTGTGCCCTCCGGCAGTTTCGCCGGTTGCCAATTCGTGTTTGCGACCATGGAGGATGGCTCCAGCGGTGCCGCAATGCTGTTGATGAGGTCGTGGGCGTGCCTGCAGTCATGCACGATTGACTTCTGAAGTGCGCCTTTGACTACGGAGCGCTTTTTATCGAGCGGCTCCAGTGCCTTTTCAACGCGCGACAGAATGCCCATCACAAGCTGAAAGAACTTCACCGAGTCCTCCGCCACTTTCAACTGCGCAATCTTGCGCAGCCCGGTCGCCCCACCGAGGTTATGCCCTGTGTCACATGCCATCTTCTTTGCCGGTGCGGCACCAACCATGGCTTTCACCTGCGCGACCGTCAGCTTCTCGCCAAGCTCGAACGCGGTCACGACATCTTCGACCTTCTCCTTATCTGCGTGGGCAAGGATGAAAAGCGTCGTCGGCGCGGTGCCAGTGGTTACCAGGCGCTCTTTATAAGCCGCGAGATTTTCATGGACCGCGACATAGTTCCGGGCGGTCTTCGGCGTGAACTTGCAGATTGCCTTGACCCACGCGCCGAACGCTCGCTCCGGCAGAATGGCTTTGGCGCGGGCGAGGTAGCTCCCCAACTCGTACCCTTGTCCGGTCGTCCGGCGACCGAGAGAACGAATGTCCTCGCCGATGGCTTCGAGCTCACTGACGTCCTCGTGTGAGATGTCGCCCGTCGCCTTCTCTGCCTTGGCGGCGAGCTTGGCTGAAATCTTCTTATGCGTGTACTTCGTCATGTATCCGATGTCTCCTTGTCTCATGCGGTCTTCATCAGCGACCGTCAGATAATGATGACACGAATTCCCAGAAAGCGTTACAACCTAGATTTCCAAGTGTATGAAAATCAAAGATAAATTGCAGTTTTTTCGACTTTTGCCTCCGATTCATACAATGATTTCAATGAGCCGGATTTCTCGCAAATTTTTCTTGAACGACATCTCCCGATACATCAATAAATTGTGTCTGATTGGCGATCATGTCGGATTGTGGCCCGAAATCTGCCACTCGATCCGGCGGCTAGGACAGCACCTGCTCCAAGGCTTCCTCTGCTCTGAAAGCGATCAGAAGCGCAAGCTCTGGCGCGTCTGGTAACGCCAGCGGGGTTAATCCCGACGTCAGCGGCGAACTGACGCCAGTCTTTTGCGTTCAGTTCATCGGCGTTGCGTTTGCAGGCCAGTCTCTGGGGCAGGGATTGATAGACCCGTTATAGGGTGCTGCGCATATTAGGTCGCAAAGCGGCGCTAGCCTGGCGGTGCCGGATGCGCCGACGAGGACCGAGTAGTTTTTGGCATGAGAGTCCGAGTTGCGGATCAGGATGTTGAAGATCACCGCGCCGAGCAGTCGAAGACGTTCGGCTGGAGAGACAAGGCGTGCCAATGCTTCGAACATCTGCGGAAGGGATGCGCCGCCACCTCGACCGAGGCCGGTTTGGTCATATTTCTCCGCCGGGAACAGTCCCAGCAGCTGGCAGAAGTCCTCCTGATGTACGCGGCGGATGATCCCCTGCCCGTCTCAAACCCGGGCATAGCGGCGGACGAGGAGATTATCTCGCTTTCCTGCCCGACCCATCGTCACCTCAGCGGCGTCGAGACCGCAGAGCCGGGCGAGGATCAGGCAGAACGCTTCATTGGTGACGCTCCCCGCTAGACGCTTGATGTCGGGCTTTAGGATGTGAGTCGATGGAGTGCCTTCGAGCCGAATGCCGATCTGGCCGTCCGGGTCGATGTAGACGGGCAGCTTATCCTGAACGCCGCGAGTGACATCGAGACGCCCCGCTCACCGATCAGGGAAGGCCGCTCCGGCAGCTCATCAATAATGCGCTCCAGTGCAGCCTCGTCATCGACGATGCGGAAATTATTTCCCTCTCGTCGCGTTTCTCCGATTGAAAATGCGCCTGCGGTATCCCGCCCGACGCGCATCAGGAGACCGAGCACGTCATGGGGCGAGACCTTCAGCTGCTGGCCGATCTCGGACAGATGGGTTTCCGGCAGCAGGTTAGCGAGCCAGGGCATGACCTACTCGGACCGTGGCTTCCAGCGCATCGGCATCGTGAGCGAAAGCGGGAATGCTGAGCCCCGCTGCTCCCATGCCGCATCGTAAGAGAGAGACAGGCCATCGTGATCCGACAGATGGGCGATGGCCAGTTCTCGTAGTAGATCGTCGTCAGGGTTTCACCCGATCACAGGAAGCGGGGCAGGTCGCTGAGATCGTCGTCGGCTGCCGGGGCATGCACGGTTGCCGCCGATTTCAGATCGCCGAGATCGATCCCCAGCTGCAATCAGGGAGTTCTCAAGCGGGCAGCTTGGCTTTCCATTCTCCAGATCAACAATGACGAGTTTCCTGGTACCGCAGCGCTCTGCGAGTTGTGTTTGGGTCCATCCAAGTTCACCGTTAGGGAAGAACGCCAAGGCCGCTCGCAACACCATCCCGATCGGGAAGCTCAACCATTGCTGTTGATCATCGTCCGATTTTTGGTACGCTGGCCATGGATGGAGGTGAGATAAGTGCTCACCTGGAGTTCTTTGCGGACTCGTCATCGAGGCGTCTGATCGACCCTCGTACCGTTCAAAGACTGCGGAGTGACGTATTACGCATACGTCGTCTTGTGCGAGGATTATCCTCCCCACTGAGGGGTGGCTGCTTTCCCAGCCACTGCGCGTCCGCTTCAGCAATGAAGCAAAGGACGTGGCCCATGCCATCAAGAGACACGATCAAAACCCTCAGAAGACGAGCGGCCCGGGAACAGGGTTGGCGCTGCTTCTATTGCCAACTGCCGATGTGGGACACAGAGTTAGACGAATTCATCGTGCGCTATGGAGTTTCGCGGGGCTTGGCGAGGCGGTTTCGATGCACGGCCGAGCACGTGGAAGCGAGATGTGATGGTGGCAAGGACGTCGCACCCAACATCGTCGCGGCATGCCTCTTCTGCAACGCA
Source organism: Neorhizobium turbinariae (assembly GCF_023223505.1). Classification (NCBI taxonomy): domain Bacteria; kingdom Pseudomonadati; phylum Pseudomonadota; class Alphaproteobacteria; order Hyphomicrobiales; family Rhizobiaceae; genus Neorhizobium; species Neorhizobium turbinariae. The sequence goes on from NZ_JALPRY010000021.1 coordinate 102,610, forward strand.
ACGCGGCACAAGGCGAAGCACCCCCTCGATGCGAGCGAACATGTGTCCGTCGTACGCTTGAGGCTGGCCAAGGGTAGGTGGCATCCCCCGCATGTCGTGGCCGCTCTAAGCAAACGAATAATGCCACCGGTCTGAGCCAAACAGGCTCCGTGAAGCCGAGATCGCGGCTACCGCAACAGAGGTCGGCAGCGGCTATAAAACGTCGACTTGTCAAAATGTATCGTTCAATGTATCGCTCGAAGTATCGAAATCGGGCTTATCCGTCAGGAACTTGTCGGAAACCCTTGGATTCGCTGTAATTGGGGAAGAGTCCCACCCTCTCCGCCATCTGATGGGCAGTACCCCGTCTAGACGAGTTTTCCTGCTGTCTTGGCCACCCTTCGCTACCAGCTTCTGGCTATATGCCCTTTAACAAAAGCCCGACCTGCTCAATCGGCTGGTCGAGACATAGCCGTCAAAATTTCACTGGAATGTAGCTCACCTGTTTGCACTGCCTGAGGTGTTCAGGGGTCGATGACCGGTCGGAATACGGCTGAAGTCTCTGCTTCCGGTCAAGCGTGGGTGCCGAGGTAACTTTCCATCAGCGCCGGGTTGCTGGCGAGATCAGATGCCGCCCCGGAGAGTTTCACTTCGCCAAGCTCCACCAGATAACCGTGGTCGGCGATCTCGAGGGCCGCGCGGGCGTTCTGCTCGACCAGCAGGATCGAGACGCCGGTCTTGCGCAGTTCCGAGACGATGTTGAGGATGTCGATCACGATTTTTGGCGCGAGGCCCAGGCTTGGTTCATCAAGCAACAGCAGGCGCGGCCGCGCCATCAGCGCGCGTGCCAGCGCCAGCATCTGCCGCTCGCCGCCTGACAATGTGCCGGCAAGCTGCTTGCGCCGCTCCTTCAGCCGCGGAAAGCGTTCGTAGACGTCCGCCCGCGTCCTGTCCCGGTCGGCTGCGTTGCGCAGGAAGCCGCCGAGTTCGATATTGTCTTCGACCGACATGGTGGAGAACAGTTCGCGCTTTTCCGGAACGAGGCAGAGGCCGGCGGCGACACGCTCTTCCACCGAACGCGGCACTGGCGCGCCGTCGTAGAGGATCGTGCCCTTCGACGGAACGATGCCCATGAGCGCGTTGAGCAACGTCGATTTTCCAGCCCCATTGGCGCCGATGACGGTGACGATACTGCCGGGCTGCATCTCAAGCGAGATGCCGTGCAGCACTTCGGCGCGCCCATAGGAAACGTGGATATCCGAGACTTGGAGAAGCGGCTTCGTCATGCTGCGGTTCCCAGATAAGCGGCAACGACGGCTGGGTGCTGGCGCACGTCAGCGGGTTTCCCTTCAGCAATGAGGGTGCCGAAATCGAGCACGACAAGGTGGTCGACGAGCCCCATGACGAAGCCCATGTCATGCTCAACGAGGAGAATGGCCACGCCTTCTTCCCGCAGCTTCTTGAGCAGGTTCGAAAGCTCCTGTTTTTCACCATGGCGCAGGCCCGCCGCCGGCTCATCGAGCAGCAGGACCGCCGGATCGGCCGCCAGTGCGCGGGCAATCTCGACGATGCGGATCTGGCCGAGCGCCAGGTCTCCCGCCAAGCGGTCGCGATAGCCGCCAAGACCGACGCGCTCGATCTGTCGCGCCGCTTCTGTGAGAAGTGTCGCTTCTTCGGCGCGCTCGGCGTGCAGCAGGCTTTTGAAAACACCCGCAGAACCGCGCAGGTGTGCGCCGAGCGCGACGTTTTCCAGTACTGTCATCTCGGGCAGGATCTTGGCGTGCTGGAAGGTGCGGGCAATGCCGTGCCGGGCGATCTGCCGCGGGCTGTCGCCGGTTAGCGGTTCGCCCTGGTAGTAGACCGAGCCGCTGGTGAGCGACGCAATGCCGGTGATCAGGTTAAAGGTCGTGCTCTTACCGGCGCCATTCGGGCCGATCAGGCCGACGATCCGGCCCGCCGGCACTTCAAAGCTGACATCGTTGACGGCGACCAGACCGCCGAAGGCCTTGCGCGCCTTTTCCACCTTGATCAGCGGTGAGCCCGGGGAGGCCAACGTGCGCTTGGGCAGCTTGCCGTCGGTCGGCGGGATCTCCTGGGGCGGTTTTGCGGGCAGGAAACGCAGCACGAAGGGCCAGATGCCGTTGCGCGCCATCTGGAGAATAGCGACGAGAAGGATCCCGAAGACGATCATCTCGACATTGGCGCCGCTGCCGATGAGGCTCGGCATCACCCGCTGCAGGATTTCCTTCAGGATCAGCACGATCGCGGACCCAAAGATCGCGCCCCAGACATGTCCGGAGCCGCCGACGACCGCCATGAGCAGGTATTCGATGCCCATGTTCAGGCCAAAGGGGGTCGGGTTTACCGAGCGCTGCATATGGGCATAAAGCCAGCCCGAGAGCGCGGCAGCGGCGGCGGCGAAAACAAAGACAATGAGCTTGGCACGGACGATGTTGACGCCGAAGGATTCGGCTGCCTGGCCGCCACCACGCAGCGCCCGGATGCCGCGTCCGACGCGCGAGCTCAACAGGTTCTGCGCTGAGATGACGGTGAGGATCACGAAGGCCCAGATCACATAAAAGATCGAGGAACTGCTGAAGAACTGGTAGCCGGCGATCTCGAGCGGTGGAACGGCGGTGATCCCGTCATATCGGCCCAAAAATTCGATCTTGCCGAACAGGTAATAGAAGGCCAGCCCCCAGGCGATGGTGCCAAGCGGCAGGAAGTGTCCCGACAACCTCACGGTGATGAGGCCGAGTGGCAGCGCGACACCGGCGCCGATCAGTATGGACAGCGGCAGCGTCAGCCATGGTGAAAAGCCGTAGTTGGTCGTCAGCACGGCGGTCAAATAGGCGCCGAAGCCGCAAAAGGTGGCCTGCCCGAAGGAGGTGAGACCGCCGACGCCGGTCAGGAGCACGAGACCAATCGCCACCAGCGACGCCAGCCCGATATTGTTCATCAGCGTGATCCAGAAGGTCGGGATCGGCAACTGCGGGAGAATGGCAAGTACAACCGCAAAGGCGGCAAGCGGCATGAGGTTACGCAACCGGGTGCTGTTCATCATTCTTCCTCATGGGAGCCGACGCTGAACGACAGCCAGACGAGCACAGGGATGATCAAGCTGAACACAATGATTTCCTTGTAATCACTGGCCCAGAAGGAGGCGAAGGCTTCAACGATGCCGACCGCAATGGCACCGACCGCCGTAAGCGGGAAGTTACCAAGACCGCCCAGGATCGCGGCAACGAAACCCTTGAGGCCGATCATGAAGCCGGTGTCGTAGTAGATGGTGGTGATCGGCGCGATCAGTACCCCGGACACGGCGCCGATGGCCGCGGCCATGATCAGTGCGGTGCTGCCGGTGAGTTGGGTGCGCACGCCGACGAGGCGGGCGCCAAGACGGTTGACGGCGGTGGCGCGCAGAGCCTTGCCGATCAGAGTCCGCTCGAAGAAGAAATAAAGCCCGATGATGATGAGGATCGTCGTGATGTAGATGCCGACGCTCTGGTAGCTGACGAGGGCCGGGCCAAGCGTGAAGCTTTCGGACGAAAGAGGTTCGGCGCGAAGGCCTTCCGGCCCGAAGAAGATGAGGCCAAGCCCCATCATCGCCAGATGGACGCCAAGCGAGGCGATGAGCAAAACGAGAACCGTCGCATCCGCCAGAGGGCGATAGGCGATGCGGTAGATGTAATAACCCATCGGGGCGATGATGAGCACGGCCATAGCCGCACGTAGGATGGGCGCCGGCTGAAGCGGTGCCAGCACCGTAACCACTGCATAGATCGCGACCGGCAGCAGGATGTTGATGCCGAGTGCCCGCAGAAGTGCTGGGGCTGAGAAGCTTCGTCGCATGCCCCAGAGGTCGAAAAGCAGGGCCGCGAGGCCGAAGCAGACGAGCATGGAGGTAGTGGCTGGTACACGTCCGCCATCGAGAACGGCGAGCGACAGCGCGCCATAGGTGACGAATTCGCCTTGAGGAATGAAGATGATGCGGGTCACCGCGAAGACGAGAACCAGGGCTAGACCGAGCAGCGCATAGATCGCGCCATTGGTCACGCCGTCCTGGATCAGAAAGGTCGCAATGGTGGCGTCCAAAATCCATATCCTCAAAAGAGATCGTATTTCAGGTATGTGATGAGGCGGCCCTGCCAATCCGGTGCCGCCTCTGGTTGACGGGCAGCCGGATTGGCCGGAGCTTTCAGAACGGCAGCTGTTACTTCAGGAGCTGGAACTTGCCGTCTTTTGCGGTGAGCAGCACGGCGCCGCGTTCATCCAGACCATAGTGGTCGTCGGGCGTGAACTCGAAGACACCATGCGTGGCGTTGTAAGGACCACTCGACTCAATTGCGTCACGCAAGGCTGCGCGGAACTCGTTGGTGCCGGGCTTTGCCGTCTTCAGGGCAACCGGAACGGCCTTGTTTAGGATCACCATCGCGTCCCAGACGTGCGAGCCGAACTGTGTGCGGGTGTTGGGACCGAACTTGCCTTCGTAAGCCTTCAGGTATGCGAGGCCTTCAGCCTTGGTCGGTGAATCATCCGGCTGGTCTTCAGCCACCATGATCGGGCCAGACGAGAAGACGGTGTTTTCGACGGCCTTGCCGGCGATGCGCAGGAACTCGAAGGTCACCGCGCCGGAAACAACATAGACCGGACCCTTGAAGCCGCGTTCACGCACGCCGATCTGCGGCAGCGCCGCACCCGTGCCGGAAGCACCGATGAAGACGGCGTCGGGCTTGGCGGCAAGCGCCTTCAGCACCTGGCCGGAAACAGAGGTATCGGCACGCGCATAACGCTCGTCGGACACGACCTCGAGGCCGTATTCCTTGCCGGTGTTCTTCAGCTCATCGACCCACTGCTGGCCGTAGGAATCCGCGAAACCGATGAAGGAAACGCGCTTGATGCCGTCCTTCTGCATGCGGCTGAACATCGCCTTGGCCAGCACGCTTGAATACTGCGGCAGCACGAAGGTCCACTTGCCCTTGGCAACCGGTGGCGGAACCGGCGAGATCGCGAAATGCGGAACGCCCACTTCCGCGGCCACGCCTGCAGCGCCAATGGCGGCCGGTGTCAGGGCCGAGCCCATGATCACGTCGACCTTGTCGTCATTGGCGAAACGGCGCGCGTTCGTTGTTGCAATCGATGGGTCGCCGGCATCATCCAGCAGGATGACCTTGACCTTTTCGCCGCCGATCTCTTCAGGCCATAGCTCGATCGAGTTCTTGAGGGGAATGCCCAGTGCTGCGCCAGGGCCCGTCGTCGGAATGGTGACGCCGATGGTGATGTCGGCAAGGGCAGGCGTCGAGAATGCAGAAAGAGAAACAACGGTCGCAACGGCCGCTATTCCGGACAAGAACCGGTTCATCATAAGATCCTCCCAGATCAACAATGGGCGATCTCCTCCGCCCGGTATTTGTTTACAGGCGGATTGTTTCTTTGTAAACAATCTACGTGCGGTCGAGCGCGATCGAAGACGGTTGTGAGATGCATGTCGTCCGCGTCGCGGGACCGGTTGCGTGCGGCCTTTCGCGGCCGCATAGCTGACGCGCCTGAAGGGCCGCCTTCAGCCTCAACCGTGAGTCGGGTGATGCCCGTCTCAGATCAGCCAGATGATGAGCGCCAAGAGCCCGAACAGTCCGATCAGCAGCGCGTCTGCGACACGCGCGAGCTTCAGGGCTTGATGGATATGCCGCGCCGTCAGGTGTGGGTTGCCGCCTTCGCCCATGAACCGTGCTTCGATCATCCGGCCGCCATAACTGCGCGGGCCGGCGAGCGCGATGCCGAGAGCGCCGGCCATGGCCGCCTCCGGCCATCCGGCATTCGGCGAACGATGATGTCTGGCGTCTCGCAGAACGGCGCGCACTGCGTTCCGTGGCGATGCGCCTTCGACCAGGAGGGCCGCGCAGATGAACAGCAGGGCTGTGAGACGCGAGGCGGGCAGGTTGATGAGGTCATCGAACCGGGCCGCAGCCCAGCCGAAGGCTTCGAAACGCGCGTTACGGTGGCCGATCATGCTGTCAGCGGTATTGGCAGCCTTATAAGTCGCGCCACCAGCCAAGCCACCCATGCCCAGCCAGAACGCCGGCGCCACGACGCCATCGGAAAAGTTTTCCGCCAGGCTTTCGATCGCCGCGCGGCAGACGGCGGCTTCATCGAGTTGCTCCGGGTCACGTCCGACAATCATTGATACCGCCTTGCGCCCGGCTTGAAGACCGCCTGTTTCCAGAGCGGTGGCGACGGCAGCGACATGCTCATCCAGGCTTTTCTGGGCGGGCAGGCTGGCCGCAAGCAGCACCAGCGCGATGGCGCCCAGCGGGACAGAAAGCAGGATGGTCTCGACGAAAAAGGCAATGGCGATGGTCATCCCGAGAAGCACGATCAAGGCAGAAACACCGTTTCGCCTGCGCTTGGCAAAGCTCTCGGTTTCGCGGTTCCACGCCCGGTCCATTCGCGATATCAGGTGGCCGATCCAGGTGACCGGATGGCCGATGCGGCGGAACAGCCAGTCCGGGTAACCGACAACCCGCTCCACGAGCAGGGCGGCGAAAGCGAGAAGGAACATCAGCGGTGACAGGCCCGGCAGGTGGAGACGAGGTATTGGATCCCATTACCCATGGAGGCAACCTTTCGCGTGCGCGTGCGCTGTTTCCGCAAGCGCCCGAGCCCTGGATTGATCTCTCCACGGGCATCAGCCCTTACTCCTATCCACACTCAGCCATTCCCGCCAATGCTTTTGCGCGGCTGCCGGAGCCGGACGCGGTGAGGCGGCTCAAAGAGATTGCTGCCGAGGCTTACGGCGCGCCGTCGGCGGCACATGTCGTGGCGGCACCGGGTACCCAGATCCTGCTGCCGATCATTGCCGGACTGTGCCAGGGGGCTCGTTCTGCAGCCATCCTTTCGCCCACCTATGCCGAGCATGCCCGTGCTGCACGTCTCGCCGGGTTGGCGGTGCTGGAGACGGGGGACCTTGCTGAACTGGCGGCTGCTGATCTCGTGGTTGTGGTCAATCCCAACAACCCGACCGGGCGGGTCATCCCGCGTTACGATTTGCTGGAGCTCGCCGGCAGGATGCGGACGAAGGGCGGCCTGCTGGTGGTCGATGAAGCCTTCAACGATGTTTCTGCAGCCGATTCGGTTGCCGATGCCGCGGGCGACGGCGGGTTGGTGGTACTCCGCTCCTTCGGCAAATTCTACGGCATGGCGGGCTTGAGGTTAGGTTTTGCCATCACCCATCCCGCTCTGGCGGCGCAGGTCGAAACAAGGCTCGGCCCCTGGGCCGTTTCAGGGCCCGCGCTGCATATCGCTCGAGAAGCGCTTTCAGACACCGCTTGGCAGGCCGCAACACGGCAGAGGTTGGCGGAGGATGCTGCCGGCCTCGATCATCTCCTGGCTGCCGCCGGATTACCCGTCTGCGGCGGGACGTCACTGTTCCGCTTTATCCGGGATGCTCGGGCGCGGTCTCTCTTCCGTCACTTCGGCGAACGCGGGATCATTACCCGCCGTTTCGAGGAACGGCCGGATGATCTGCGCATCGGCCTGCCGGGGCCGGGAGATTGGGTGCGGGTGGAAGAAGCTGCTTGGACCTTTGAATGAAAGGCTGAGGGCGGGCTTACGGCCAATTCTGCCGCTGAAGGTTGAACGCGCGTTTGGCAAAAAGCGCTGTCTTCATCCATGTCCCTTTGGGATTGGGAAAGGCTGGCTGGGGCAGAGCAGGTGGGAGGTATTCGCCATGTTCGTATCCAAGTTTGGGATCGATCTGCCACGGCTGAACCGTGTTGCCCACGGCACGCGGCGGCCCCGAATATCCAAGCGCTTTGGAAAGCGGGTTGCTGGTGGGATCAAGCAGGTAACCGAAGAAATTTCCCATAGGAAATGCGAAGCGGAGGATATCGTCTTTCGTTGATGCGAGGACGTAGATACTGTGCGTCTTGGCAAAGGCATCGGCATATTCTTTCTCAAGGCAGGTGCGCTCAATCGCTGCCGCCATAAGGCACGCAGATCGTGCTTCGCGTTTCAGGCCCCGGATGGTTTCGAGTGCCACGCGTGCCCCAAGGCTATGGCTGACAAAAGAAAAGCTTGCTGCCTGCTGCAGTCTTCGGTTGCAGAAGTCCGCCAGCAGGCGGCCCGTTCTCGATGCTGTCGGTTTCTCGACAGGATAGCTGATGAACCCGGCGCGCGAATCGCCCGGCCATAACACGCCGATGAAGTTCGCATGATCCGGCAGCTTCAGGAGCGTCTCAAGGCGAGACAGCTTGCACACTGCTTCTTTCTGATTGTTGTTGTAGCCGTGGATGGCGAACAGCAGGTCGCGGCCCGCAATAGCTCTTTGAAACAAGACATTGTCGATGGGCGCAAGCGGCGAGCTGTCGCTTGCGGTTTGTAGCGCTGGTTCCGTCGCGATCGCGCCGCCAGCCGGACTGGTGCGAAAATTCAGGAACAGGGTCATAGCACCTATCTCCTGATGGTCTTGAAGGTCATGACCGCCGTTGAGACAGCTGACGCGAGATCCTTGGCGATCGGCGCAACGGGTACAGCGATGACACCCACAAGTAGACCCAGAAGCAATACCTCGGCACCCGCCGACTGATAAACAAACATGGCTCCTGCCTCGCCAAGGACTATAGCCACGCCCGCGGCGGCGACGCGCGCCGTGTTGCGGAATTTCTGGTCCGCTCGCTCGAAGGCCGCATCCAGACGTGCATCGATGATGGCGTCGAAGCGTGCCAATACTGCAAGCTCGGCCTCAGACGGAGTATCGCCCTGCTCTACTTTCCTAGCGATATCGGTAAGCAGGTCCCTGTTCTCGGGAAGAACAAGCTCGGCGAGCCCTGGTGCCGTCTGTGAATTGAAGCCGAGCCGAATAAGGTTCCTGACAATGGATTTCTGGTCCCCAGGAGGCAAACCATTTAACCAGTTCGCCTTCGCAACCGCGTAAGGATCATCGTGGTCGATGACGCTGAGCGCCGGTTCGAAAGGCTTCAACGCTGCTTTGATGAAGCCGTACCCTACGTTCGATATTCCCCCTCTGAAGGCCTTGGAGGAATCGACCAGCCCGAATGCAGCCGTGCCGAGAGCTGCAATGGCCGAAATGATTGCCCCAAACTTCCGAAAGCTATGCCGGTGATGAGATCTCCGCTTGCTTCCACCTGACTTCCTCCCGTGCCACGAGCGACAGCGTTCATCGGCTGCCTAAGCTCACGAGAGAGTATCAATAAAGCTAAAAGTTGCAATAGCTAAAAATACAACCTACGGAGAGCTATCGCGCCACGCCGGTTGCGCGTTCGGCACCGGCAGTGCGGTGGCTTCGAACACGCCGCGGGCAACGGCGCGGGCCGTCACCAGGGTGGTGAGGTGGCAAAGCTCGACGAACTCCGCCATGTCGCCCAGCGGACGGGCGCCGGTTGAGGCAGAGAAGATAGTGTCGCCATCACCAGGCAGATGCGCCGGCAGCACGGCGCGGGCCAGCCCGTCATGCGCCATGATCGAGAGGCGGTGTGCCTGGGCTTTCGTCAAGGCAGCGTCGGTCACGATCACACCGATCGTGGTCGCCTTGAGCTTCACGCTCTTGATGCGCATTGCTGAATGTTCGGGGGTGAAAGCCGGCGGCAGGCCCAGGCCACCAAACTCCCCGTTCTCTTCGAAAGGTGCGGCCCAGAAATGTGGGCCATCACCCACGGTAGCCGAACCCATGGCATTGACGGCCAGCAGTGCCGCCACGGTGTGGCCAGAGGATGTCCTGGCGCTTGCGGAGCCTATGCCGCCCTTGACAGTCGCGGTCGTTGCACCGGTTCCGGCACCGACGGTCCCCAACGCGAACGGGCTTTTGGCGGTGGCCTTGAAGGCGTCGTAGCCCATGTCCCGGTAAGGCGAGTGGAGGCCCCAATCCTTGTTGCCGCCGTTGAGCAGATCCATGAGGATGGCCTGTGGCACGATGGGCACCCGCGCCGGGCCGACCTCAAAGCCTCGGCCGATTTCCCGCAGCCCCGATTGCACGCCGCCTGCGGCATCGAGCCCGAATGCAGAGCCGCCCGAAAGCGTGAAGGCATCGACGGCCTGCACTGTCATGGCTGGATCAAGCAGAGCCGTATCGCGGCCGCCAGGCGCGCCGCCGAGCACGGAGCCGGAAGCGATGGCCGGCTGGTCGAAAACAATGGCGGTGACACCGGACCCCAAGACGAGATCGGTGGCGTGGCCGACAGCCACGCCCTCGATGTCGGTCAGCAGGTTCAGGCGCTCCGCCACCGAATTGCTTAGATCACGTCGAACTTGACGCCCTGCGCGAGCGGCAGGGTGCGACCATAGTTCAGCGTGTTGGTGGCGCGGCGCATATAGGCCTTCCAGGCGTCCGAGCCGGATTCGCGACCGCCGCCGGTTTCCTTTTCACCACCGAAGGCGCCGCCAATTTCGGCGCCCGACGGGCCGAGGTTGACGTTGGCAATGCCGCAATCAGAGCCACGGTCGGATACGAAGGCTTCGGCTTCGCGCATGTCGTTGGTGAAGATGGAGGAGGACAGGCCCTGCGGCACGTCGTTGTGCAGGCGCAGCGCTTCATCGAAGTCCGAGTACCGCATCACGTAGAGAATCGGCGCGAAGGTCTCTTCCTTCACCGGTCCCGTCTGGCCAGGCATCTCGACGATTGCCGGACGGACGTAATAGGCATCCGCCGCCTGGTCATCGAGCACGCGCTCGCCGCCAGATACCTTGCCGCCTTCAGCCTTTGCGGCTTCCAGCGCATGCTGCATCTTTTCAAACGATCCCTTGTCGATCAGCGGGCCGACGAGATTGCCGTCCTGCAGCGGCGAACCGATGGTGACGGACTGATAAGCCTTGATCAGGCGCGGCACGAACGCATCGTAGATGCTGTCATGCACGAAGAGGCGACGAAGCGTGGTGCAGCGCTGGCCGGCGGTGCCCATTGCAGAGAAGGCGACGCCGCGCAGCGTCAGGTCGAGGTCGGCCGTCGGGGTGATGATGGCGGCGTTGTTGCCGCCGAGCTCGAGGATCGAGCGGGCAAAACGCTGCGCCAGCCGCGGGCCAACCGCACGTCCCATGGCGGTTGAGCCGGTCGCCGAAACCAGCGGCACCTTCGGATGGTCGACCAGGACTTCACCGACGTCGCGGCCGCCGATGAGCAGCGTCGAGAGGTTCTTCGGTGCCGTGTTGCCTTCAGCGATATAGCGGGCGAGCGCCTTTTCGAAGATCGCCTGGGTGGCAAGCGCCGTCAGCGGCGTCTTTTCAGACGGCTTCCAAACGGTGGAGTTGCCACAAACGATGGCCAAAGCCGCGTTCCACGACCAGACGGCGACGGGGAAGTTGAAGGCAGAAATGATGCCGGTGACACCCAGCGGATGCCAGGTTTCCATCATCCGGTGCTCGGAGCGCTCGGTGGCGATCGTCAGGCCGTAAAGCTGACGGGAAAGACCAACCGCGAAATCGCAAATGTCGATCATTTCCTGCACTTCGCCGAGGCCTTCGGAGGTGATCTTGCCGGCCTCGATGGAAACGAGGCGGCCGAGTGTCGCCTTGGCAGCGCGCAGTTCTTCGCCAAGCAGGCGGATCAATTCGCCGCGCTTGGGCGCCGGAACCAGGCGCCATTCGAGGAAGGCTTCATGCGCGGCATCAATTGCCTGCTTTGCGTCGGTGGCGCTCACTTCGGCAAGCTTGCCGATTTCTTTGCCGGTGATCGGCGAGCGGACGGCGAGCGTGCCGCCGGTAAAGCGGTCTGCGGCAACGCCGAGGTCGCTCAGGATGGTGTTCACCTCAGCGGCGAGATCCAGTTGGGCAAGCGTCATTATAGTCTCCGGTATCGATCGTGCGTCAATTTACAGGTGGGTTGCGTTTACGCAATCCATGGAGTGGTCGTCAAAAACGTTCGCCGGCGAAGTGGGCGACCTGGGCACCCGCTTCATAATAGGCCTCCTTGATCGGGCGGAAGCCCGGCTCCTTCACCTCGGTCAAAGGCAGAGGCAGGTCAGCTTCCGCGATCTGGCCCAGGATGTGCTGGGCGAGCACCCGGCCAAAGGTGGTGCCCGGCGAAATCCCCCGGCCGTTATAGCCCGAAAAGCCGATGACATTCTGGCCGAACTTGTGGAAGCGCGGCAGTGCGTCGTCGGTCATGCCGATCTTGCCATACCATTCAGCCTCGAACTCGACATCGCCGAGTTGTGGGAAAAGGCGCTTCAGCGAACGCCGCGCCCAGTTCTTGTGGACGGAAAGGCCGGTACCGCGAAGCGCGCCTACAGAGCCGAACACCAACCGTCCGGCCTGGTCCATGCGGAAGGACGAGAGGATTTCCTTGGTGTCCCAGCAGCCCTCACGCCCGGCCAGGACGGAGCGGCGACGATTGTCGCTCAGCGGCGTGGTCGCCAGGTTGAAGTACGGCAGATGCACCTGCTCACGACGTACCTGCGCCCAGGGGCCATGGCTATAAGCGTCGGTGGCGACGATGATCCAGTCAGCCTTCACCTCGCCTGCAGCAGTGCGGACGATCTTCTTGCCGCCGGCCTGCGTTGTTTCGGTGACGGCACTGCCGGTATGCAGCTTGGCACCAGCCTTCACCGCCGCATGGGCCAGGCCGCGTGCGTAGGCGAGCGGCTGGAGCGTGCCGGCGCGCATGTCGAGAAGCGAGCCGGCATAGGCGCGGGTCCCAACGCGTCGTTCGGTTTCCGCTGCATCCAGCAGCGTCACGGGAGCACCGCGCTTTTGCCACTGGCGCGCGCGCTCTTCCAGTTCCTTAACACCCTCAGGCCCGACGGCGAGGTGAAGCGTGCCGTTCTTTTCCAGTTCGCAGGCAATGCCGTGCTTCTCGATCAATTCGCGAACGAGGTAAGGGCCGTTGCCGAGCAGGTCCAGCGCCCGCTCGCCATAATGTTGACCGAGGTGCTTGGGGAAATCGTCCGGCATCACCCACATGCCGGCATTGATGAGGCCGACATTGCGGCCCGCGCCGCCGAAGCCGATCTCGGTCGCTTCGAGAAGCCGAACGTTGACGCCCGCTTCTGCCAGATGCAGCGCGGCCGAGAGGCCGGTGTAACCGCCACCAACAATAACGATGTCGGCGGAAACGTTATCGTCAAGCGCAGGTGTTGCGGGGGCGGGCGGGGCAGTCTTTTCCCAAAGACCGTGAGAGCGGGTGTCGTTCAGCATCTTGAAATGTCCGGAAGGATCGTGTTCCCGCACTTTACAAGCGACTGTTCTCCATGAATATCGACGTGTTCTCAACAGGTCATTCGAGGGAGGAATGACATGCTGCCTCCCCGGCGGTTTCTACCATCGTTTTCGCTGCTTGCAGCATTCGAGGCGGCTGCCCGCAGCGGCAGCGTAACCGCGGCTGCCAACGAGCTCGGCCTGACCCAGAGTGCCGTCAGTCGGCAGATTTCGGCCCTGGAGAAGCAGCTTGGCGTGGCGCTTTTCCTGCGCGAACGGCAGACGATTCGCCTGACACTCGCTGGCGACACCTATGCGCGCGAAGTGCGGGAGGCGCTGCGGCGAATTTCGAATGCCTCGCTGAACCTCAGGGCCAATCCGTCGGGTGGCACGCTGAACCTCGCGATCCTGCCCTTCTTCGGCACGCGCTGGCTGACGCCACGCATCGGCCGTTTCCTCAATGCGCATCCCGGCATGGTGGTGAACCTCATCACCCGGTTGGAGCCGTTTGATTTCCGCTTCGACACCCTGGATGCGGCCATCCATTTCGGCCCGGCGCGCTGGCCGGGCGCAGCACTAACGTTCCTGATGAGCGAGGAAGTGATTTCCGTTTGCAGTCCCGGGTTCAAGACGCGCCATGCGCTGCAGACGCCGGCGGAGCTTCTGGAAGCGCCGCTGCTGCACTTAAGCAGCCGGCCGGACGCCTGGGAAAGCTGGTTCAAGGCGCATGAGATCAGCTTCGACGCGCTGCACGGCATGTTGTTCGACCAGTTCATGCCCATGGTGGAAGCCGCAGCGGCGGGGCTTGGGGCGGCACTCCTGCCGCGCTTCCTGATTGCTCGTGAACTGGATGCAGGGCTGTTGGTGCCGGCGGTTGAGGCACCGGCGGTGGAGGCGGGGCAATATTTTCTGGCCTATCCACCCGATCGGGCGAGCTACGGGCCGCTCGCCGCCTTCCGAGACTGGATCAGCCGGGAGATGGAGGAGGAGACGCTTGCGCAGGGTGAGCGCATCGGCCAATAGTCGCTTATATCCATCTTGATCGTACCTGATCCGACCGCGTGGAAAACATCATGAAGCCAATCTTCGTCCAGCTCCGTTGCAAGCCAGGCAAGACCTACGAGGTCGCTGACGCCATCTACAAGACCGAACTCGTGTCCGAGCTTTATTCCACCAGTGGTGACTGGGACCTGCTTTTGAAGGTCTACATCAACAATGACGAAGAGATCGGCCGGTTCGTGCAGGAAAAGATCGCCTCGATCCCGAATATCGAGCGCTCACTGACCACCATCACCTTCACGGCGTTTTAGCGGGGCACAAAAAAGCCGCCCTGGGGCGGCTCGTTTTCTTCTGTAGCTCTGGACGCTCACACATGCGCCGATGGCGCAGCGTTGCGCGCACGCACGAGATCCCGGATCGCCGAGCGTACGTCGTCCGGCGTATCGAACCGCTGTTCATCGAGGTCGATCACGTGGAATTTCACGGCGATGAACTTCAGCCGGTCTTGATCCGGAATGACGATGCCGACCGGCTCGCCGCCGAACTCTATGACTTGCTTCTGCATGGCAGACTCCCGCATTGGCCGCTTGGGATGCAGCACTGACGAATGGAATTTTCAAGAACAGTTGAACCGAAAGCGTTACATTCGACAGCACGGAAGGGAGCGGCAATCCGTGGCATGTACTTTGAGTACAACGTCGCAAAAGGTGGCGACGAAAACATTATTCAGCATGTCACACTCCCTCTTGAGTTGCACCACTGTGGGGACTTCGCCTGAAGCCGCCACAACGCCTATGTAAGCCAAACCGTCGATTCGATCAACGAAAATCAGATTAGCTAGAATTTTTTTCTGGCTGATGACAGGATGAAGGCGGAAATGTGAAATTTCATTCGCTGTTTGCCGCCGGATCAGCAGGCCCGAAGATAGGCACTGCTTCCCGCCCGGCAAGGGCCGGTCAGCAAGATTCCGCGTCAAGAAGTAGAAGATCGAAGTGATGAGGCCGCGCCGGATCCGGCGCGGCCTGATCTGTGCCGGTATGGGATCAGCCCATGCGCTCGGAGGCGTAGCTGCCCGGGCTCGGCGGGAAGACCACAGTGCGGTTGCCGTTGATGAAGGTTCGATGGTGGATATGGGCGTGGATTGCCCGCGCCAGCACCTGGCTTTCCACGTCGCGGCCCAACGAGACATAGTCTTCTGCGGACTGCGCATGGGTAATGCGCACGGTGTCCTGCTCGATGATCGGACCTTCATCGAGATCCGCCGTGACGTAATGCGCCGTCGCGCCAATCAGCTTCACGCCGCGCTGGTAGGCCTGCTTGTAAGGGTTGGCACCCTTGAAGCTCGGCAGGAAGGAGTGGTGGATATTGATGATTCGGCCTGACATCTTCTGGCAAAGCCCGTCGGACAGGACCTGCATGTAGCGGGCAAGGACGATGAGCTCGGTGCCGGAGGAATCGACCACTTCCATCAGCTGGGCTTCAGCCTGCGGCTTGTTTTCCTTCGTCACCTTGATGTGGTGGAAGGGGATGTCGTTGTTGACCACCAGCTTCTGGTAATCGAAGTGGTTCGATACGACGCCGACGATGTCGATCGGCAGCGCGCCGATCTTCCAGCGGTAAAGCAGGTCGTTGAGGCAGTGGCCGAAACGCGAGACCATGAGGAGGACCTTCATGCGCTCGTCGGCGTCGAAGAACTCCCATGTCATCTCGAACTTGTCGGCGATCGGCTTGAAGCCTTCCATCATCCGGGCGCGGTCGGCACCTTCCTCGGAGATGAAGCTCACGCGCATGAAGAACTTGCCGGTATCGAGGTCATCGAACTGGGAGCTGTCGATGATGTTGCAGCCGTTTTCGGCAAGGAAACCCGATATGGCAGCGACGATTCCACGCGCGGTCTTGCACGATACGGTCAGCACATAATTCTTCATCTGATCTCCCCATCCTCGATATAGCAGCAATGTATACATCTAGTGCGACAGGCACAACTGCCAAGCCAGCCTACGACGCCGACAGGCCTCATTTGCAGGATAGGCATGTACACATTCACTTTTGAAATGTCATCGCACACCGAACCATATCTGACGCTGACGCCAATTCCGTTCCTTTTGCGCCGTCGCAGCGCGCAAGCCCGCCCTCTTGTTTATTCAATAAGCCTGCGCATCTGGTTAGAATGCGCTAAAGCCTGCCTGAACGGCTGGAGAAGCGCTTGAAGGGGAGAGCATGGGAAGTCAAGCGTGGATGGCCAAGCTACTAATCGCCATGACAGGTTTCGGCGTGGCCGCGTCGCCGGCATCAGCGGATGTCTATTGCCTGCGCGGCATCAACCTGGCCGGTGCGGAATTCGGCGCCCCGGGGGATGAGTATGGCAAGGGTTATCTTTATCCCTCCGCTGAAACGATCACCTACTTCGCCCAGAAGGGCCTCAACACTGTCAGGCTGCCGTTCCTGTGGGAGCGCCTGCAGCCGAAGCTTTACGACGAGCTTGACCCTGTTGAGCTTGGCCGGCTGCAGGATACCGTGAAGCAGGTCCGGGCGAAGAACATGGCGGTGATCCTCGACCCGCACAACTACGCGCGCTTCCGCGGCGATCTCATAGGCTCGGAAGCCGTACCGCAGAGTGCATTTTCGGACTTCTGGAGACGCCTTGCGACG
Source organism: Neorhizobium turbinariae (assembly GCF_023223505.1). Classification (NCBI taxonomy): domain Bacteria; kingdom Pseudomonadati; phylum Pseudomonadota; class Alphaproteobacteria; order Hyphomicrobiales; family Rhizobiaceae; genus Neorhizobium; species Neorhizobium turbinariae. The sequence goes on from NZ_JALPRY010000021.1 coordinate 119,383, forward strand.
GCCTTTGCCGGCACGGAGGGTGTGGCCTTCGGTCTGATGAACGAGCCGCATGGCATTTCTGCTGAAGACTGGCTGTCTGCCGCCAACAGCGCCATCGGCGCCATCCGTTTGACGGGCGCGGGAAACCTCATCCTTGTGCCGGGCACCGCCTGGACGGGCGCGCACAGCTGGCGTTCCGACAGCTATGGCACGCCGAACGCTTCTGTCATGGGGCAGGTTTCCGATCCGGAAAACAACTATGCCTACGAGGTTCATCAATATGCGGACACGGATTTCTCGGGCAAGAACATCGAATGTTCGCGTGCAGCCGATGCCGTGAAAGGTCTTAAAGACGTTGCCGACTGGTTGCGGGAGAACGGGAAACACGGCTTTCTCGGCGAGTTTGCAGTGCCCGCCGATCCGCAGTGCAATGCTGTTCTTGCAGACATGGTGAGGACGGTGGAGAAAGATCCGGATGTCTGGCTTGGCTGGTCCTACTGGGCCGGCGGTGACTGGTGGCCGCAGGAGGAACCGCTGAACATCCAGCCGACGGCGCAGGGCGACCGCCCGCAGATGCAGACGCTGTCGCGCCTTCTTTCTGAAAAGTCAGCCTGCGTTCGCTAGGTCGCCGAGGTCATGCCTTCGGCGGATAAGCATGTTCGGCGCCGCGGAAATCGCTGACGGCGTAGCAGCCGTCGGCCGGCCGTGCGGCACCTTCGGAAATCACGGCCTTGCCATGACCGCCCGGGATATCCAGCACATAGGTCGGCTGGCAGAGGCCGGAGATATTGCCGCGCAGCGCTGATACGATCTTCTGCCCTTCGGCGATATCGAGCCTGAAATGACTGGTGCCGGGCGCGAGATCCGGGTGATGAAGATAATATGGCTTCACCCGCGTCTCGACGAAAGCTTTCATCAGCGCACCGAGCACGGCCGGATCGTCGTTGATGCCGCGAAGCAGCACCGTCTGGCTGATCATCGGGAAACCCGCGTCAACAAGGCGGGCACAGGCTGCACGCGCGCTCTCCGTCAGTTCGGCAGGGTGGTTGGCATGCAGGGCGATGTAAACCGTCTTGCCGCTCTTCTTCAGCGCCGCGATCAGCGCCTCATCGACATGGTCCGGATCGACGACGGGCACGCGGGTATGGAAGCGCACGATCTTCACATGCGGGATAGCCGCCAAGCCTTCCATGATCACGGAAAGACGACGCGGTGACAGTACCAGCGGGTCCCCGCCGGTCAGGATCACTTCCCATATGTCTTCATTGCCGGCTATATAACGCAACGCCCTCTCAAGCTCGTCGGGTGCCAGCGTGCCGTCACCCTGTGGGCCGACCATCTCGCGGCGAAAGCAGAAGCGGCAATAGACCGGGCAGATATGTACCGCCTTCAGCAGTACCCGGTCCGGATAACGATGCACGATCCCCTTGACCGGGCTGTGGGCATGGTCGCCAATCGGGTCGTCGCGTTCTTCGGGCGTCGTCAGCAGTTCCGCGGGATCGGGAATGAACTGGCGCGCAATCGGGTCGTTGGTTTTCCCGCTTCCGACGAGCGACACAACGGTCGGTGTCAGCGCAACCGCATATTTTTCCGCCACTGCGCGCAGGTCGGGAAGCTGGTCCGGCGGGACCAGACCGGCTGTTGCCAGATCCTCGACAGTCTTGAGTGCCCGGTCCGCCATCAATCCAGAACCTCGGCCACCGGTGCCCACATGACCTGGTCAATTCGCGTCGCGCCCGTCGCCAGCATGGCGAGCCGATCAAACCCGAGTGCCGCACCGCTCGCCTGCGGCATCACACTGAGGGCATCCAGGAAATCCTCGTCCAGCGGATAACGCTCACCATAGATGCGCGCCTTCTCGGCCATTTCATGCTCGAAACGGCGGCGCTGTTCGCCCGCATCCGTCAGTTCGCCGAAGGCATTGGCAAGCTCGACACCGCATGCATAAAGCTCGAACCGTTCTGCCACGCGCGGATCCCGCTCCGAAGGGCGGGCGAGGGCGGCTTCCGAAACCGGATATTCGCACAGGACCGTGGCGCGTCCCTGGCCAAGATGCGGCTCCACCCTATCGACCAGTACCTTGCTGAAGAGATCCGCCCAGGTGTCGTCCTCGGCGAAGGCAATGCCGGCAGAGTGCAGTTGCGACGCCAGAAGGTCGCGATCGGTCTCGCCACTGGCCGCCACTGATGCGAGGAGGTCGATACCGGCATAGCGATCAAAGGCTTCCGCAAGGGTGACACGTTCCGGCTCGGCGAAAGGATCCACTTCCATGTTGCGGAAGGCAAAGCGCTTGGTTTTTGCCGTTTCCGCGGCGAGCGCCAGCATCGCAGCACAGTCGTCCATCAGCTGTTCGTAAGCTTCACCAACCCGGTACCATTCCAGCATGGTGAATTCCGGATGATGGAGAGGGCCGCGCTCGCGGTTACGGTAAACATGCGCGAAGGTGAAGATGCGTGTCTCGCCGGCAGCGAGCAGCTTCTTGCATGCGAACTCGGGCGACGTATGCAGGTAGAGCTGGCTCCTGGGGCCCTCAATGGAGATTGCCTCCGTGGAGAAGGCGTGCAGATGCGTCTCGTTACCGGGCGAAACCTGCAAGGTGGCGGTATCGACCTCGATGAAGTCGCGAGCGCCGAAGAAGCCGCGCAGCGCCGTCTGCACCGCATTACGCCCCAGGAGGAAAGGTCTGCGGTCGGCATGGCTATTTAAGTTCCACCACGGAGAACGGAACGACGGCGTGCTGGAGGCGTTCATTTGCGGCTTTCTTCGCCACTTCTGGCTGGCGAGGCTTCCACTTTTGCGAAATTTAGGCTAGGTGCGCCCGGAAACAAAAGTTCAAACTCGAAGGCGGCTCTCACGGCCGCCGGTGAACCGGTTACCGCCGGTCATCTACGATGCATTTTCGGCAGTGACAAGCCGCCAGGCACATAAGGAAACCCATGGTTAAGATCATCGCCTCTTCTGTTCGCAAGGGCAACGTCCTCGATGTCGACGGTAAGCTCTATGTTGTTCTCACCGCCGAGAATTTCCATCCCGGCAAGGGCACGCCGGTGACGCAGGTCAACATGCGCCGCATCGTTGACGGCGTGAAGGTGTCGGAACGCTGGCGGACGACCGAGCAGGTCGAGCGCGCTTTCGTTGAAGACGTGAACTTCCAGTACCTCTATGAAGACGGCGAAGGCTTCCACTTCATGAACCCGGAAACCTACGACCAGGTCGTGGTTGATGCCGAGACCATGGGTGACCAGAAGGCTTATCTCCAAGAAGGCATGACCTGCATCCTGTCCATGCACGAAGGTGTTGCGCTGGCGATCCAGCTGCCGCGCCACGTGACGCTCGAGATCGTCGAGACGGAGCCGGTGGTAAAGGGCCAGACGGCATCGTCCTCCTATAAGCCTGCGATCCTGTCCAACGGCATCCGCACCATGGTGCCGCCGCACATTGATGCCGGCATCAAGGTCGTGATTGCGACGGAAGACAATTCCTACGTGGAACGCGCCAAGAGCTGATCTGGCGCCAGCCCATAAAAAAACCCTCCAATGCAGGCATTGGAGGGTTTTTCTTTGTCTGAAACGAAGGCTCCTGCGAGCCTCGCTTAATCCTTGAGCACGACCTTGGTTGCGACAACCGCGTCGGCCTTGCCCCAGCCGTAACCGCCGCCGATGGCGACATTCAGTGCCACGTAATCCTGGGCAACCTGGCGGACTGCGTCTGCCAGGCTTGCCTGCGCCTGCGAGACCTGGCGCTGCGCATCAAGCACGTCGAGCAGCGAGGAAGCACCGTCACGGTAGCTTGCGGTGGCGAGCTGCAGGGCTTCTTCGTAGGACTTCACCGTCGACTGCAGGGCGTTCACCGTCCGGCGATCACGCGACACGGCCGCAAGGGCGTTCTCGACTTCTTCAACAGCGTTGAGAACCGTTTCCTTCCAGGCGAGGTAGGATTCGCGTGCTCGCGATTCGGCGATGCGAACATTGCCGCGCAGGCGGCCGCCATCAAGGATCGGCAGGTTCAACTGCGGACCGAAGGACCAGGTCAGAGCCCGGGTGTCCATCGCGCCGGAGATTGCGGTGTAGCGCGGCGAGATCGAACCGCCGAGCGTGATCGACGGATAAAGCTGCGCTTCTGCAACGCCGACCTCGGCAACGGCCGAAGCAAGCTGGCGTTCAGCCGCACGGATGTCGGGACGATTGCGGATCAGGTCGGCCGGAACGCCGGCGCTCGCGTTGAAGCGGGCAGTCGGCTGGCGCGCACCGCGCTGCAGTTCCGGAAGAAGTGCAGATGCCGGCTGGCCGAGAAGCGTTGCAATGCGGTGGGCGGCGCGGCGGAACTGGGTTTCAAGGCCCGGAATTTCCGCGATCGTCGAGTTCACCAGACCTTCAGACTGAACAACATCAAGGCGCGAGGCTGCACCGGCTTCCAGCTGAAGCTTGGTGAGGCTCAGGGTCTCGTTGCGGGAACCGAGGTTGCGCCGCGCAATCGCGATGCGCTCCTGGTAGTATCGAACGTCGATATAGGCCGCTGCCACCTGCGACAGATAGGTCAGGCGCGCGACATCGGCCGCGGCGTATGCTGCGTCAAGCGAAGCGAGCGCGCTTTCCTTGGACCGGCGGTAGAGGCCGAACAGGTCGAGGAACCACGACGCCGTCAGGTTACCGCTCGTTACGCTCGTCGTGTTTTCCTGTGGCGAATCAGGGCTGGTATTCGCCCCGCTCGTTGTATTGCTTGCGCCTGCGTCGAGCGACGGCAGAGCACCGGCTCCCGCGACGACGACATTGGCCTGGGCGGCGTTGATCCGCTCAAGCGCCTGCAGCACGTTCAGGTTCTGGTTCAGGCCCTGCTGAATATAGGAGTTCAGGCGGCTATCGTTGAAAGCCTTCCACCAGGCAACCTGCGATACATCGCCGTTGCTGGAGGCCTTGGCTTCGGCAAACTTGGCCGGCAGAGAAATTTCCGGCGCGGTGTGATTGGGGCCCACGACGCAACCCGAGAGGAGAAGCGCGGTAGTAAGCGGAGCAACAACACGAACTAGCAACATCATCTTATCCATATGTCCGATCAAATTCGGGCGGTTCCTGAGCACGGCTATTGCCACGTCGCCTGCGCTACGCCCTGACCGGCGAACCGACCAGTCAGGGTGCCGATAAAACTGCCAATCAGTTTGTTGGCGTCGCTTCAGGTATCGTTGCTTTTTTACGATTTGATAACCTCCGGACCACCACAAAAAACGATGGTACGAAGAAAATTCCCAGAAGTGTTGCAGAAAGCATACCACCCAGCACGCCGATACCGATCGCATTCTGGGCCGCCGATCCGGCACCCGTCGCAATCGCCAGCGGCACGACACCAAGGATAAAGGCGAGCGAGGTCATGACGATCGGGCGCAGGCGCAGGCGGGCTGCTTCAAGCGTGGCGTCGAGCAGGCTCATGCCGCCTTCCTGTCTTTCCTTCGCAAACTCCACGATCAGGATGGCGTTCTTTGCCGCCAGGCCGATTGTCGTCAGCAGGCCCACCTTGAAGTAGACGTCGTTGGATTGGCCAAAGAGGTAGGCCGCGCCAAGGGCGCCGAGCACCCCGATCGGCACCGCGAGGATGACCGAGAAGGGCACCGACCAGCTTTCGTAAAGCGCTGCAAGGCACAGGAAGACGATGAGGACCGAAAGGGCGTAGAGCATCGGCGCCTGCGAACCCGACAGGCGTTCCTGGTAGGAAATGCCCTGCCACGCCACCGAGTAACCACCCGGCAGTTGCGCGGTAAGCCGCTCCATTTCTTCCATGGCCTGACCGGTGCTGACACCGGGTCCTGCCGCGCCTTCCAGCGGAATTGCGCTGGTTCCGTTGAAGCGGGCAAGCTGCGGCGTGCCGCTGATCCATTCCACCGTGCTGAACGATGAGAACGGCACCATCTCGCCCTTGTTGTTGCGTGCGTACCAGTGCTTCAGGTCATCCGGCTGCATGCGGAACGGCGCATCGGCCTGCACGTACACCGGCTTCAGCTCGTTGTTCAGCGTGAAGTCGTTCACATCGCGGCCGGCGAAGATGGTCGCCAGCATTGAGTTGACTGACGCGAGATCAACGCCCATGGCACCGAGTTTTTCCTGGTCGAGCAGGATCTTCAGCTGGGTTTCGGAACGCTGCGTGTTGCTACGTAGCGACGCGATGTTGGGGTTGGTGGTACCGGCCTGCATTAACTGCTGCGAGGCCCGGGTCAGCGCATCGTTTCCGTTGTTGCCGCTGTCGACAAGATACATCGAGAAGCCGCTAGACGTGCCAAGCCCTTGGATCGCCGGCGGAAGGAGCGCAAACACCTGGGCATCGCGCAGGCTGAAGAAGTAGCCGCTCGCCCTCTGTACGACCGCCGCTGCCGATTGTTCCGGTCGCGTGCGTTCCGCGAAATCCTTGAGCTTGGTGAAGACGATCGCGTTATTCTGACCGCTACCGCCGAAGCTGAAGCCCAGCACGCCAAAGACGTCCGATACGTTCTCCTTTTCCTTCTCCAGGAAGTAGGCTTCGACCTTCTTGACGACCTCGTCGGTGCGCGGCGTGGTCGAACCAACCGGCGTCTGGATGATCGTCAGCAGCACGCCCTGGTCTTCCTGCGGAAGGAAGGAGTTGGGCAGCTTGGTGAAGAGCCATGCGCATCCGCCAATGATGAGCGCGAACACCAGGGTGACGCGCAGCGGACGCTTCAGAAGGTAACCGATCGTCGAGACATAACCATGTGTGGTCTTGTCGAAACCGCGGTTGAACATCGCACCGATGCCGCGACCCTTCTTGTGGTGATCGATCGGCTTCAGCATCGTGGCGCAAAGTGCCGGCGTCAGCACGATAGCGACGAGTGCCGACAGCAGCATCGCCGAAACGATGGTGATCGAGAACTGGCGATAGATGATGCCGGTCGAGCCGCCGAAGAAGGCCATCGGAATGAAGACGGCAGTCAGAACCAGCGCGATGCCGATGATGGCACCGGTGATTTCGCCCATCGACTTTTCCGTCGCCTCGAGCGGTCCGAGCTTTTCCTCGTCCATGATTCGCTCGACGTTCTCGACCACGACGATCGCGTCGTCGACCAGAAGGCCGATCGCCAGCACCATGGCGAACATGGTGAGCGTATTGATCGAATAGCCGGCCACGGCGAGAATGCCAAAGGTGCCGAGCAGAACAACCGGGACGGCGATCATCGGGATCAGCGTTGCGCGCAGGTTCTGGAGGAAGACGAGCAACACGACGAAGACGAGGATGATCGCTTCGATCAGCGTGTGCACGACCTTCTCGATCGACAGCTCCACGAAGGGCGTGGTGTCGTAGGGGTAGGTGATCTCGACGCCCTCAGGCAGGTTCGGCCCGATCTTGGCGAGTTCGGCGCGCACCAGGTCTGCGGTATCGAGAGCATTGGCGCCTGTTGCAAGGTTCACGGCGAAGCCGGTGGAAGGCAGGCCGTTCTGGCGCGACGTGCCGCCGTAGCTTTCCTGGCCGATCTCGACGCGTGCGACATCGCTCAGCCGCACCGTTGCGCCGTCCTGCTCAACCTTGAGGATGATCCGCTCGAACTCGTCCACCGTGGTGAGCTGGCTCTGCGCCGTCATCGTCACGGTCAACTGCTGGTTGTCGGTCGCGGGAAGACCACCAAGCGAACCGACCGACACCTGCGTGTTCTGCGCCTGGATAGCGCCCGTCACGTCGGACGCGGTCAGCTGGTATTTCTGCAGCTTGTAGGGGTCGAGCCAGATGCGCATGGCATAACCGGACCCGAAGATATTGATGCTGCCGACACCTTCGAGGCGCTTTACCTGGTCTTCAATCTGGGTGGAGAAGATGTCGCCAAGGTCCACCGACGAGCGCTTCTTGTCAGTCGAAACCAGCGCTCCAACGAGAAGGATGCTCGATGTGGATCGGGCTACTTCGATGCCGGCCTGCTGCACGACATCCGGAAGCTGGCTTTGCACGAGTTGCAGCTTGTTTTGCACCTGCACCTGCGCAATGTCCGGCAGGATGCTGTTGCCGAAGGTGAGCTCGACGCTCGCCCGGCCCGTCGAAGACGACGAGGTCATGTAGGTCAGGTCATCGAGACCGGTCATGCCGTCCTCGATGATCGAGGTCACCGATTTCTCGACTGTTTCGGCGCTCGCACCATTATAACTCGCGTTGATGCGCACCGTGGTCGGCGCGATGTCCGGATATTGCGAGATGGAAAGCGTCGCGATGGCAAGCGCGCCGCCCAACATGATGACGATCGCGATGACCCAGGCAAAAACCGGCCGCCGGATGAAAAATTTGGCCATTTCAGATGCTTCCTTGCCGCGTTTCGTCTTGGTCGTTCCGCCGAGCCGTCAAGGCCTGTCCGCGGGCTTGTCCGCGGCCTTTTCCACGGCCGAATCGTCCGCGGCAGGTTTATCCGCCTCAGCCTTGGGTGCTTCGACAACAAAACCGCGTTCGTCCACGGTCGCCTCGACAGGCTGGACAGTCGCGCCATCGCCAATCCACTGGAAGCCGTCGACGATCAGGCGGTCACCTTCATTGATGCCTTCGGTCACCAGCCAGTTGTTGTTGGAGACCGAGCTTTTCGCGAAGATGCGGGTCTCGACCTTGTTGTCAGCCGTGATGAACTTCGCCGACAGTTCGCCGCGGGCGTTGCGCGTCGCGGCCCGCTGCGGAATGAGGTAGCCGTTGAGATTGCCGAGCGTCACCGTGGCGCGCACATACATGCCCGGCAGGATGATGTCGCGCGGATTATCGAAGAGCGCACGGATCTGGTAGGTGCCAGTGGTCTCGCTTACCGACATGTCGGCCATGTCGAGCTTGCCCGTCGTTGGGTATTCGGTGCCGTCTTCCAGCGCGAGGCGAATATCGGCCTTGCGCGGATCGCCGCTCAGCTTGCCCGATTCCAGCGACGAGCGCAGTTCCAACAGGTTGGCGCTGGAATCGATGAGGTCGATATAGATCGGGTCGATGCGTCGCAGCGTCGTCAAAGCGTTCGTCTGGTTCGCCGTCACGATATTGCCGATGCTGACATTGGAGATCGACGTCACGCCATCAAAGGGTGCGCGGATCTCGGTCAGTTCCAGATTGATCTGCGCCGCCTTCAGCGCCGCATTGGCCTGCGCCACGTCGGCTTCCGCCTGAAGCAGCGTGACGCGGGCGTTCTCGAATTCGATCTGCGTCGCGCCGCTGTTCACCAGGCGCTCGTAGCGCGCAAGGTTTGCCTGGGCGCTCGGGATACTGGCTTGAGCCTTCGCGACGGTGGCCTCGGCCTGTGCCACTTCGGCCGCATAGGTGCTGTCTTCGATCTTGTAGAGAAGGTCACCCGCCTTGACCTCGCTGCCCTGCTTGAAGGCAATCTCCTTGATCTCGCCGGTCACCCGCGGACGGATCTCGGCAGACTGGAACGCCGAAGCGCGGCCTGGCAGCACCGCGGTGATCGGCTGCTCGGCCTTCTTCATGGCCACGAAACTCACCGGCTGCGGTGGACGCTCGGGGGCGCCACCCGCTGCACCGCCACCAGCACTTTGCTGGCCGGAGTCGCTGCAGGCCGCAAGCGCCAGGGAAAGGAACAGGGGAAGGAGAAGTCGGCGTCCGGTCATGGCGTCATCCAAGAAAAACGATTGGCGGCCGCCATGGCGCAAGCTTGCGTCGGCGGGAGTATGAAGAAGATTAACGCGCTGCCTCACGAAAAACAGCGGTCGCGGGCCGATTCATCAGCGCGAGTGGAAGGTGACGTAATTGACAAAACGTCACTTTACAAGCTGATTTTGCAGTGCGGCATTCACGAGTTTGGCAAGACCGGCGCAACGGTCGCGCAGTTCCTCCGCGCTTGACTTTACCAGAAGCGCCGGATGCAGGACACTGGCGAAGGCCGCGGCGACATACCGGCTTGTCGCGACCACATCATCGCATCGATAGACGCCGGTCTCGGTTCCATGCCGGACAAGTTCGATGAACAGTGCATCGATCAGTTCCTTATAGCGATGGCCGCTCGGCAGGTCCGCCTCCGACATGATGAAGATCATCTCGAAGAGGTAAGGGTTGTCGCGCAGGTCCTGGAGATGCGCTTCCATCAGCTTGCGCACAACGATTTCCAGCCGCTGCGGCGCCGGCGCCGTTTCATGCAAGTTCTCGAAGCGACCGATCATCCGGCTGATGTGCCGTTCGCAGATCGCGTCCGCGAGCGCGGATTTCGAATGGAAATGCTTGAAGACATTTGCAGGCGACATGCTGAGCGCCTGCGCCACGTCGGCGATCGAACATTTGGCGATGCCGCGCTCACGGAACATGGCTTCGGCCGTGTTGAGGATATCCTCCCGCGTCTCCTCAGCCTTCCGCCGTGGTCTGCGCACGCTCACCTCTTGATGCATTGGTTCTTCCAGCTGTTCGAGGTCAGCTGGAAACGAAATAGCGCTTCAGATTGTTGCGAACCCGCTCCAGCACGGTTTCCCCTGTCGTGTCCGGCACGAAACGCTCGCCGGTGATGGTCTCATAGCCCGTCCGATAAACGGCAGCCGTTTCTTCCACGAGCTCCTGCGGAATGGCCGGGATGTCATCCTTGTAAGGGTCGCAACGCTCCACCACCCAGGCGCGGATAAAATCCTTGTCGAAACTTTTCGGACGGCTGCCGGCCTGGAAAGCGGCGTCATAGCTGTCGGCGATCCAGTAGCGACTGCTGTCCGGCGTATGGATCTCGTCAGCAAGCAGGATGCGGCCGTTCTCGTCGGTGCCGAACTCATATTTGGTGTCCACGAGGATCAGGCCGCGTTTTGCCGCCAGTTCCTGGCCGCGCTTGAAAAGCGCCAGTGCATAGTTCGACACCTGTTCCCATTGCTCCTTGGTCAGGAGACCCTTTTCGACAATGTCCGCCGGCGTCAGAGGTTCATCGTGGCCGCCGTCGAAGGCCTTGCTGGTCGGGGTGATCACCGGATGCGGCAGGACCTGGTTGTCCTTCATGCCATCGGGCAAGTCGAGACCATACATCGTGCGTTCGCCCTTCTTGTAGAGGGTGAGGAGCGAGGTTCCTGTCGTCCCCGCGAGATAACCGCGCACCACGATCTCAACCGGCAGGATGTCGAGGCGCTTGCCAATCACCACATTCGGGTCCGGATAGGCGATCACGTGGTTGGGGCAGATATCCTTGGTGGCCTCGAACCAGTAGCGCGCCGTTTGCGTCAGCACATGGCCCTTGTCGGGAATGGAGGTGAGGATCCGGTCGAAGGCGCTCAGCCGGTCGGTCGCGATGATGATGCGGCTGCCGTCGGCGAGGTCATAGTTCTCGCGAACCTTGCCCCGGTAAGGGTTGGGCAGTTCGGGAATGAAGGCATCGGAAAGAACGCGCACGGGAGACACTTTCTGGAGAGTTCTGGGATGCCAAGGCTATCGCATGTTTTGGCGCCCATGCACAAGAACGGCGCGTCGCGTCGCCCCTTATATGCATGTGTCGGAGTCGCTCCGAAATATGCGTGGCGAAGAAGCCCAGATGAGCCCTCTATTGCCGCAACAGACCAATTTCACCAGCGTCATCAATGATTTGTCTGATTTTGGTATTTTTTGTTTTGAGGTGTGTTGACTTGTTTGTGGGGGTGGATCTATAAACCGCCTC
>NZ_JALPRY010000022.1:0-860 GCF_023223505.1 Neorhizobium turbinariae
ATCTTCTCGACACACAACACTCCCTCACGGGCAAAAAACCCGAAACAAAAACACAACACGGGGTGCAGAGCCCGTTCTGCCGTCATCAATCCTCCCGATCGATCACTTGACGGCATCACCTCATCAGGCTACGCCTGAAATCGCTCCCGGGAAAACGCCCGGAAAAACAATATCGCGGGGTGGAGCAGCCCGGTAGCTCGTCAGGCTCATAACCTGAAGGCCGCAGGTTCAAATCCTGCCCCCGCAACCACCGAAACTTGTAAATTCTCCCATTCTCCATACTTCCTTGAAAGCTCCTCCGCGTAAGCGTCGAGGAGCTTCTGTTGTTTGGTCTCCGTGTCGATCTCGCCCGACGCCAGTCGCGCCATGAAGTCGTTCTGGGCAGCCGCGAGGAATTGCTGCCCCATCAGGTCGATCACCTCCATTGACGCCATGATGTTAGCGATCGATCCATGAACCTGCAGCGTCGCCGGCTGATGCCCAGGCGTCTTGCCGATCACCACCTTCTGGATCAGGTCACGGACGACCGGCATCAGGCGCTGCTTAGCGTGTTCGTCTGCGTTGTTGCGGGCGAGGTAGATCAGCTTGCGGATGATGATCTCCATATTGGCTGGATTGAACTGCGCCTTCAGTTTCTCGACCTTCTCAGTGAAATCCTCTGCAGGCTGCTCGGCGGAGGCCAGTTCCTTTGCCAGCTTCTCGCGCGTTGCTTCCAGTTCGTCGAGCTGGTCGTCCAGTGCGGCCAGCCGGGGACGCCCTTCCGCGGCACGGTCGCTAATCTGCTGGATGATGCTGTTCTGGCGCTGGGTGGTCGCTGTTGATTTGCACTGAGAGCTGACCCGGGATTTGCGCCGAGAAGT
>NZ_JALPRY010000023.1:0-174629 GCF_023223505.1 Neorhizobium turbinariae
ATCCTAAAAACATAAATCCCGGACACCTCATAAGCCCCTGGCGGGGCTTTTTGCGTTGCGGCTAGCGCTTCTCGGTATCCAGGACGGGTTCTAGGCGCGGCGCCTGACGCACCGAATCCATCTTAAGATCATCACCGTGCTGCGCCCCCCGTCGCATCGAGTTTTTAGGGCTCGGTCGTCAGACCCAACGGTAGTTCAAGCCGGCGGCCGGGTGCCCGCGGAAAAGGTTGCTGCCGGCGCGCGCGCGTTGCTGCAAGGCAGCCGATGTTGTCGCGATAGAACAGATGATCCGCAGCGCGCCGGTCATACCGGTAACCAGCTTCGATATCACGTAAGGCTAAACGACGTCGTCACCTTGAGCCGAATGCTTCGCCTCGTTAGGCTGCCACCTCCGCCAGCGGACTTGGGAGGAGCAAGGCATTGAACGGGTTCATCTTCAACACCACGAAAAGCATCATCTTTCGCGCAGGCGCGGCTGGGGAGATCGGGGCCCTCTGCCGGCAGGTGCTTGGCGCTCGCGTGCTTGTTGTCACGGATGCGGGAATTCGGCGGCTAGGGCTGCTTGATCCGGTGCTCGACTCGATGAGGAAGCAAGGTGCTGAGGTCACGGTGTTCGATGCGGTAGAAGCCGATCCTTCCCTGCAGACGCTGATGAACGCGGTGGCGGCAGGACGCGAGTTTCGCGCAACGGCCGTCGTTGGTTTCGGCGGCGGGTCATCCATGGACGTAGCCAAGCTCGTGGCGCTGCTGCTCGGCTCGGGTGAGGCGCTGGATGATGCCTGGGGTGTGGGAAATGCCAAGGGCCCGCGACTTCCGCTGGTTCTCGTGCCGACGACCGCCGGAACTGGATCGGAAGTAACCCCGGTCGCGATCATCACCGTGGGGGAAGAAGAAAAACGCGGCGTCTCCAGTCCTCTCCTGCTGCCTGATGTCGCGCTGCTTGATCCTGAGCTGACGCTTGGCCTGCCGCCGGCAATCACCGCGGCAACGGGCGTTGATGCCATGGTCCATGCGATCGAGGCTTTTGCCTCGATTAACCCCAACAATAACCCCCTGTCCAAGATGCTGGCCCTTGAGGCGTTGCGGCTTCTCGGCGCCCACCTCGAAAAGGCCGTCCTTGATGGCCGGGACCGGCACGCGCGCGGCGCGATGCTTCTCGGTTCGATGCTGGCAGGCCGGGCCTTTGCGAATTCGCCCGTGGCGGCCGTGCATGCGCTTGCTTACCCGATCGGCGGCAGCTTCCACATTCCGCATGGGTTGTCGAACGCGCTTGTGCTGCCGCATGTGCTACGCTTTAATGCCGAAGTCGCATCGCAAGTCTATGCGCAGATCGCGGCAGACGCCTTCCCGTCGCTCGGAGATATTCCCGTAGGCGCCCGTTGCGGCGCCTTCATCAACGAACTTCAGCAACTCGGTAGCCGGCTTGGACTGCCGCCGCGGCTGCGGGATGTTGGTATCCCTGAAGACGCGCTTCCCAAGATGGCGACCGATGCGATGAAGCAGCAGCGCCTGCTCGTCAACAATCCCCGGCCGGTCGGTGAAGAGGACGCGCTGGCGATCTATCGCGCCGCCTGGTGAGAGGAAGACCCGGCTCCGTCTCGTAAATTGGTCTATGTTGGCGTTCTTTGGTTTCCTCCGCAGCCTTCAGGCGCTAGATAAACCTCAAGCGAGCACCGGGAGTGATCATGCGCGCAGTTCTGGGTGAAGTAGAAAAGCGTCGTGCCGAGGCGCGGCTTGGCGGCGGCAAGCGCCGGATTGATGCACAACATGCCAAGGGCAAGCTGACGGCGCGCGAGCGCATTGAGGTGCTGCTGGACGAAGGCTCCTTCGAAGAGTTCGACATGTATGTCACCCACCGTGCGGTGGACTTTGGCATGGCTGAACAGAAGGTCGCTGGCGATGGCGTGGTGACCGGATGGGGCACGATCAACGGCCGCCAGGTCTATGTCTTCTCACAGGATTTCACTGTGCTTGGCGGCTCGCTGTCTGAGACCCACGCGCAGAAGATCTGCAAGATCATGGACATGGCGGTGCGGGTCGGGGCACCGGTGATCGGGCTCAACGATTCCGGTGGCGCGCGCATCCAGGAAGGTGTCGCCTCGCTTGCCGGTTATGCCGAAGTGTTCCGGCGCAATGCCGAAGCCTCGGGGGTCATCCCGCAGATCTCGGTGATCATGGGACCTTGCGCCGGCGGCGCGGTTTATTCGCCCGCCATGACCGACTTCATCTTCATGGTGCGTGACAGCTCCTACATGTTCGTGACCGGTCCGGATGTGGTGAAGACGGTCACCAATGAAGTGGTTACCGCGGAAGAGCTGGGGGGTGCGCGCACGCATACCCAGAAATCCTCGGTTGCCGATGCTGCCTTCGAAAATGATATCGAAGCACTGGAAGCGGTGCGCCAGCTTTTCGATTTCCTGCCGGCAAACAACCGGGCCAAGGCCCCTGTGCGTCCCTTCTACGATGATCCGGCGCGGGTCGAGAACCGTCTCGACAGCCTGATCCCGGACAGCGCCGCCAAGCCCTACGACATGAAGGAACTGATCCTGGCAATCGCCGACGAAGGTGACTTCTTCGAGATCCAGGAAGCCTATGCCAGGAACATCATTACCGGCTTCATCCGTCTCGAGGGCGAAACGATCGGTGTCGTCGCCAACCAGCCGATGGTACTGGCTGGCTGCCTCGACATCGATTCCTCGCGCAAAGCGGCCCGCTTCGTGCGCTTCTGCGATGCCTTCTCGATCCCGATCCTGACGCTCGTCGATGTCCCCGGCTTCCTGCCGGGCGTGGCGCAGGAATATGGAGGCGTCATCAAGCACGGTGCCAAACTGCTTTTCGCCTATTCGGAAGCGACCGTGCCGATGGTGACGCTGATCACCCGCAAGGCCTATGGCGGCGCGTATGACGTCATGGCGTCGAAGCATATCGGCGCCGACATCAACTATGCCTGGCCGACGGCCGAGATCGCCGTGATGGGGGCCAAGGGCGCAACCGAGATTCTGTACCGCTCTGAACTTGGTGATCCGGAAAAGATCGCCGCGCGCACCAAGGAATATGAGGAGCGGTTCGCTAATCCGTTTGTCGCCGCTGAGCGTGGCTTCATCGATGAAGTCATCATGCCGCATTCCTCGCGCCGCCGCATTGCCCGCGCCTTTGCTTCGCTCCGCAACAAGCAGGTGACGACGCACTGGAAGAAACACGATACGATTCCCTTGTAAGGGATGGAGAAGCATTCATGGCCAATCTTCCTGAGATGACCAAGCATCGCGGCTTTCCGGGCGGCATGCCGGGCACGGGCATCCAGTTCACCATCCGCCGCGCCAATCCCAAAGGTGTGACGCCACTCAAGGCCCTGCCGCGCCGTTCACGTCCCGGCTCCAAGGAACATCTGGTCGATACGGCATTCCTGCATGCGCTCTGGCATCATTTCGGTGACGAGCCCTTCGAGCGAGGCAATCTGGATGCCGCACGGCTGAACCTTCTTTTCGGACGTGAGGTCATTCCGGCGGAGAAGGATTTCGATCCGCTGTCCTACCAGGCGCTGCTGGTCATCAACGAAAAGGTTGCGCGCCAAAGCTTCCCGGAAGCCTTTGAAGACGTGCTGGAGGTCTGAGCATGGCGATCCGCAAAATCCTCATTGCCAATCGTGGCGAAATCGCCTGCCGGGTGATCAAGACGGCAAAGAAGATGGGGATCGCAACCGTTGCGGTCTATTCGGATGCGGACCGTGACGCACTGCATGTGCGCATGGCCGACGAGGCGGTGCATATAGGTCCCGCGCCGTCGAACCAGTCCTATATCGTCATCGACAAGATCCTGGACGCCATTCGCCGGACGGGCGCGGATGCGGTGCATCCCGGTTACGGCTTCCTGTCGGAGAATGCAGCCTTTGCGCAGGCGCTGGAGAAGGAAGGCGTCGCCTTCATTGGTCCTCCGGTCAAGGCGATCGAGGCGATGGGTGACAAGATCACTTCGAAGAAGCTTGCCGCGGAAGCCGGTGTCAGCACCGTGCCGGGGCATATGGGGCTGATCGAAGATGCCGAGGAGGCGGTCAGGATTTCCGCCTCCATCGGTTATCCGGTGATGATCAAGGCGTCGGCAGGCGGCGGCGGCAAGGGCATGCGCATTGCCTGGAACGACGAGGAAGCCCGCGAAGGTTTCCAGTCGTCGCGCAATGAAGCCAAGAGCTCCTTTGGTGACGACCGTATCTTCATCGAAAAATTCGTCACGCAGCCGCGCCATATCGAAATCCAGGTGCTGGGCGACCAGCACGGCAACACGTTCTATCTCGGCGAGCGCGAATGTTCGATCCAGCGGCGGAACCAGAAGGTTATTGAAGAAGCGCCGTCGCCGTTCCTGGATGAGGCGACCCGCAAGGCGATGGGTGAACAGGCCGTCGCGCTTGCGAAAGCCGTTGGTTACTTCTCCGCCGGCACGGTGGAATTTATCGTTGATGGCGAGCGCAACTTCTACTTCCTCGAAATGAACACCCGCCTGCAGGTGGAGCATCCGGTCACCGAACTCATCACCGGCATCGATCTTGTCGAACAGATGATCCGGGTTGCCGCCGGCGAGACGCTGTCGTTCGGCCAGGCGGATGTGAAGCTCAACGGCTGGGCGATCGAAAGCCGGCTTTATGCCGAAGATCCCTATCGCAGCTTCCTGCCGTCGATCGGGCGGCTCACGCGATATCGCCCGCCGAAGGAAGGCAACCGTCCCGACGGCCAAGGGGGAGAGGTCATCGTTCGCAACGACACCGGCGTCTTTGAGGGCGGCGAGATCTCGATGTATTACGACCCGATGATCGCCAAGCTCTGCACCTGGGCCGAAAACCGCACGGCGGCGATCGATGCCATGGGCCGGGCGCTTGATGATTTCGAAGTCGAAGGCATCGGCCATAACCTGCCGTTCCTGTCGGCGGTCATGCACCAGGAACGCTTCCGCTCCGGAAAGCTTACCACCGCCTATATCGCCGAAGAGTTTCCGGACGGCTTTTCCGGTATTTCGGTGGACGAGGCGGCGGGGCGCAAGCTGGCGGCCATCGCCGTGTTCACTAACCAGGCGATCCAGGAACGGGCGGTGCAGATCTCCGGCACCATCGGCAACCACCGTCGGGACGTGGGCAAGGATTGGGTGGTAACGCTCGCAGGCTCCGAGCATGCTGTTTCGCTGGAACGCGGGCCTGCCGGCGCTGATGCCGTGTTTGCCGACGGAACGCGGATCTCGATTGGCAGCGGCTGGTTGCCGGGCCAAAGCCATGCCTCCTTCCGTGTCGGCGACGAAACGATCGGCGTGAAGATCGACCTGATCAGCTCTGCCATCCGGCTCCGCTGGCGCGGCATGGATGTGACTGCACGTGTCCGCTCGCCGCGTGTCGCCGAACTGGCGCGCCTGATGCCGGTGAAGCTGCCGCCGGATACGTCGAAGATGCTGCTTTGCCCGATGCCGGGCGTCATCACCTCGGTCGCCGTCAAGGCAGGCGACCGTGTCGAAGCGGGCCAGACGCTGGCGACCGTCGAAGCGATGAAGATGGAAAACGTGCTGAAGGCGGAAAAGCAGGGCGTGGTGAAGCACGTGGCGGCCGCAGCCGGCCAGAGCCTGGCGGTCGACGAACTGATCATGGAGTTCGAATAAGGGCGGGAAGACGCGGGAGATGCAAGGCAGCTTCCGCGCTCCGCTAACGTGAATTCCAAGCACCGCGGAGCAATTCGCGTGTGAACAGAGGCGTATCGAGGAGCGACCGATGTCGGAGAAGACCCTGAAGGATTGGGAACAACTGGCCGAGAAGGAACTCAAGGCCTCTCCCGGGACGCTGACCTGGCACACGGCGGAAGGGATAGACATCAAGCCGCTCTATACGGCGGCCGATCTCGAAGGCGTTGACCATCTCGATTCGTTACCGGGCATGAAGCCTTTCGTGCGCGGCCCGCGCGCCACGATGTATGCGGGCCGGCCCTGGACGATCCGCCAATATGCCGGCTTCTCCACGGCACAGGAATCAAACGCCTTTTACCGGCGGAACCTCGCAGCCGGGCAAAAGGGCCTTTCGGTCGCCTTCGACCTTGCGACCCATCGCGGTTATGATTCCGACCATCCCCGCGTCGAAGGTGATGTCGGCAAGGCCGGCGTGGCAATCGATTCGGTCGAGGACATGAAGATCCTGTTCGACGGCATCCCGCTGAAGGAGATGTCGGTGTCGATGACCATGAATGGCGCAGTCATCCCGATCCTCGCCTCCTTCATCGTTGCCGGTGAGGAACAAGGCTGTTCGCGGGCCGAGCTTTCCGGCACCATCCAGAACGACATCCTCAAGGAGTTCATGGTCCGCAACACCTATATCTATCCGCCCGAGCCTTCGATGCGGATCGTCGCCGACATCATCGAATATACGGCAAAGGAAATGCCTCGCTTCAACTCCATCTCGATCTCCGGCTACCATATGCAGGAGGCAGGTGCGACGCTGGTTCAGGAACTGGCTTTCACGCTGGCGGACGGACGCGAGTACGTGCGCGCGGCGCTCGCCAAGGGGCTGAATGTTGATGACTTCGCCGGCCGGCTGTCCTTCTTCTTTGCGATCGGCATGAACTTCTTCATGGAAGCGGCAAAGCTGCGGGCTGCGCGCCTTCTTTGGGCGCGGATCATGGAGGAGTTCAAGCCGCAGAAGCCTGGCTCGCTGATGCTGCGCACGCACTGCCAGACCTCCGGTGTCTCGCTGCAGGAGCAGGATCCCTACAACAACGTCATACGCACCGCTTATGAAGCGATGTCCGCGGTACTCGGCGGCACGCAGTCGCTGCATACCAATGCGCTCGACGAAGCCATGGCCCTGCCAACTGACTTCTCGGCTCGTATCGCCCGCAACACGCAGCTCATCCTGCAGCACGAGACAGGTGTCACAAAGGTCGTGGATCCGCTTGCTGGATCCTATTACGTCGAGAGCCTCACAAAGGAGCTCGCCGACAAGGCCTGGGCTCTAATCCAGGAAGTGGAAGCCATGGGCGGCATGACCAACGCCGTGGCCGAAGGCTTGCCGAAACGGTTGATCGAAGAGGCCGCGACGCTGCGCCAGGCGAAGGTCGACCGCGGCGAGGAGATCATTGTCGGCGTCAACAAGTACCGACTGGAAAACGAGGAGCCGATCGACATCCTTGCGATCGACAACACCGCGGTCCGCAATGCCCAGATCAAGCGGCTCGAGGAAGTTCGCAGGCAGCGTGATCCGAAGCGCGTCGCGGCAGCACTCTCCGTTCTTGAACAGGCAGCGGAAACCGGCGAGGGCAATCTGCTGGAAGTCGCAATCGAGGCAGCACGCGCCCGCGCCACGGTCGGGGAGATTTCGGATGCCATGCGTCAGGCCTTCGGCAGTCACTCCGCCCAGCCGACGGTGGTGGGCGATATCTACGGCACGGCTTACGAGGACGATCCGGAATACCAGACGATCGTGAGCCGGCTGAAGACTTACAGCGCGGCGTCCAGCAAGCCGAAGGTCATGGTCGCCAAGCTCGGCCAGGACGGCCACGACCGCGGCGCCAAGGTCATTGCCTCGGCTTTCGGTGATATCGGATTTGAGGTTCTGGCCGGTCCCCTGTTCCAGACGCCGGAAGAGGCGGCTGACCTTGCCATCCGCGAACAGGTGCAGGTGGTCGGCATGTCATCGCTCGCCGCTGGCCACAAGACGCTGGCACCCCAGCTTGTCGAGGCACTGAAGGCCCGTGGCGCCGGCCACATCATTGTCGTGGTCGGTGGTGTCATCCCGCGACAGGATTACGATTACCTGCTGCAAAATGGCGTCGCCGCCGTTTTCGGTCCCGGCACCAATGTGCTTGATGCCGCAAACTCGATCATCGATATCCTCGAAGGCAAGCGACGCAATATCTGAGCGTTGGCGCCCGCAGCTAGATCTTGAGCAGCCTGCGGGCGTTTTCCTTGAGGATCAGCGGGCGAACCTCGTCCTTGATTGCGATGCCAGCAAAGTCTGAGAGCCAGCGATCCGGCGTGATCGCCGGCCAGTCGGAGCCGAACAGCATTTTATGCTTCAGCAGCGAATTGGCGTACTGGACGAGGATCGGCGGGAAATATTTCGGCGACCAGCCGGACATGTCGATATAGACGTTCGGTTTGTGGGTGGCGACCGATAGCGCCTCTTCCTGCCAAGGGAAGGAGGGATGCGCCAGGATGATCGGCATGTCGGGGAAGTCAGCCGCGACATCGTCCAGGTAGATCGGGTTTGAATATTTAAGGCGCATGTTCATTCCGCCGCGCATGCCGGCACCGACCCCTGTCTGGCCGGTGTGGAAGAGCGTGATCGCGCCTTCTTCGGCAATCGCTTCGTAAAGCGGGTAGGCCATCCTGTCGTTCGGGTAGAAGGCCTGCATGGTCGGGTGGAACTTGAAGCCCTTGACGCCAAACTCCCGCACCAGACGGCGCGCCTCGCGGGCACCCATCTTGCCCTTGGCCGGATCGATCGAGGCAAAGGGGATCATGATGTCGCTGTTTTCAGCGGCGATCATCGCCACTTCTTCATTGTTGTAGCGACGAAAGCCGGTCTCGCGTTCGGCATCGACCGGGAAGATCACGCAGCCGATCTTGCGTTCCCGGTAGTAGACGGCTGTCTCGTTTACCGTCGGCAGCATGCCCTTGTGGCCGGCCGGGTTCTTGAAATATTTGGCCATGCCGGCCTGGAAGTCGTCATAACCATCGTCGCGCGGCCCGCAGCACGGCTCCTCGGCATGGGTATGTATGTCGATCGCGATCAGCTCGTCGATGTTCAAGATGGCTCCTCCCGGCTGGTTTCAGTTCAGTCCGACAATCTTCCTGAGCAGCAAGGTCAGCTGCTTCTGTTCGGCCGATGACAGGTTGTTGCCGACAGCATCCTCGAAATCGAAGAACCATTCTGCCGCTTTTTCCACCCGCGCCGCCGCTTCCGGCGTCAGCGTGATCTCGACCGCGCGACGGTCTTCATCCGGCACACGTCGCGTCACCAGGCCCCTGTCCTCAAAACCGCGGATCAGCTTGGTCATGTGGGCCCGCTTGATCATCAGGCGCTGGCCGAGCACGCTCTGGCGGATGCCGGGATTGCGGGAGATGACCCAAAGCACTGAAAACTCGCCGGGCTTCAGGTCCTTGTCGCCAAGCGTCTCGAAGAAGCGCTCGTAGACCTTCAACTGGGCCATGCGCAGAAGGAAACCAAGCGCCGAGTCCAATCGTCCCAGATCTACGTCATCTGCCACTCGGACCGGCATATCCATCTTCGAATGCTCCTCAACTTGAACCAGGCGCCTTCAGGCGCGCAGCGCGCTTCTCGAGGAAGGCGCGCAGGCGCTCTTCTGCCTCAGGGCTCGTCGCAGTGAAAGAGGAGATGAAAGATTCGACGAACAGGCCGTCCTCCTTCGCCATGTCCTGGATGCGCGGCAGCGCATTGATGACAGCGTAGTTCGAGATTTCGGCGTTGCTGGCCGCAGCTTCCGCCAGCTGGTGCGCCTTTTCGCGCGCCTGGCCGGCATCGACGATGTACTGCACCAGGTTCCAGCGCTCCGCCTCTTCGGCGGAAGCAACGCGGCCGGTCAGCATCATGTCGGTCATGCGGGCCGTGCCAGTGAGGCGTGCCACGCGCACGGAGCCGCCACCGCCGACAAAGATGCCGCGCTGGCCCTCGGGAAGCGCAAAGAAAGCAGACTTTTCCGCAACGCGGATATGGGTGGATGCCGCAAGCTCGAGGCCACCGCCGACAACAGCGCCATGCAGCGCGGAAATCCACGGGATCGTGCCATGCTCGATGCCGGCAAACACTGCATGCCAGCGCCGTGAGCCGCGAACACCTTCGATCGGTGTCTTCTTCACGTGTTCGGCAAGGTCGAGCCCGGCGCAAAAGTGGTCGCCGTGGCCAAACAGGACAACGGCTTTTGCCTCGGCTTCCGCACGTGTCACGGCTTCGGCGATCATCTCGATGAAGCGGTCGCTGATCGCGTTGCGCTTTTCCGGACGGTTGAGGCCGATATGCGCGATCTTGCCGCGGAGTTCATAGGTGACGAAGCTGGTTGCCGCCTGATCGGCCATGGTTTGTGTCTCCTCCGAAAAGAGCAGGCGTCGAGAAAGAAGCGGTTTACCCGCCTTCTTGGTCCTTTGGCGGCCGCTCCCATCGGCTACCTGAAGTGATTGATCGTTTACAGAGAGATTGTTTCTTTGTAAACAAAATTTGGGAGCTGAGGATGCTGCATCTGGGAGGATGGTATGGCTGGCAAAGCCGTGCGTGATGTAAAGCTATGGTCGCCAACCGTGCGATGGGAGGAGCGGCCGAATGGCGAATTCGTCATCTGGCGCGAAGATCCGTTGGGGCCTTACCCCGACAAGATGAACGAGCGCCTCCTGCATTGGGCAAGGGTGGCGCCAGACCGAACCTGGATGGCAGACCGCGAGGGTACCGGCGAGTGGCGCAAGGTGAGCTACCGCGAAGCGGTCGATGCCGTCGAACGGATTGCACAATTCCTGCTCGATCTCGGCCTGTCACCGGAAAATCCTCTGGTCATCCTCTCCGAAAACTCGATCGAACACGCCTTGATGGCGCTGGGCGCCCAGCATGTCGGCGTTCCTTCCGCAGCGGTGGCCCCGACCTATGCCACGATCTCCGCAGACTTCGGCAAACTCCACGACATTGCGCGTCAGATCACGCCTGGTCTTGTCTTCGCGGACGACGCGGCCGCCTTCCGCAAGGCAGTGGATACGGCATTTGGTGCTGACATGCCGTTTGCGGCGATGCGCAACATCCCGGACGACCGCGCGCAGATGTTCAGCTTCGATGAAATCCTGAAGACCAAGCCCACGGATGCCGTGACTGCCGCCTTCGATGCCGTTGGGCCCGACACCGTCGCGAAATTTCTCTTCACCTCCGGCACGACGGGTTCGCCGAAGGCGGTCATCCAGACGCAACGCATGCTATGTTCGAACCAGGAACAGGTGGCGGATTGTTACGCCTATTTCCGCGACGAGCCGCCGATCCTGGTGGATTGGGCGCCCTGGAACCACACGGCGGCAGGCAGCAAGTGCTTCAACCTCGTCATCTACAACGGCGGCACCTACTATATCGACCGCGGCAAGCCATCGCCGGCGTTGATCGGCCAGACCATCGCCAACCTGCGCGATGTAGCCCCCACTTGGTACTTCAACGTGCCGGCCGGCTACGAGATGCTGATCCAGGCGATGCGCGAGGATGAAGCGCTCCGCAAGAACTTCTTCAAGGACCTGAAGATGCTGATGTATGCCGGTGCCGGCATGGCCCAGCATACGTGGGATGCGTTGCTCGACCTCTCGGAGATGACGATCGGCGAGCATGTGCCACTTGCAACCGGCATCGGATCGACGGAAACCGCGCCTTTTGCGCTGTTCTGCACCGATCCGCAGGACAAGCCGGGCAATATCGGTATTCCGGGCCAGGGCGTCATCATGAAGCTCGTGCCGATCGACGAAAAATATGAGCTGCGCCTGAAGGGACCAAACGTCACCCCCGGTTACTGGCGCAACGAAAAGCTGACGCGCGAAGCCTTCGATGACGAAGGGTTCTATCGCATCGGGGACGCGGTAAAGTTCGCCGTGCCTTACGACCCACGCAAGGGCTTTTACTTCGACGGCCGCATTGCCGAGAATTTCAAGCTGCAGACAGGCACCTGGGTCGCGGTCGGCGTATTGCGCGCCCAGATCGTCAACCAGTTCGGCGGACTGATCCGCGACGCGGTGATCACAGGCGAAAACCGCGCCGAGCTCGGGGCACTGGCGGTGCCGTTCATGCCGGCGCTGCGCAAGCTCTTGGGCGGTGCGGATGACCTGACGGACGAGCAGGTCGTTGCTCATCCCCAGGTTCGCGCCGCAATCGCCGAGCGCCTGAAGGAACACCAGGCGCAGGCGAGTGGCTCGGCAACGCGCGTCATGCGCATCATGCTGATGACCGATCCACTGCGTTTCGAAAAGGGCGAGGTCACGGACAAGGGGTCCATCAACCAGCGGGCGGTTCTGGCGCATCGTGGGGATCTGGTGGAGGCGCTTTATGCCGATGTGCAGGGCGTGATCAAGGTTGGAAAGGAACTGGCGGCATGAAGATAGAAGGTTCGAGCGCGCTCGTGACCGGTGGCGGATCCGGGCTGGGAGAGGCGACAGCACGGCTCCTGGCCAGTCGCGGCGCCGTCGTCCATATCTTCGACAGGAACAAGGAGGCGGCCGAAAAGGTGGCGGCCGAGATCGGCGGCGTGGCACTCGCGGGTGACGTGGCGAGTGAAGACGATGCATCGTCTGCTTTGGATGTCGCGGTAAAGGCCGGCGACGGCCTGCGGATTCTCGTCAATTGCGCCGGCATCGCCACCGCCGGCCGCATCCTCGGTCGCGAAGGGCCACTGCCGCTCGCGGAGTTCGAGAAGGCGATCCGCGTCAACCTGATCGGCACCTTCAACATGATGCGGCTTGGCGCGGAGCGCATGGCGCAGGCTCCGGAGCGCGAAGACAAGGCGCGCGGCGTCATCATCAACACGGCATCGGTAGCGGCCTTCGAAGGCCAGATCGGCCAGGCTGCCTATTCGGCGTCCAAGGGCGGCATCGTCTCGCTCGGGCTGCCGGCCGCACGTGAGTTCTCCCGCTTCGGCATCCGGGTCAACACCATCGCGCCGGGCCTGTTCTTTACGCCATTGCTCAAGGCCCTGCCCCAGGAGGCGCAGGACAGTCTGGCAGTTGCAATCCCCTATCCGGCCCGGCTCGGGGATCCGGCGGAGTTTGCCGAAACGGTGCGCTTCCTGGTCGAGAACAGTTACGTGAACGGCGAGGTTATCCGGCTCGACGGGGCGCTCCGGATGCAGCCGAAGTAGTCCATGTCGTTTGCAGATCAGGCACGGCGGACGCTTGATATCCTGGCTCTGACGCCAGGATGGCAGGCGTTGAAGACGCTCCGAAGCGATTGCGACGACGAAACGGTTGCGGCGATCCTCGAAGAGGCGGCGTTCTTTGCCGAAGGTGTACTGGCGCCGCTGAACACGGTCGGCGATCGCATCGGCGCGAGCGTCGTGGATGGTCGGGTCAGGACACCGGATGGGTTCGCAGACGCATTCCGGCGTTATGGCGAAGCTGGCTGGCTTGGCATGGATGTCGCCGATCATCTGGGCGGCCAGGCCTTACCACTGACGCTGCATGCCGCCTGTGCTCCACTTTTCGAACGTGCCTGCGTGGCGCTGATGATGGCTGCTGGGTCCACGCGCGCGGCGGCGCATCTTCTCACCGAAGCGGCCGACGAGGCGGTGGCGGGCGAGTGGGTGCCGAAACTTGCATCCGGCGAATGGGCGGCGACGATCTGCATCTCCGAGCCCGACGCCGGTTCCGATGTCGGGCGTCTGCGCACCCGGGCAAAAAGGCAGAGCGACCAGTGGCTGGTCTGCGGCCAGAAGATCTGGATCTCGTTTGGTGACCACGACATGGCAGGCCGCATCGGCCATTGCCTCTTGGCGCGCACCGATGATGCGCCGGGCACCCGCGGGATCAGCCTGTTCCTCGTGCCGAACCATATCGACGGTGTAGCGAACGGCATCACACTGGAGCGCATCGAGGGGAAGATGGGCTTGCACGGTTCGCCTACCTGCGCGCTCCGGTTCGAAAACGCTCGCGGCATCCTGATCGGGCAGGAGGGGCGCGGGTTGCCGCAACTCTTCACGATGATCGAACTGATGCGGCTCCTGACCGGTTGCCAGGGCCTGGGACTTGCATCGGCAGCTATCGATATTGCCGAAGCCTATGCCGCTGACCGCAAGCAGGGTGGCCGGCCGGACCAGCCGCCGGTGCCGATCAACAGCCATCCGGACGTGAAGCGCCAGCTTTGGGAAATGCGGGTGGCGACGGAAGTGGTGCGCGCGGCGGTGCTTGAGATCGCTACCGCCATGGATCTTGCGAAGCTCAAACAGGATGAGGAGCTCAAGCACTTCATCGGCTGGATGCTGCCGCTCATCAAGAACTTCGGCGCTGATCTTGGCTTCACGGTCGCGAGTGGCGCCATGCAGGTGCTGGGCGGGGCGGGCTACACGCGTGACTGGCCGCTCGAACAATATCTGCGCGATGCGCGGATCATGACGATCTATGAGGGCACGACGGGCATGCAGGCGCTCGACCTTCTGACGCGTCGGCTCTGGCGCGACGACGGCAAGGGGCTTTCGGTCTTTCTAAAACGGGCGCGGGCCGAGGTTGCATCAGCCGGGGAGGACAAGGCTGCGCAGGACGTGTTGGCGTTGCTCGGTGAGTTCGAACAGCTGAGCGGGCGAATGAAGGCTATGCAGTCCGATGCCGATGCCGCGCTTTGGCGGGCCGACGCCTACATGCGCGCTGTCTGGGCGGCGGCCTCGGCCTGGATGGCGCTGCGCCTCGGCTTGCGGGAGGCGGTGCCGTTCTACACCGCCCAGTTCACCTACCAGAGCCTGCGCTGCCGCTGATCAGGCAGCCTTCACGAAGCGCTCGGAGAGCGGTTTGCGATGGTAAAGCGGGACGCGCTTGAGCATCTCCAGCGCAAACAGCCGGGCGTTCTGGCGGGCCTTGTCAAGATTGCTGACGCGCGCTTCGTCCATCGTGTAGAGCGTGCCGCCAATATCGAAGATGTCGCGGAAGGCGGCGCGTTCGATGATCGGCGTGTTGAGCACGTCGACATTGCGCTCGGCGAGCAGCATCTTGACGGCAAGCAGCGCACGGGTCGTCACCATCGAATTGACGCGGGTCAGCACGACGGAATGCGGAACCCGCAGGTTCGCCTTGTCTTCCAGGTAACGCAGCAGTTCCAGCACGTTCGCGCCACCCTGGGCATCCATGGCGCAACCCTGGATGGGGATCAGCACATGGTCGGACATCCCGATTGCCTTGGCGAGCAGCGGGCTCTGGGCACCTGGCAGGTCGAGCACGAAATAATCCGTCCGATGCCGGTTCTCAGAAATATGGCGATCGATGGAGCTCGCGGTGACATAGGAGATGACGTGGAGGTTCGGGTTCGGCGGCGAGAGCATATGCCAGCGGCTGATCCAGTATTGAGGATCAGCGTCGAGAATGGTGACGCGATACCCCTGCTCAACGAGTTCCGTTGCAAGCAGAAGCACGGCAGTGGTCTTGCCTGCTCCGCCCTTGGTGTTGGCAAAGGTAATGACTGGCATCTTGGTTTCCTGTCCGGCTGCGAGCAATGATCGCTCTCACCGCACCCTCATGATGCGTCGGGGCGGATTTTTGCCAGACAGGGTTAATGGGCGGTAAAGATACCGGTGGCAGATCTTACCGACGACGATCTGCCGCAAGGATTTCCCGGGCAATCTGTTCGAGCGGTACGATCTTGTCGACGCCGCCGTGGGCGATTGCTTCCTTCGGCATGCCGAAGACGACCGAGGTCGCCTCGTCCTGCGCCACGGTATAGGCGCCGGCCTGGTGCATCTCGTTCATGCCGCGCGCGCCGTCATCACCCATGCCGGTCATGATGACGCCCATGGCATTGGCGCCAGCAGAGCGGGCGGCAGAACGGAACAGCACGTCGACAGAGGGTCGGTGGCGGCTGACCAATGGGCCGGCACGGACGGACACTTCGTAGCGTGCGCCGCGGCGCTCCAGCAGCATGTGCTTGTCGCCCGGCGCGATCAGCACGTGGCCGCGCAGAACCGGATCGCCGTCTTGTGCTTCCTTCACTTCCACCTCACAAAGCCCGTTGAGGCGCTTGGCGAAGGCGGCGGTGAACTTTTCCGGCATGTGCTGGACGATGACGATGCCGGGGGAGTTCGCGGGAAGCGCCTCCAGCATTTCGCGAAGCGCCTCGGTGCCGCCGGTCGACGCGCCGACGCAGACCACCATCTCGGTGGTCTTGGCCATCGCGCCGATCTTCGGCGGAGGCAGCACGGCGTCGCCCGTCAGCTTGGTGTTGATGGTGCCGTCCGCGACGCGGGACGCGCGCAGCTTGCTCACCCGTGCCCGGGCGGCGGACTTGACTACCGTACGGATACGTTCCCCAGACTCGGCAAGATGGTCGGCGGCGCCGATCTTCGGCTTGAGGATGATATCGACCGCCCCCGCTTCGAGCGCCTGCATCAGCGTTTCCGATCCGCTTTCGGTCAGCGACGAGCACATCACCACCGGAATTGGATGCTGCACCATCAGCTTGCGCAGGAAGGTGATCCCATCCATCTGCGGCATCTCGACATCAAGCGTGATGACGTCCGGGATCTGCTCCTTGATCTTGCGGGCAGCCATGAAGGGATCGGTCGCGGCCCCCATGACTTCGATCTCGGGATCGGCCGAAAGGACCGCCGTCAATGTCTGCCGTACGCTGGCAGAATCGTCGATGATGAGGACGCGAATTTTCTGAGACATGATATCAGATCCGTTTGAACACGGTGTTCGCGACCTGCTTGATCGGGAGATCAAAGCCGGTCGCGGTTTCGGAATGCCCGATGAACAGGTAACCGCCGGGCAGGAGGTTGTCGCAAAGCCTTGAAAGCACATGGTTCTGCGTCGGCTTGTCGAAGTAGATGAGCACGTTGCGGCAGAAGATCAGGTGCTGCGGCTCACCGACCGGATACTTGTCATCCATCAGGTTGAGCCGCGCAAAACCGACCTTCGACCGCAGTGTCGGGTGGATGCGCATTTCGCTGCGCCGCTTGTCGGCCGGCTGCATCACATATTTGCGCATCATCTCGGTGGGCACCGGGGCCAGGATATCGCTCTGGTAGATGCCGCGCTGCGCCTTCTGCAGCACGTCGATCGAGAGATCAGTGGCGAGAATGAAATAATCCCGGTCCGGCGCATGCGCGCCCATATATTCGTTCAGCACCATCGCCATCGTATAGGGCTCTGCGCCGGTGGAGCAGGCCGAACTCCAGGTGCGGATGCGGCGATCACCGAAATTCGCCACGATATCCGGCAGGGCCGACTGGATCATGTATTCGAAATGCTTCGGCTCGCGGAAGAAGTCGGTCTTGTTGGTGGTGACGGCATCGATCAGGAAGATCGACTCGCTTTCCAGCCCACCTTGCTTGAACAGGTAGTCGCAGTAGCTGTCGAAGCTCGGCAGCCCCGTGACCCTCAGGCGGCGCCGCAGCCGACCCTCGAGCATCGTCATCTTCGTGTGCGGCATCTTGATGCCACTGTAATCATAGATGTATTTTGCAAGCAGGTCGAAATTGCGCTTGCTCAGCTGGTCATCCAGCGCCTGGCTTCTGACTGCCATGTTCATGGGGCACCCCGTACGGAAGACTTGTCGGTTGGGCGATGGCTCATGGAGGCGTCACGCAACGCGCGCCGGCGTTTCAAGGCTCACCAATGCAGAGCCTGAATCGGAGAAGAGCCGCGCGAGATCGATGATGACAACAAAACCGCTTTCCCGCCGCACCACGCCGGCGATGTAGTCCGAGCGCCAGCGGACGCCGATATCCGGCGCCGTCTCAACCTGGCTGCGGTTGAACGGCACGACCTCGTAAACCCGATCTGCGACAAGGCCTAAGGCCAGCACGCGATCGGCCACCGGAACGTCGAGCACCAGGATGCGTGTATGCGGCGTCTTTTCGGTCCCCGTCATGCCGAGCCGCAGCCGAAGGTCGATCACTGGAACACCATGTCCACGCACGTCGCGCAGGCCGAGCAGGTAGTCCGGTCCGTGCGGGATCTTGAACGGCTCTTCATGGTCGAGGATTTCGCGCACCACCTCGACAGGCACGGCGAAGATTTCCTCTCCAAGGCTGAAGGTCACGAACTGTGCTTCGGAAGATGAACTTGCCATCACGCGGCCTCCTCGGGCATCCGGTATCTAGGTTGGGCTGGCAGCGCCGAGCTTAACGAAGCCAGCGCCGCCATGGCCGATTCAGGCACTTTCGCGGAAGTCCGCGTCGTCTGCATCCGGGCCACCCATCGAAAGGTCGAGCGCAAAGCCTTTGACGCGTTGCTGCTGTGCCGCAACCGAATTGGAGTTCGAGCGCGGTGCCGTCGGGCGCTGGGCCGGCCTGGCGGTAGGCTGGTAGCTGAATGTTGCCGGAGCACGCTTTGCCTGCTTCTTGGCGCTGGACTGGTCGACCCGGAAAAAGGCGATCGACGCCTGCAGTTCTTCCGCCTGGGATGCCAGCTCTTCCGAGGTGGACGACATTTCCTCCGAGGCGCTGGCGTTCTGCTGGGTCACCTTGTCGAGCTGCTGGATCGCTTCGTTGATCTGGCTCGCACCGATATCCTGCTCGCGGCAGGCGGCCGAGATTTCCGAGACAAGTTCTGCCGTCTTCTGGATGTCAGGCACCAGCCGGTTCAGCATTTCGCCGGCTTCGGTGGCAACCTGGACAGTGTCGCCCGAGAGCGCGCTGATTTCGGCAGCGGCGGCCTGTGAGCGCTCGGCGAGCTTGCGAACTTCCGATGCGACGACCGCAAAGCCCTTGCCATGCTCACCGGCGCGTGCGGCTTCAACCGCAGCATTGAGCGCCAAGAGGTCGGTCTGGCGGGCAATTTCCTGCACGATCGAGATCTTCTCGGCGATCACGCGCATCGCGGTAACGGCGCGGCTAACGGCTTCGCCGGAAG
Source organism: Neorhizobium turbinariae (assembly GCF_023223505.1). Classification (NCBI taxonomy): domain Bacteria; kingdom Pseudomonadati; phylum Pseudomonadota; class Alphaproteobacteria; order Hyphomicrobiales; family Rhizobiaceae; genus Neorhizobium; species Neorhizobium turbinariae. The sequence goes on from NZ_JALPRY010000023.1 coordinate 18,541, forward strand.
CTTCAGCATCCTTGGAAGACTGGCGGGCGATCTTCTCGGTCTGGGCGGCGTTGTCGGCGTTCTGCTTGATGTTGGCGGCCATCTCTTCCATCGAGGCAGAGGCTTCCTCGGCGGCAGACGCCTGTTCGGTTGCACCCTGCGACAGGGTTTCCGAGCTTGCCGAAAGTTCCTGGCTGCCCGAAGACACGTTGTCGGAGGCCGACAGGGCATCCGTGACGACGCCGCGCAGGCGCTCGATCATGGTGTTCACGTAACCCAAGAGTTCGCCGATCTCGTCCTTGCTGGTGATCGTCGCAAAGCGCGTCAAATCGCCTTCGGCAACATTCTGGACGGCCGCGACGGCATTGCGCAGGCCACGGTTGATCGACAACGCGATCCAGAACGCCGCAATGATGGCAACCAGAACGGCGACGCCGGCAACCGCGATCATGATCATGCGGGTCTGCTCGTAGGCAATGTCTCCAGTCTCTTCGGCTTCGACCAGACGCGTTTCTTCAAGCTTAACGATCTCGGACAGGAGGGCGTCGATGTCGTTGGTGACGACACGCGCCTCATTGTTGGAGATGTTGATCGCGGACGAGGTGTCGCCGGAAAGCATGTAGGCGCGGATGCGGTCGTCCTGCTTGCGGAACTCGGCGGTCAGGCCGGCGAGACGTGCCCAGTTCTTCTTGCCCTCCTCGGTGGCAAGCGCCTCAACCGACTTGAACATCTGGTCGAAGTTGACGCGGGCGTTGTCGCTCTTGGCGATATATTCCTGCTTTTCCTGGCCGGTGGTGGACATCAGCAGGTTCTTCTGCTGGCGTGTCTGCTGCAGCTGCTCGCTGTTCAGGCTCTGTGCAAACTTCAGCCGCTCGACAGGCCCTGTGAGCACATGCTCGAGCGTGTCGTTGATCTGGCTCAGGCTGAGAATGCCGTAGCCGGCCGTTCCCACCAGCATGAGAATGACGAAGCCGAAGGCGAGGGCCAGCTTCATTTTGATCGAGGCGCGCATTTTACGTCTCCAATAAATGGCTAATCAACCGTGCGTGTTCGCGGTCGCGGAACGGTCATGTTGTGCAGAAAATATGACCTGGAGATTGGGGATGATGATGAACTCACTTCCCCGCTTGACCAGGCAGTCGATAAAGTCGGGCCGCCATCGCATGCCGACACTGGGAGGCGGTTCGCCTGCAGCGCGTGACAGCGTGGTGACCTCGTGCACCTTGTCGGTGCGGATTCCGGCGAGCACGGGCTCGCCGTCGATCGGGATTTCGATGACGATGATCCGGCTATCAATCGTCGGTTTGGTCGCATCCATGCCAAAGGCGAGCCGGATGTCGGCAAGCGGAATGACCTTGCCGCGGAAGTTGATGACGCTGCCGACGAAGGCCTTCGCACCCGGCACCGTCGTTTCCGGCAGGAGATCGAGGATTTCCTGCACGATGAAGGCTTCCAGTGCGAACATCTCGCCGGCGATGTCGAAGGTGAGGACTTCGAGTTCCTCGCGGCCGTTCCAGATATTCTCGGAGATCTTGCTGACCGCTTCCATCATCCCGCCGCGCGCAGATGCGCCTCCTGTTGTTGTCCCTCGGCCACCAGGTGTCCGACGTCGAGGATCAACGCCACGTCACCATCGCCGAGGATGGTCGCACCCGAGAAGGTCGCCACGTCGTGATGCAGCTTCGACATGGCCTTGATGACGGTCTGATGGTCACCAATGATCTGGTCGACCACGAGGCCAACGCGTTCCGAACCGGTCGATATGACGACAACCTTCTGGAAGGGGTCCGGCTTGGTGCCGGTGCGGAAGAGATCTCGCAGGCGCAGGAAGGGCACGAGGCTGTCTCGCAGCGAGATGAAGCTGCGGCCGCGCGAACGCATGTCTTCCTCGATTGAAAGCTCGAGGCATTCTTCGACCGCCGAAAGCGGGATCACGTAGCGGCCGGTGCCGACACGCACGAGCAGACCATCGATGATGGCAAGCGTCAGCGGGATCGCCAGCGAGATCTCCGAACCCTCGCCCGGATGGCTGACGACGTTGATCGTGCCGCGAAGCGCGTCGATCGTCCGCTTCACCACATCCATGCCAACACCACGGCCGGAGAGGTTGGTCACGGTCTGGGCGGTGGAGAAGCCTGGTTGGAAGATCAGCTGGTAGAGTTCCTGATCGGTCAGGTTGGCATTCGGCTGGATAAGTCCGGAGGATTCGGCCTTGGCGCGAACGCGATCCTTGTTGATACCGCGGCCGTCGTCCTTGATGGTGATGATGACTTCGCCGGCCTGCTGGCGTGCCGAAAGCAGGATGTGCCCGGCCTGCGTCTTGCCGGCGGCGAGCCGCTCTTCCGGCGTCTCCAGGCCGTGGTCGCAGGAGTTGCGGACCAGGTGCACGAGCGGATCGGCCAGGCGCTCGATGACGCTCTTGTCGACTTCCGTCGTTTCACCCTCGGTGATGAGTTCGATCGTCTTGCCGGTCTCGTTTGCAAGGTCGTGTACCAGGCGGCGGAAGCGGCTGAAGAGATGTGCCACCGGCACCATCCGAAGAACCATCATCGTGTCGCGCAACTCGCCCGAAAGGCGCTCGACGTCTTCGGAAACGGCGCGCAGTTGCAGGTCGCCGCTGCCGCCTGCAAGCTGTGAGAGCCGCGACTGGGCAATCACCAGTTCGCCGACGCGGTCCATCAGTTCGTCTAGCTTCTCGGCCGGCACGCGAACGTTTTCAGCAGCCTTGTTCGGCTTGTTATCGGCCGGTGCCGCCGGGGCAGGGACGGCCACCTTTGGGGCAACTGCTTCCGGTTGGGCAGCTTTGGGAGCCTCTACAGGTGCTTGAGCGACGGCCTTAGGTGCTTCCGGGTTTATTTCCGTCACCTCGAGCTGCATCTCGTCCATGACAAAGATGAAGACGTCATCGATGGCCGAGCGCGGCTGCGTCGTCAGGAGTTCGACCTCCCAGGAAAGGTAAAGGTCAGTCGGCGCCAGAAGATCGAGCGCCGGAATGGCGGAGCGGTCGGCCACGATCCGGCACTCGCCGAGGTCGCGCAATTCGTCCAGCAGCGGCAGCGGGTTGGTGCCGTTCGCCATCGCGTTCTGCGGCAGGCTGAAGCGGATCTTGAAGAGGGTGCGATTATCTGGCTTCGCGGCGCCAGGGGCGGCGGCAGGCACGCCTGTTCCGTCAACGGCTGCGCGAAGGTTGGTCAGGAGACGTTCGCTCTGCGCCTCGTGATCACCGTTCGGCGTCTCCACCAGCGCGCGCATGTGGTCCTTGGCTTCAAGGACGGCGGTGACGAGCGCATGGGTTGCTGGGACCTCGCCCTTGCGCACGCGGTCAAAAGCGGTTTCGCAATGGTGGGTAAAGGCCGCGAGGGCCTCGAAGCCGAACATGGCACCGGAGCCCTTGAGGGTGTGAAGGCCGCGGAAAACTGCGTCCACCTGATCCTTGTCGCCAAGGTTTACATTGAGGTCGAGAAGACCCGCCTCGATCTGTTCCAGAAGCTCTGCCGCTTCCGTTCTGAAAACCGCGATAGGATCAGGAAAGCTCATCTACCGAGAACCTTCCGGACGATCTTTACCAGGCTTTCCGGGTCGAAGGGCTTGGTGAGCCAGCCCGTGGCGCCGGCAGCCTTCGCCTGCTGCTTGATCTCGTTGTCCGACTCGGTTGTGAGAAAGATTACCGGCACGCCCATGTGCGCCGGCATCTTGCGCAGTTCGCGGATCATCGTCAGGCCGTCCATGTTAGGCATGTTGAGATCGGTGACGATCAGGTCGAACTGGCCGGCGTTGAGCTTGGCAATGCCATCCATGCCATCGACAGCTTCTGTGACCTGATAGCCGGCATTGCTCAGCGCCACGCGGGTGGTGAGACGAATGCTGGCGGAATCGTCGACGGTAAGGATCGTGGCGCTCATTGTATTACCTCTTGGTGGAGCCAGAACTGCTGGTCGGCAGCGGAAAAGCCTTCCAGGAGGCCGCTGCGTTGCAAGACATCGAGCGTCGGACCACTGGCGGGGCTGGCGAGCGCAAGATGTTTTCCGGCTGTGTTTGCGTAGATTCGGGCCGCTTCCATGACCTGCAGGAAGCTGATGTCCACCTGGCCGTCTTCCGGCAGTTCGATAGTGGTGGACGTGTTCTTGTCGATGAATTGCAGCATCTCCTGCTGCACAGCTGAAATTGCCCGCACTGTCAGGTTCTGCGGCAGTTGCAGCACGGCATCTTGATTGTCGGAAACTGGCATTAACTGCTCTCGAGCAAATTCGAAAAGGCTGAAATAGCTATGTGAATCTCGGCTTTGCGTGCTTAACGAGGGGTTAAGTAGTCCCAGCCACTTTTCGTGAAGCAGTAATGACATGCGGATTCTCACAGTCTCCGCGCATCCGAAAATTAACTACGAGTTTCATTTTAGCAGGGGTGTTCGGCAGCCATTAACGTCTGCGCCCGCAGTTTCCTCCTCGCGTGTGACAGAGCCGGGAAACCTCCAGCTCCCAGCTGTCACGATCCAGAAGAAGAGGCGAGGTCATCGCCGTCGCGAGCAGGAAGAAGGCCCACCGGGCTGAAAGGTGATACGAAGTGGCTCTCAGGGCACCCATTTTTGAATTTGCGGAAGCAGCCGCGGATGTCTCTCCCTTTGTCGATCGTCTCGAGACGGCACGGTCGCGCATCGAAGAACGGTTTCTTGACGGGGGTGCAGCCCTTCTTTCCATCCTGGACGTCCTGAACAAGCTTACCAATGCACTAGACCAGCTCACCGGGTCGCTGGACGAGACCACTGCCAATGCCACCATGGCGGAGCTGAAAAGCACGGTCGAAAGCCTGTCGCAGCTGACAACCTTCGAATCTGACCGCCAGGCTGGCTTCGCCGAAATCGCCAAGACCGAGCGCAAGCTGCAACCGCATATCGAGGTGATGCAGGAAACGCTGCGCTACCTGCGCACGTTTGCGGTGACGGCGAAGATCACCGGCGCCGGCATCTCCGACTTTGCCGGTTTTGCCGAGGAAATCCTGGAGCGCATCCAGGAAGGAAGCCGCCAGGTCAACGAGTTCGCCCGCAAGCTCTCGACGCTGGGACAGGGGCTCGGGCCGGTGATGAGCAAGGGCAAGACGATCCTTGCAAGCTACGAGGAGACGGTCCCGCAGATCGTTGAAGGCCTGTCGACGGGTGCCGCCGAGATCGGCAACCATCGCAAGCTTCTGGTGGAGCGGGCGGCCCGCGTTCGTGGCGTCGCAGGCGGTATCCAGTCCAAGCTCGCCGCAACCCTTTCGGCCATGCAGGTGGGCGACATCACACGCCAGCGCATCGAGCACTGCCAGTCGAGCTTCCAGCTCCTGGAGGAATATCTTGCCTCACCCGCCGGTGCCGAGTTGACGCCGGAACAGGCAAACAGCCTCTCGAACATCATTCGCAACCTGGTGTTCCTGCAGCTCGACGCAACGATCGTGGACTTCGAACGCGATACGGCGAAAATTGTCTCCACCGTCGCGAGCTTCAAGGCCGACCTTGCCGAGATCGAAGTCCTGCGCGCCGACATGGCGAGCGGCGGCGACACGCAGAACGACAATGCCATCCGTCAGCTCGAACACGGCGTTGCCGCCGGCCGAGGTGCCGTGCGCGAGATCGAGGAAGTCGCTCGGGAAGCAGGTGTCTTGAGCCGCTCCACGGCCGAAACCGCCGTCGACCTGTTGAACGGTATCGGCATCATCCGCGCCGTGCGCACCGACATTCATTACATGGCGCTCAACACCAACCTTCGCTGCGGCAAGATCGGCGAAGAAGGCAGGGCGATCAACGTCGTCACCGCCGAGCTGCGGAACTTCGCCGCTCAGCTGGATGAGACCGCAGAAAAGATCCTCACCGAGCTGCAGGCGCTGGAAACCGCGTCCAACAAGCTCGTTGCCGCTCAATCGGGGCAGGTTGAGGGTTCACTCGACGGCCGCCTTGAAAAGGCAATCAACAACATCCGTGCCGTGGGCGACCGCATGGATGCGCAGATGCTGGAGCTTGGCGAACAAAGTTCAGTCGCCGTGCGGGAAATGGACGTTTCGCTCGCCCGGCTGAACTTCAAGGCCGAACTCGGCGAGGTCCTGCGCCACTGTGCCGACAAGATGATGCTCGATGATGAGCCGGTCCAGGTGCCGGGCATCGAGGATGCGCTGGCGGACCTCGGTGGCCAGATCGTCAAGCTTTACACCATGGTATCCGAACGCGAACTTCATTCCGCCGTTCTGGGGACACCTGCGCCGGTTGAAACCGCGGTCGTGGCCGCCGTGATGACGGACGACGATATCGAAGACGCCCTGTTCTAAAGCCCGCAGTCGCCTGACGCCGGGCTTCCGCTCGCTCGGCTCAGACCGGTGACGTCAGCCCGTATCTTTGGGCAAGCCTTGCGAACGCATCCTGGGTGGCCGGGTCGAGCGGGATGCCTTGTCGGTCTCGTTCTTCCGCCACAAGCCATTCCCGATCACCGGGTGCCATCACCTTCGAGCCTTCGCGGGCGGGCGACGAGCGCAGCACCTCGAGATACCGCCGCATGCCGGCCTCGAACACATCGTCCGGCACGAAGGCCCCGGGCTTCATCGCCATCACGAAGGCGCCAAGCCCGCGGGGTGTCGCAAAATCCGGGCCGTTCATCGGCAAGAGGTCGAAGCTGAGCTGCATGCCGGACAGGACCGCGCTCAGGATCTCCACGAGCCCCGCCAGTCCCGCGCCCTTGAAGCCGAACTCGCCCCCGAGCGGCGCGAGCATCTCTACCAGTGCCGGATCCTTGATGTCCTTGCCATTCGCATCCGAGGCGACACCATCCGGCAGTTCCCGACCAAGGCTCTGGTAAAGCTTGACGCGGTTATAGGGGATGGCGCTTGTCGCCATGTCGAACAGCCATGGGGGCTGGCCCGACACGGGTGCCGCAAAGGAGATCGGGTTGGTGCCATGGAAGCGCATCGCCCCATCGTGCAGCCGCACGAAGCTGTCGGAATTGCAGAACGCCAGCCCGATGTAGCCGTGCTGCGAGGCATGCAGCGCATAGGCGCCGGCCGCCCCGAAATGCGAACTGTTGCGGATTGAAACGGCGCCGATGCCGCATGTCTCGGCAAGCTCCATCGCCCGGTCCATGGCACGATAGGCCGCAAGCGCTCCATGACCGTGGTCGGCGTCGAGCGACGCCACCGCACCAAAGGACTGGCTGATCCTCATGTCGGGGTGGCCATTGACCCGCCCGCCGGAGATCGCGGCGATGTAGTGGTCAAGCAGCCGAACCCCGTGGCTGTCAACGCCGAGCCGCGACCCATGCATCATCGCCTTGGTTGCCGCATCGGCCGTCGCCTCATCGGCGCCGGCGGCGACAAAAACATCGCGGCAGAATTGTTCCACTTCGCCCGCCGGGGCATAGGCCACATCATCGTCGGCCTGCATCGCAGTCATGGTGTTGCGCCTCCCTCGCCAGACCGTACGACAGGGTTTCTACGCTAACCGGAAAATAGGGTTTGGCAAGCGGTTGCAGCGGTGCGAAATCGACCCGAACTGCGCGTCTTTCGACGCGTTTGCTGTCGCTTGCGGCCGGTCCGGGCGGCATTTCCGCCTTGACCTTTGAGGCCGGCTGAGCCATTTGGACCGCCTTTACTTGATGTGGCACCTGGTCCGGGACGAACCCCGACGGCGCCCTGGAAGAGAAACACGATGACCAAGGCTACCTCCTCGGCGCCCTCCCAGCGCATGCTTCGCGTTGGCGAACAGGTTCGCGCCGCCATCACCCAGGTCCTGCAGCGTGGCGAAGTGCGCGACGACCTGATCGAAAAGACCGTGATCTCCGTGTCCGAAGTGCGCATGTCGCCGGACCTGAAGATCGCCACCGCTTACGTCACGCCGCTCGGCTTGTCGGACCACACAGCGGTCATAGAGGCGCTGAACCGCAATGCGAAATTCATCCGCGGCCGCCTCGGCGGCCAGCTCCGGCAGATGAAATACATGCCGGAAGTGCGCTTCCGCGACGATACGAGCTTCGACAACTACAAGAAGATCGACGATCTGCTCCGCTCGCCCGAGGTTCAGCGGGATATCGCCGCAGACGACCAGACTGAAGAATAACAAGAGATAGCATGTCCAAACCACGCAAACCCAAGGGCCGGCCGGTTTCCGGCTGGCTGATCCTCGACAAGCCGTTGGATTTCGGCTCAACGGAAGCCGTGTCGAAGATCAAGTGGCTCTTCAACGCACAAAAGGCCGGACACGCCGGCACGCTCGACCCGCTCGCCTCCGGCATGCTGCCGATCGCGCTGGGTGACGCCACCAAGACAGTCCCCTACGTCATGGACGGTCGCAAGATCTATGAATTTGCTGTCACCTGGGGCGAAGAGCGCTCCACCGACGACCTTGAAGGCGAAGTGACCGCAAGCTCCGAGAAGCGCCCGACGGAAGACGACATCCGTGCGCTGCTTCCGAACTATACCGGCACAATCAACCAGATTCCTCCGCAGTTCTCCGCGATCAAGATCGCCGGCGAACGCGCCTATGATCTTGCCCGCGATGGCGAGACGGTCGAGATCCCCTCACGTGAGGTGGAGATCTTCCGGCTGACGTTGCTCGGCGTTGATGCCGACAAGGCACATTTCGAAGTCGAATGCGGTAAGGGCACCTATGTCCGCGCACTTGCCCGCGATTTTGGCCGCGACCTCGGTTGCTACGGCCACATATCGGAGCTTCGCCGCACCTTCGTGGCGCCGTTTGCGGAAGAAAAGATGGTGCCGCTCGCGGATCTCGTTGCTCTCGAAGAGATCGAGGATCGTGATGAACGGCTTGCTGCACTCGACGAGTTCCTGATCGATACGGCCGAGGCCCTGTCCAGCCTGCCGCATCTGCCGGTCACGGAAGATCAGGCTCACCGCATCCGGATGGGCAATCCGGTCATCGTGCGGGGTCGCGACGCGCTCGTGGCAGAGTCGGAAGCCTATGCCACCTCGCGCGGCAAGCTGATAGCGATCGGCGAAATCGGCCAAGGCGAGTTCCGTCCAAAGCGCGTCTTCGCCTGAATACTGGGCCCGCGCTTTGCCTTGGCGAAGCGGCGGGCCTTTCCTTTTGGCGAAAACTCGTTTATACGCCGCGCCAGCACTCGCTCCCGAAATGGGGCACGTTGCTTTCATGGCCTAAGCTGGACGACATCCCGGCTTGAGGCGTCCCTTACTCCTCTTCCATAGAAAGGATCGTCCGATGTCGATCACTGCAGAGCGCAAGGCAGCTCTTATCAAGGAATACGCGACCGCCGAAGGCGACACCGGTTCCCCCGAAGTTCAGGTTGCAATCCTCACGGAGCGCATCAACAACCTGACCGAACACTTCAAGGACCACAAGAAGGACAATCACTCCCGTCGTGGTCTTCTGACGCTGGTTTCGAGCCGCCGCTCGCTTCTTGACTACCTCAAGAAGAAGGACGAAGGCCGTTACACGAAGCTGATCACCAGCCTCGGTATTCGCCGCTAACAAATTCCGGCGGGCCTGGAAACAGCGCCCGCCGGTCTCTTTCCGGGTGTCATGAATTTGATCGCCCACGACATGCTTCTGCCGCGTATCTCTGATGAAACATGGCGGAAAAGGGCGGGACCGGATGGGCCGGCGCCGTCAACAACCACTGGCCTCTCATGGGGCAGGATTGCTGGATGCTTTAGACCTTAGCCTGGATTCTCAGGCTTTGGTCAGGTTCTCGAAAGAGGGCCTTATCGAAGAAGAAGCCTCTCGTTGTCTTGCCCGTGATTGAGTCACAAATCGCGTGCCCCGCGCCTGCGCCGCAACCGGCGACGCGCGAGTGCCGCATCGAAGGACAAGATATGTTCAATACTCATTCCGTTGAAATCGAATGGGCCGGCCGCCCGTTGAAGCTGGAAACGGGCAAGATCGCCCGTCAGGCTGACGGCGCCGTGCTCGCGACCTATGGTGAAACCGTTGTTCTCGCCACCGTTGTTTCGGCCAAGTCGCCGAAGCCGGGCCAGGACTTCTTCCCGCTCACCGTCAACTACCAGGAAAAGACCTACGCAGCCGGCAAGATCCCCGGCGGCTACTTCAAGCGCGAAGGCCGTCCGTCGGAAAACGAAACGCTCGTTTCCCGCCTGATCGACCGCCCGATCCGCCCGCTTTTCCCGGAAGGCTACAAGAACGACACGCAGGTTGTCGTGACCGTTGTCCAGCATGACCTGGAAAACAACCCGGATGTTCTGGCCATGGTTGCCACCTCGGCAGCACTGACTCTCTCCGGCGTTCCGTTCATGGGCCCGGTTGGCGGCGCACGCGTCGGCTACATCAATGGCGAATACGTCCTCAACCCGCATCTCGACGAGATGGACGAGTCGACGCTCGACTTGGTTGTTGCCGGCACCCAGGACGCCGTCCTGATGGTTGAGTCCGAAGCCAAGGAACTCAACGAAGACGTCATGCTCGGCGCCGTCATGTTCGGCCATCGCGGCTTCCAGCCGGTGATCGACGCGATCATCAAGCTCGCGGAAGTGGCTGCCAAGGAGCCGCGCGAATTCCAGCCGGAAGATTATTCCGAACTTGAAGCCGAAATGCTCAAGCATTTCGAAGCTGAACTGCGCGAAGCCTACAAGATCACCCAGAAGGCTGATCGTTACGCTGCCGTTGACGCCGTCAAGGCGAAGGTCAAGGCTCACTTCCTGCCGGAAGAAGGCGAAGCCAAGTACACCGCTGAAGAAGTTGGTGCGATCTTCAAGCACCTGCAGGCCAAGATCGTTCGCTGGAACATCCTCGACACCAAGAGCCGCATCGACGGCCGTGATCTCGAAACCGTTCGCCCGATCGTTGCTGAAGTTGGTATCCTGCCGCGCACGCACGGTTCGGCGCTGTTTACCCGCGGCGAAACGCAGGCGATCGTCGTTGCCACCCTCGGCACCGGCGAAGACGAACAGTATGTCGACAGCCTGACGGGCATGTACAAGGAGCAGTTCATGCTCCACTACAACTTCCCGCCTTACTCTGTCGGCGAAACCGGCCGCATGGGTTCCCCGGGCCGTCGCGAAATCGGTCACGGCAAGCTCGCTTGGCGTGCGATCCACCCGATGCTGCCGACGCCTGAGCAGTTCCCCTACACGCTGCGCGTGGTCTCGGAAATCACCGAGTCGAATGGCTCGTCCTCGATGGCAACGGTTTGCGGCACTTCGCTCGCTCTCATGGACGCTGGCGTTCCGCTCGCAAAGCCGGTTGCCGGTATCGCCATGGGTCTTATCCTCGAAGGTGACCGTTTCGCGGTTCTCTCCGACATCCTCGGCGATGAAGACCACCTCGGCGACATGGACTTCAAGGTAGCAGGTACGGCCGACGGCATCACTTCGCTGCAGATGGACATCAAGATCGCCGGTATCACCGAAGAGATCATGAAGGTCGCGCTCAGCCAGGCACAGGGCGGTCGCAAGCACATCCTCGGTGAGATGGCCAATGCCATCACCGAAAGCCGCGGCCAGCTCGGCGAGTTCGCTCCTCGCATCGAAGTGATGAACATCCCGGTCGACAAGATCCGTGAAGTCATCGGTTCGGGCGGCAAGGTTATCCGCGAAATCGTCGAAAAGACCGGCGCCAAGATCAACATCGAAGACGACGGCACCGTGAAGATCGCCTCCTCGTCCGGCAAGGAAATCGAAGCGGCCCGCAAGTGGATCCATTCGATCGTTGCCGAGCCGGAAGTTGGTGCCATCTACGAAGGTACCGTTGTGAAGACCGCCGACTTCGGCGCCTTCGTCAACTTCTTCGGCGCCCGCGACGGCCTCGTCCACATCTCGCAGCTTGCTTCCGAGCGCGTGGCCAAGACCTCGGACGTGGTCAAGGAAGGCGACAAGGTTTGGGTCAAGCTGATGGGCTTCGATGAGCGTGGCAAGGTTCGCCTGTCCATGAAGGTTGTTGACCAGGCCACCGGCCAGGAAATCCCGCAGGAAAAGAAAGAGAAGAAGGCTGACGGCGAAGCCGCCGAGTAAGCTTCCTTCCTCCTTCGAGAGTAACGAGGCGCGGGAGCTTTATTCCCGCGCCTTTTCTGTATCCGCCAAGATTGCTCGATACCGCCACAAGCCCGCTACCAGTCCGCAAGAGAGACACCATGAGCCGCGACGCGCTGAAAACCCTCTTCCACCCCTTTGCCATCGATGCCGTGCCTGTGCCTGGGGCTGGTGAGCGGGTTCTTTTCCTGGGCGCAGAAGGTGGCCAGGCGCTTCCCGAAGGGTTTGAGGCCGAGCTTACCGCCGTCCAGCCGTTCCGGCCGCTGTTTCGCACGCTGCGCGACGGCGCGTTTCCTCAGGTCGAGGGCCGCGACTATGACGCAGCGCTCGTGCTCTGCGGCAAGCATCGTGGCGCCAACGAGAACCGTATCGCCGAGGCACTGGAGCGAGTTCGCGTTGGCGGTCTGATCGTGATTGCAGGCGGCAAGGAAGATGGCATCCAGACGCTGCGCACGGCGCTCCTGAAGCTCAATGTCCAGCTCGACTACACGCCGAAATACCATGGCGTCGCCATCTGGTTCGCGCGGCCGGAAGCGGCGGATGAACTGATCAAGGCTTTCCGAAAGCCGACTGTTACCGTCGAAGGCCGCTTCACCGCGGCTCCGGGCATGTTCTCGCATGACCGTATCGACGCTGGCTCCGAGCTTCTCGCAAGCCGCCTGCCGACCGATTTCGATGGCAACGCTGCAGACTTCGGCGCTGGCTGGGGTTACCTCTCGGTGATGCTTGCCCAAAAGTCGCCGCGGGTGAACCGCATCGACCTGTTCGAGGCCGATTACGAGGCGCTGGAGTTCGCCAAGAAGAACCTTGCCGAGAACTGCCCGGACCTCAACGCCCGCTTCTTCTGGCAGGACCTCGGCAGCGAGCCGCCGAAGGAAAAATACGACCTCGTCATCATGAACCCGCCCTTCCATGAGGCGCAGGCGGCCGATCCGGAACTCGGCAAGGCGATGATCAAGGCGGCAGCCGGCGCGATCCGCAGCGGCGGGCGGTTGATGCTTGTCGCCAACCGCGGGCTGCCTTACGAGCCGGTTCTGGCCGAAGGTTTCCGCGAGCACGGCGAAACCTGCCGCAATGCCCGCTTCAAGGTGCTCTGGGCTCGTAAGTAAACGCGTCCCGCTGGAATATAAAAAAGCCCGCCGCTCGACCTCACGGAGGCAAGCGGTGGGCTTTTTTGTTTGAGCCTTTGGCCGACTATTCGGTGTCGGCGTTGCGCAGCCGTTCCAAAGTCGGCAGGGACGTGATGTTGTAGCCCGCATCCACATAGTGGATTTCGCCGGTGACGCCGCGCGACAGGTCCGACAGAAGGTACAGTGCCGATCCGCCGATGTCCTCAATGGTGGCGGTGCGGCGCAGCGGTGCGTTCTTCTGGTTCCACGAATAGATCGCGCGTGCGTCGGAAATACCGGCGCCGGCAAGCGTGCGCACGGGACCGGCGGAGATCGCGTTGACGCGAATATCCTTCGGACCATAGTCGGCCGCCAGGTAACGAACCGAGCTTTCGAGAGCCGCCTTGGCAACGCCCATGACATTGTAGTTCGGGATCACCCGAACCGAACCGCCATAGGTCAGCGTCAGCATCGCGCCGCCATGCGGCATCAGGTCTGCAGCGCGCTTGGCAATCTCCGTGAAGGAGAAGCAGGAAATCACCATGGTGCGGCTGAAGTTGTCGCGCGTCGTGTCCGCGTAAAGGCCCTTCAGCTCGTTCTTGTCCGAGAAGCCGATCGCATGGACAACGAAGTCCAGCGTGCCCCAGCGCTCCTTAATGGAGGCGAAGGCCGCGTCGACCGATTCGATGTCTTCCACGTCGCACGGCAGGACGAAGTCGGAATTGACTTCGGCGGCCAGTGGCTTCACCCGCTTGCCAAGTGCCTCGCCCTGGTAGGTGAAGGCCAGTTCCGCGCCCTGCGCTGCAACCGCCTTGGAGATACCCCAGGCGATCGAGTGGTTGTTGGCGACCCCCATGATCAGGCCGCGTTTCCCCTGCATGATACCGGTCATGGATTTATCCGTTATAGCGCTGGAAGACGAGCGTGGCGTTGGTGCCGCCGAACCCGAAGGAGTTGGAAAGAACTGTGTCGATCTTGGCGTCGTCGATGCGCTTGCGGACGATCGGCACGCCTTCGAATTCAGGGTCGAGATTGTCGATATGGGCGCTTTCGCCGATGAAGCGTTCCTGCATCATCAGAAGGCCGTAAATCGACTCCTGCACGCCGGCAGCGCCAAGCGAGTGCCCGGTAAGCGACTTGGTCGACTGGATATGCGGGATCTTGTCACCGAAGACGGTGCGGATCGCGCCGATTTCCTTGGAGTCGCCAACCGGCGTCGAGGTGCCGTGGGTGTTGATGTAGTCGACATCGCCCTTAACGGTGGACAGCGCCTGGCGCATGCAGCGGACAGCACCTTCGCCGGACGGGGCGACCATGTCGTAGCCGTCCGAGGTCGCGCCGTAGCCGACGATTTCGGCATAGATCTTGGCGCCGCGCGCCTTGGCATGCTCGAGTTCTTCGAGAACCAGCACGCCCGCACCACCGGCGATCACGAAACCGTCACGATCGGCGTCATAGGCGCGCGAGGCGCGGCCCGGATTGTCGTTGTTGTACTTGGTGGACATGGCGCCCATGGCGTCGAACAGGTTCGACATGGTCCAGTCGAGATCCTCGTGGCCGCCGGCGAACATCATGTCCTGCTTGCCCCACTGGATCATTTCAGCAGCATTGCCGATGCAGTGTGCCGAGGTCGAGCAGGCCGACGAGATGGAGTAGTTGACGCCGTGGATCTTGAACCAGGTCGCAAGCGTGGCAGATGCCGTCGAGGACATCGCCTTCGGCACGGCAAACGGGCCGATGCGCTTCGGGCTGTTGTTCTTGATGGTGATCTCGGCAGCCTCAATCAGCGTGCGGGTGGAGGGGCCACCCGAACCCATGATGATGCCTGTACGCTCGTTCTCGGCGTAGTCCTTTTCCTCAAGGCCGGAATCGGCAATCGCCTGCTTCATCGCCACATGGTTCCATGCGCCGCCCTGGCTCAGGAAGCGCATTGCCCGACGGTCGACAAGGTCGGTCGGATCGAGATCGGGTTTCCCCCAGACCTGGCACTTGAACCCGTGCTCGGCGAAGTCCGGCGAAAAGGAAACACCCGTCTTCGCCTGTCGCAACGATTCGGTCACTTCAGTTGCATCGTTACCGATCGAAGACACGATACCGAGGCCCGTGACAACTACCCGTCTCATCTGATCAAACCCTTGTTGTTTCCACCAGTCACCTGAATTGGCTTCAGGCCGTCTTTTCCTTGGACAGACCGACGCGTAGGTCAGTCGCCTGGTAAATGGTTTCGCCGTCGGCCTTCAGCCAGCCGTCGGCCGTGCCGAGCACCAGCCGGCCGCGCATCACGCGCTTGAAGTCGATGCCGTATTCAATGAGCTTGGTATGCGGCCGAACCATGCCCTTGAACTTCACCTCGCCGGTGGACAGGGCCATGCCGCGGCCTTCCTCACCAAGCCAGCCGAGGAAGAATCCGGTCAGCTGCCACATGCCGTCCAGGCCGAGGCAGCCCGGCATGATCGGGTTGCCTTCGAAGTGGCAGGGGAAATACCAGTCATCCGGACGCACGTCATATTCCGCCCGCAGGTAACCCTTGTCGAAAGCGCCGCCGGTTTCGGAAATTTCGGTGATGCGATGCACCATCAGCATCGGCGGCAGGGGCAGCTGTGCGTTGCCGGGGCCGAAGAGCTCTCCATGAGCGCAAGCAATGAGTTCGTCATACGAGAAGCTGGACTGTCTGGGTGCCATTAGTTTCCGGTTCCCCCGCGTGTTTAAACCTATCTGTCCGACGCTGCAGCTTTAGTGCAAGACCAGCCGGATTTGAAGCTTTGGGATGCTCCTCGTGCCTTGCCTGGGGACGGCAAGGCGCTGGAACATCACGATGATCAGGTTCGCATATAGGAAGCCTAGGGCGCAAACCAGAGGCAAATGCCTGGAACATGCTATTTTACCGGCCCTGAAAGCGGGCTTCCATGAGAAACTATTGAAAGTCCTTGCAGTAAAAGTTATATCGCGCAGTCAAGATACCGAAGGCGGTTCGAGACCGCAGGAGCTGCAGTACACATGGCGCAAGCCGCAAGGGACATCGAGACGAGACTGCGCGACTTTGGTCTGCGCCCTACGCGTCAGCGCGTTGCCCTGGCCGACCTGCTATTCGCCAAGGGCGACAGGCACCTCACCGTGGAAGAACTGCACGAGGAAGCGGAAGCTGCCGGCGTGCCGGTTTCGCTGGCAACGGTCTACAACACGCTTCACCAGTTCACCGAAGCAGGGCTGATCCGGGTTCTCGCGGTCGAAAGCGCCAAGACTTACTTCGACACGAACATCTCCGATCATCACCATTTCTTTGTCGAAGGGCGCAACGAAGTCCTCGACATCCCGGTCAGCAATCTGCAGATCGGCAACCTGCCGGAAGCGCCGGAAGGAATGGAAATCGCCCATGTGGACGTCATCATCCGCCTGCGCGAAAAGAAGAAGTCCTGAGCTCTCAGTCCTCCCGCTTCTTTCCCCTTAACGCCTCTTCTGCGTCCCGGCCGGGCCGCGGACGATAGCGCGGCAGCGTCCAGCCATAATGGATCGCGCCACCACGCAGCGCAAAGGCAATGGAGACGCCAAGCGCCGAACTCGTCCATAGGCCGAATTCCAGTGAGTAGGCCGCGGTATAACCGGCAGCGCCCGCCAGCGCCGAAGTGATGTAGATCTCCGGCCGCAACAGCACCGAAGCCTCGTTGGCGAGAAGATCACGCAGGATACCGCCGAAGGTCGCCGTCATCGCTCCGGTGACGATTGCGATGGTCGCAGAACCGGTCGCGTCAAAACCCTTGGCGGCGCCCAGCACGCTATAGGCGGCAAGACCGATCGCATCGAGCCAGATCAGCAATCGATAGCGCCATTCGATGCGATGGGCGGTAAAGAAGACGATGACGCCGACCATCGTCGCGACCAGGATATAGGTCGGGTCGAGCACCCAGAAGACCGGGGTGCGGCCGAGTACGAGATCGCGCAGCGTACCGCCGCCAAGCCCGGTCGCGGCCGCAAAGAACAGAAAGCCGATCAGGTCGAGCTGCTTGCGCGAGGCCGCAAGCGCACCGGTTGCCGCAAACAGCGCGACACCCACGTAATCCAGCATCATCATCAAGGTCATTGGCCGCTCCCGCCCTGCGCGCCCGTTCCAGCGTCGCGCAAGTGCCCGTTGTTAGCATAGCCCTTGATGATTGCGCGCGTCATCTGCAGCCGTGCGCAGGACATGATGATTCTAAGAAGGTGAGACCGTGAACAAGCTGCTGATCATTCTCCTGCAGGTCGTTGCGCTGCTGGCCGTGTCGAGCCAGGCGTTTTCGCAAGCCAAACTGATCAGCGACCCGGAGATCTACGAGAAGAACCACTTCCGCAGCGAATGCAAGATCGCCCAGTTCGATCCGGATTTCATCAAGCGCTTCGACATCAACAACGACGGCATCATCGATCTGGTCTCCGACCACAGCAAGCTCGTCTGTGATGGCAAACGTGGTCCTGCCTGCGATGCGGAAGGCTGCGTCAACAACTTCTATGTGCAGGTGAAGGAAGGCGGCTACATCATGGTCGCTACCGCCAAGCTCTACAGCTACGAGTTCGTCCAGTATTTCGGCAACATGGTCTTCAACCTGACCATGCACCCGCGATATTGCGGCCGTACGGATGCCAAGCCTTGCGAGATGCGGGCGCGGGTGCGTGGGCTCGACTTCAACATCCTGTCGAAGAAGTGATGCAGCCCGCTTACCGCGGGAACCATGTGTCGATCCGGCCGGCAAGGTAGTAGGCCGTGAGGCTCAGCCATTCGCGAACGGCCGTCGTCGTCAGCTGTGCATTCAGCGCCGGCTGGGTGAAATCGAACGACAGCCTGGCGATGCCGCTGGTCCTGTAGTCCACCGGCCACGGCGTGACCTTGATTCCTGCCTTGGTGAACAACCCAACCGAGCGGGGCATGTGGAAGGCCGAGGTGATCAGCAGGCAGTCCTGGAAGCCGTGGGAGCTCAGGAGTTCGGCCGTGTTGCGGCTGTTTTCATAGGTTGTGCGCGACGTGTTTTCCTTCACGAGACGCTCGGCCGGAATGCCGAAGGCGGTAAAGAAGCGCTCGGCCGTCACTGCCTCGCCCTCGTAATCGGAGCTGATCGAGCCATCGCCGCCCGATACCAGGATGCGCGCTTCCGGGTAATTGCGCGCCAGCCGCAAGGCTTCGACGAAACGATCGGCTGCCTGGTTGAGCTCAATGCCGCCTCGCGCCGTGTTGATCTCGTTGTCGAAGGCGCCACCGAGAATGATCATGCAGGAGATTTCGGCGGGGTCAGACGCAGGCTTCGGGATGCGTTCCTCAAGCACCTGCAGTGCGACCGTTCCCGTGGAGGTGAACAGCGTGACGAACAGCAGGAGCGCCGCGACGAAAGCCGAGGACGCGGCTAGCCGATGCCATCCGCCAAGCCCAAGCAGTGCGGCCAAGAGCGACAGGACGAACGCGATCGACAGCGGTTGCGCAAATACCCAGAACAGCTTTGAGAGCAGAAACATGCCTTCTCCGGATCGTCAGGCGCACCGTCCTCGGTGAATGGGCTGCTGGAAATGCAGATGGAGCGGACGCGGCAGGAGGGCGGTTGCAAGTGCAACTGCCAGTGACAAGCCAGATACAGCCCAGAGCGCCCGATCGCCAGCATAATTCGTGAGGAAAGCGCCCGAGACAGCGCCGCAGGCCATGCCGGTCCAGGGCACGGTCTGGATGATCCAGCCTGTCGGGTTGCGGTCTCCCATCAGCCAGCGGCCGATACCGCGCCCGAACCGCGAAAGTGCGCCGGTGACATAGGTGAGGCCGATCGGTAGCCCTTCGATATGCTCGACGGTGGCGTTGATCATGCCCATCGCAAACACGATCAGGTAAAACTGCACGCGGGCGTGGCTGCTATCCGGGAGCAATGCCGCCACGGCGAGAATGGTGGCGACCGCCGTCAGCACCACGAAGGAGCGCCGGGCCGAAAGGCTATGGGCAAGCACGATGCCGGCAGCGTTGCCGAAGATGAAGACCCAGAGCGCGCCAAACAGGATAATGGCGTGCGAATAGTCGCCGCCGGCAAAGGCAAGTGCGGCCTGTGTCGTGTTGCCCGTCATGAAGGATACGAAGTCGCCGCAGAGCATCAGCCCCACGGCATCGGCCATGCCCGCGATAAAGGAAATCGCAGCCACCAAAGTCAGGCCCGTGAAAGTGCGCCGCTTCTTGACCAGGCGCCGTCGTCTAATCCAAGTCATCTACCGTCACCTCAAGCGGGTGCTCTAGGCGAAACAGCCGGAGCATGCCTTGATCAGGAACAATGACCGAGATTGGCAAATAAGTGGCTAAGAGGAATTTTTCGTGCCGGTACCTACAAAGGCCTGCACGCCCTGTGCGGCAGCCCGCCCGGTGGCAAAACAGGCGGTGAGGAGATAACCGCCGGTCGGCGCTTCCCAGTCGAGCATTTCGCCGGCCACGAACAAACCCGGTAGCGTGCGGATCATGAAGCCTTCGTCCAGCGCATCCAGAGCCACGCCGCCCGCCGAGGAAATGGCTTCCTCGATCGGCCGCGGCCGCAGGACAGCGAGCGGAAGCGCCTTGATGGTCCGGGCAAGCTCTTCCGGCGTCAGGCGGTTGGCAGCAGGCACGAGTTCACGCAATAGCGCCGCCTTGACGCCCTCAAGGCCAACACCCTTGCGCAGCCGGTTCGAGAAGCTCGCCTTCGCATCCTGCCGCGCGAGATCCCGGGTAAGCCGCTCCTCAGTCCGCCCCGGTGCCAAGTCGAGCACCAGCACCGCCCGGCCTTCAGCCTCAAGCTGGTCGCGCAATGCTGCCGAATGGGCATAGACAAGGCTACCCTCGATCCCATGCCGGGAAATCACAAACTCGCCCTGGTGGCTGCCGGCGTCCGACGTGGTCAGCACAGACTTCACCGGATGGCCCGCGAAGCGTTCGCGAAAACTCTCGCTCCAATCGACATCAAAGCCGCAGTTCGCCGGGCGGAAGGGGTTGATTGCGACGCCCTTGTCCTTGAGCCACGGGACCCAGGCGGCGTCGGAGCCCAGCCGCGGCCAACTGGCGCCGCCAAGCGCCAGCAACGTCGCATCGGGTTGAACCATGGTCTCGCTTGCAGGCGTCGTGAAAAGCAAGCTGTTGCCATCGATACCGGTCCAGCGGTGCCGTGTCTTGATCTCGACGCCCTGTGCTTCCAGCCGCTTCAGCCAGGCGCGCAGAAGCGGCGACGCCTTCATCGCGGTCGGAAAGACACGGCCCGAGCTTCCGACAAAGGTTTCCGTGCCGAGTCCTGCCGCCCAGGACCGAATATCGGACGGAGTGAAAGCTTTGATGGCGTCCGATAGCGCGCCCGAGGCCGCGCCGTAGCGGGTCAGGAACCGGTCGAACTCTTCCGAATGGGTGATGTTGAGGCCCGACTTGCCTGCGAGCAGGAACTTGCGGCCGCAGGTCGGCATCGCTTCATAGACCGTTACGCGGTGGTCGCCGGTGGAAAGCACCTCCGCCGCCATCAGTCCCGCGGGTCCGCCGCCAATGATCGCTATCGTCTTCTGGGCCATGAGCCGCCTCCATCGCGGGCGGCTCATAACACGGCCGGAGCCATTACGTCAGCCGTGTTGGGTTAACCGGCGCCGCCGACGGGTGTCACCACCTTGCCGGTGCCATCGCAGTCCGGGCAGGCCTCCCCATCCACCCTGCCGGTGCCGGCACAGTGTCGGCAGAGGTTTTCGCCCGCATTGGGAGTTCCCGGCGGAACGGCATCCGGGTTATGTGTCGCATTGCCTTTGCCGGCATCGTCTGTGGCCATGTCCGATCTCCTCTCATTTGCTGCAAGAGGAACCGGACACGGCATCACCATGTTCCCTCAAGCCGCTCCGAAACCACCGGCCGTTGGCGTCTGCACGGTGACCGCTTCGCCGGCATCGATGATTGTGTGGTCGCAGCCAGCCAGTTCTTCGATCGTGCCGTCCAGGCGGCGTACGGTTGTGCGACCCATTTCGCCCGCTTCGCCGCCGGCCAGTCCGTGCGGCCGGATCGTCCGGTGCGAGGAAAGGATCGCGCAATCCATTTTCTCAAGGAATCGGATCGTCCGCTTGGTACCGTTGCCGGCGCTGAACTTGCCCTTGCCGCCGGAATTGTCGCGGATGTGGAAGTCTTCCAGCAGTACCGGATAGCGCGTTTCCAGGATTTCCGGGTCCGTCAGGCGCGAATTGGTCATGTGCACATGCACCGCATCCGTGCCGTCAAAACCGCTGCCGTCGTTGAACTGCCCCGCCGGCGAACCTGAGCACAGCGTTTCGTAGTACTGGTAGGTGTCGTTGCCGAAGGTGAGGTTGTTCATCGTGCCCTGGCTTGCGGCGAGCGCGCCGAGCGCACCGAAGAGCGCGTTCGTCACATGCTGCGACGTTTCCACGTTGCCGGCAACGACCGCGGCCGGGTACTGCGGCTTCAGCATCGAACCCTCCGGAACGATGATGCGGATCGGCTTCAAGCAGCCGGCATTCATCGGGATCGAGCTTTCCACCATCACCCGGAAGACATAAAGCACGGCCGCACGCGTCACCGGTTCCGGCGCATTGAAGTTGTTCTTCTTCTGCTCGCTCGTGCCGGTGAAATCGACGGTCGCTTCACGCTTTTCCTTGTCGACGGTGATCTTCACCTTGATCACGCCGCCCTGGTCGGTCGGGTAGGTGAATTCGGCGTCGTTCAGCTTTTCCAGAACCCGGCGCACGCTTTCTTCGGCGTTGTCCTGCACATGGCCCATATAGGCCTGCACCACATCGAGCCCGAACTGCGCGATCATCTTGCGCATCTCGTGCACGCCCTTTTCGTTGGCGGCGATCTGGGCACGCAGGTCGGCGACATTCTGCGCCACGTTGCGGGCAGGGTAGGGATGCTCGGAGAGGAGCTTGGTGATGCCGACTTCATCGAAGCGGCCGCGGTCGACGAGCAGCACGTTGTCGAACAGCACGCCTTCTTCATCCACGGTCGTCGCAAGCGGCGTCATGGAACCCGGAGCCGTGCCGCCCACGTCAGCATGGTGGCCGCGCGAAGCGACGTAGAAGAGGATGTTCTCGCCCTTCTCGTCAAAAACCGGCGTCACGACGGTGATGTCCGGCAAATGTGTGCCGCCATTGTAAGGCGCGTTCAGCGCAAAAACGTCGCCGGGGCGGATCTTGCCCTTGTTCGCTGCAATCACCGTTTCGACCGAGCGGTCCATTGAGCCGAGATGCACCGGCATATGCGGTGCGTTCGCCACAAGCGCGCCGTTTTCGTCAAAGACCGCGCAGGAGAAGTCCAGCCGCTCCTTGATGTTGACGGAGGAAGCGGTGTTCTGCAGCGTCACGCCCATCTGCTCCGCAATCGACATGAAAAGGTTGTTGAACACTTCCAGCAGCACCGGATCGGCCTGCGTGCCGACAGCCTTGGCGCGCGACAGTTCGGCAACGCGCTTCAGCACGACATGGTTGAGGCGGGTGATCTCGAAGGCCCAGCCTTCTTCGACCACGATCGTCTGGTGCGGCTCGACGATCAGGCAGGGGCCGTTCGCACGCGCACCCGGGCCGATGTCGGATCGGCGGTGGACGGGGGCATCGCGCCACGCACCGCCCGAGAAGAATTTTGTCTGTTCCCCAGCCTGGGGAATTGCGACATCGAGATCGAATTCGGGTTCGGAAGAATCGGCTCCGCCACCGATCGCCTCGACCTCGTAGGCTTCGAAGATGATGTCGCGGTTTTCGAAGATGAAGCCGAACTGCTTCTTGTGGGCTGCCTCGAAGGCGGCGGTCATGTCTGCAGCATCAGTGACCGCGACGGAAAGCGTCGTGTCAGTGCCCTGATAGCGGAGGTGGGCGCGATGCAGCACGTCGGCATGCTCACCGGTGACGCCTTGCGACGCCATTTCTTCCAGCACGCTCGCCGTCAGCTCATCGCGCACCGGCGCAAGCTCCGCCAGGGCGGCCGCGAGCGGTGCCGAAACGGTGCGCTGGCGTGTGGCGCGAATATCGGCAAGCCCCATGCCATAGGCCGAAAGGATCCCCGAGAAGGGGTGAATGAGCACGGTGGAGATGCCGAGCGCATCGGCTGTGAGGCAGGCATGCTGGCCGCCTGCGCCGCCGAAGCAGGTCAGCGCATAATGCGTCACGTCATACCCGCGCTGCACGCTGATCTTCTTCACGGCGTTTGCCATGTTCTCGACCGCGATCGCCAGGAAACCGTCGGCCACGTCTTCCGGCGTGCGGCCGTCGCCCACCACCTTCGCCATTTCTTCAAAGGCGGCACGCACGGCATCGGCATCGAGCGGCTGGTCGCGGTTTGGGCCAAAGATCTTCGGGAAGAGCTCGGGCGACAGCTTGCCGAGCATGACGTTCGCGTCTGTCACCGTCAGCGGCCCGCCACGACGATAGGCCTTGGGGCCCGGATTGGCCCCTGCCGAATCAGGCCCAACCCGGAAACGACCGTTCTCGAAATGCAGGATCGAGCCGCCACCGGCCGCCACCGTGTGGATCGACATCATCGGTGCGCGCATCCGCACACCCGCGACCTCGGTTTCAAACGAGCGCTCGAGTTCGCCGTCATAGTGAGAGACGTCGGTCGAGGTTCCGCCCATGTCGAAGCCGACCATGCGGTCGAAGCCGGCGA
The DNA here is from genome assembly GCF_023223505.1 of Neorhizobium turbinariae. Classification (NCBI taxonomy): domain Bacteria; kingdom Pseudomonadati; phylum Pseudomonadota; class Alphaproteobacteria; order Hyphomicrobiales; family Rhizobiaceae; genus Neorhizobium; species Neorhizobium turbinariae. The sequence goes on from NZ_JALPRY010000023.1 coordinate 42,205, forward strand.
GACGGGAGGTTTCCACCGCGCCAACGACGCCGCCGGCGGGGCCGGAAAGGATCGCGTCCTTGCCCTGGAACAGCCGTGCGGCCGTCAAGCCGCCAGAGGACTGCATGAACATCAACTGAGGACCACCTTCGCCATCGGCGCCAAGTTCGCTCGCCACCTGGTCGACGTAACGGCGCAGGATCGGCGAAAGATAGGCATCGACCACCGTCGTGTCGCCGCGGCCGACGAGCTTGATCAACGGCGAAACTTCATGGCTGACGGAGACCTGAGTAAAGCCGATCTCGCGGGCAATGGTGGCCACTGCCTGCTCGTGGGCCGGATAACGATAGGCATGCATGAAGACGATCGCGACAGCGCGGAAGCCCGCATCATACTCAGCCTGCAGGTCGGCGCGAACGGCTGCCTCGTCGGGTGTGGCTTCGACCGTGCCGTCGGCGCGAACGCGCTCATCCACCTCGACCACGCCGCTGTAGAGCAGTTCCGGCTTGATGATCTTCTTGGCGAAGATATCGGTACGCGCCTGGTAGCCGATCGCCAGTGCATCGCGGAAACCGCGCGTCGTGACGAGCAGGGTGCGTTCGCCCTTGCGCTCCAGGAGCGCGTTGGTCGCAACCGTGGTGCCCATCTTTACTGCGCCGATGAGGTCGGAGGGGATGGGCTCGCCAGCGTTCAGCCCCAGAAGCTCGCGAATGCCCTGCACGGCGGCATCACGATAGGCTTCCGGATTTTCCGAAAGAACCTTGTGCGCCACAAGCGTCCCGTCCGGCCGGCGGCCGACGATATCGGTGAATGTGCCGCCGCGATCGATCCAGAAATCCCACTTGCCGTTCGTCATGTTCCGCCCCTTCAGGATGTGCTTTGCGCCAACGAAAACATTTCGTCGATAAAACGTCAATGATAAGTTGACAGGAAATTGCCTGTTGCTGCATCATGCTCAAACGAAGGGCACCGGCCGCCAAGAGCCTGGCCCCAGCTGGCAACCGAGGGGAGCCAAATGACGCTTATCCGCACCTCAGCGCGGAGGACCTGCCATGTCCACGGCTGATCCTCGCCACAGTGTTTTTCCCGAATGGCTTCGCAAGGGCCTGGATGCCCTTTACCTCGGAGCCGGATATCTCGGCGGCATCTTCCTTGTCGCGATCTTCGTCATCATGCTGTCGCTCTCGGCAGGTCGCCCGTTGGGCATCGATATCCCCGCCGGTGATGACTTCACGGCCTGGTGCATGGCCGCCTGCGCCTTCCTGGCACTCGCCCACACCTTCCGCTCTGCGGAGCTCATCCGCATGGGGCTGGTGATCGACCGCCTGAACGGTCGCGCCCGGCACATCGTCGAGATCGCCTGCACCGCCATCGGCACCGTCGCTGTCTCCTATTTTGCCTGGTACGCGATCGACATGACCTGGACGTCGTGGAAGTTCAACGATGTCTCGCAGGGCGTGATCGCGGTGAAGCTCTGGATCCCGCAGATGGCCATGGCGGTGGGGCTTGCCCTGCTCGCGTTGGCCTTTGCCGATGAACTCATCCATGTCCTCTTCGGCGGCAGCCCGCGCTACGAGAAGCCTCCCGTCAGCAACGATGAGGAACTCATCGAGCGCATCATGGAAAGCGGGGCCTGACCATGGACGCGAGCCACCTTGTCGAAGTCTCCGGCCTGATTCTCGGTTCCCTGCTTCTCCTCCTTGTCGGAGGTGTCTGGATCGGCGCAGCGCTGCTGATCTGCGGCTTTATCGCCATGCAATTCGCACCGGCGGGCATCCAGCTTGGTGCGGCACTTGCCACCAATGCCTGGAGTGGCGCCGCCTCCTGGAGCCTTGCCGCGCTACCGCTCTTCATCTGGATGGGCGAGATCCTGTTCCGCACGCGCCTGTCGGACGAGATGTTCCGGGGCCTCGCACCATGGCTCAACTGGTTGCCCGGTCGCCTCGTGCATGTCAACGTGCTGGGCTGCGGTCTGTTTGGCGCCGTCTCCGGCTCGTCGGCCGCGACCACGGCCATGGTCGCCAAGATCACCCTGCCGGAACTGAAGAAGCGAGGTTATAACGAACGCATTGCGCTCGGCTCGCTCGCAGGCGCTGGCACGCTCGGCTTCCTCGTCCCGCCATCGATCCCGATGATCGTGTATGCCGTGGCGGCCAATGTCTCAATCATCCAGATGTTCATGGCGGGGCTCCTTCCAGCAGTGATTGTCATGGGGCTTTACATGGGCGCCATCGTCGTCTGGCACCTGATGAACAAGGACCAGAGCCCGCCGCCAGAGCCGCGCATGCCTTTCCGTGCCAAGCTCAAGGAAACGCTCAACCTCATTCCGCTGGCGCTTTTGATCCTCACCGTCTTCGGCGCGCTGCTGCTCGGCTGGGCAACAGCAACCGAATGTGCGGCCTGGGGTGTGCTGGGCGCGCTTGTCATCGCGCTTTGGCAGCGGGCACTCACCTGGAAGACCTTCATCGACAGTATCATGGGCGCCACCCGCATGACGTCGATGATCATGCTGATCCTGACCGGCGCTGGCTATATGTCGATCGCCATGGGCTATACCGGCATTCCGAACGCGCTTGCCTCCTGGGTCGACAGCTTCCAGCTCAGCCCCTACGCGCTGATTGCGGTCCTGACGATCATGTATGTGTTGCTCGGCTGCGCCATCGATGGACTGTCGATGATCGTCCTGACAACGGTGGTGGTCCTGCCGATGATCCAGCAGGCGGGTTTCGACCTGGTCTGGTTCGGTATCTTCCTCGTCCTGATGGTCGAGATGGCGCAGATCACGCCGCCGGTCGGCTTCAACCTCTTTGTTCTCCAGACGATGAGCGGGCGCGACAGCCTCACCGTTGCCAAGGCCGCGCTTCCGTTCTTCTTCCTGCTTCTGGCAGCAGTTGCAGTCCTCACGATCTTCCCGGACATCGTGTTGGTTCTGCCACGAATGGTTTATCCGGGTTAATGTTCACAACAAGGGGAATGGAAATGCATAAAACGATATCCCGCCTCACACGAATGGGCATTGCCGCCGCCGCCATTCTGGCGGCTTCGGGGACCGCTTGGGCGCAGACAGCCTGGGTTCTGCCTTCTGCCTATCCGCCGGCGAACTACCATGTCGAAAACCTGATGCAGTTCGCAAAGGACGTCGACACTGCTTCCGGTGGTAAGCTGAAGATTACCGTTCACCCGAACGCGGCGCTCTTCAAGGCCCCGGACATCAAGCGTGCTGTCCAGACCGGCCAAGCCCAGGCCGGCGAAGTGCTGATCTCGCTGCACGAAAATGAAAACCCGGTCTTCGGCATCGACGTCGTGCCGTTCCTCGCAACAAGCTTCGAGCAGTCGAAGAAGCTTTACGAAGCGTCCAAGCCGGCAATCGAGAAGGCGCTCGATGAGCAGGGCCTCAAGCTGCTTTACGCAACGCCGTGGCCGCCGCAGGGTGTCTTCACCAAGAAGGACGTCAACAGCGTTGCCGATCTCAAGGGCCTGAAATGGCGCGCCTATAACGTCGGCACCTCGCGCATCGCGGAACTCGTCGGCGCCCAGCCGGTCACCGTCCAGGCCGCCGAACTGCCGCAGGCGCTGGCAACCGGCGTCGTCGAAAGCCTGATGACCTCGAGCGCCACCGGCGTTGATTCCAAGATCTGGGAATCGCTGACCCACTACTACGACACCCAGGCCTGGATTCCGAAGAACATCACCTTCGTCAACAAAGCTGCTTTCGAAGCGCTCGATCCGGAAATCCAGAAAGCCGTCACCGATTCTGCTGCTGCCGCTGAAGCGCGTGGTTGGGAGCTCGGCGTTGAAAAGACCAAGGCCTACATGGAGACGCTCCAGAAAAACGGCATGCAGGTCGTTGAGCCGAGCGAAGAGCTGAAGAAGGGCCTGGCTGACGTTGGCGCAAAGCTGACCGAAGACTGGTTGAAAAAGGCTGGCGCAGACGGTGCTGCCATCCTTGACGCCTACAAGAAGATGTAAGACCAGCATGCGCCGCGAGCTTCATAGCTTGCGGCGCATTGTTTTCGGAGGGAACGCCATGTCATCGGACAAGAACGAGTTCGGGCCGATCGTCTCATCGGGTCATCTTGCAACCGGTGCCTTGCCGGCGCTTTCCGAAATCGAATTTGGCATGATCATGCTGCATCATGCCTTCAATCGCTGGATGGTCCGCTGCATGGCAGCCTCCGGCGTGCCGGATCTGTCGCCGATTGACGTTCTGGTGTTGCACCACATCAACAGCCGCAACAAGCCGAAGACGCTGGCGGACATCGCGCTCGTTCTCAACATCGAGGACACCCATGTCGTCACCTATGCGTTGAAGAAGCTGGAGCGGCTGAAGCTCATCAAGTCAGGCCGGCGCGGCAAGGAAAAGCTGGTGATGATCACCCCAATGGGCGCCGAATCCTGCGCAAAATACGCTGCCATGCGTGAGGCGCTTCTGGTGAAGTCGGTCCTGGCAACGGAAGTCTCCGGCGAGACACTGTCGGCCATGGCATCGCGCCTGCGTGCCCTGTCTGGCCACTACGACCAGGCTGCCCGCGCCGCTGCCTCGCTTTGAGCGCTCGACGCGCTCCCATCGTCGTTGCCGCCGCCGGACGCGCGTAAGCCGGAACGAAAATATTACAAACTTAAAGTTTCTCTCTTGCAACCGTGAACGAGCGGTGCTTTTCTGCGCGAAAGGCACAAAGCCGCATAGAATAAAAAACACTTGGGAACGAAAAGCATGTTGGGACCCTCAGGCCACCAGGACACGTTTGCTCGCGACAATCTTCCGCCCTTTGACCAGTGGCCGGAGATCAAGCTGGGAGACTTCCAGTATCCGGAATGGCTGAATGCCGGGGTCGAGCTCACAGACCGCATGGTCGAAAAGGGCTTCGGCGATCATACCGCGCTTATCGGCAACGGCCGCCGCCGCACCTACAAGGAACTGGCCGACTGGACAAACCGCATTGCCCGCGCGCTCACCGAAGACTACGGCCTCAAGCCGGGCAACCGCGTCCTGATTCGCTCCGCAAACAACCCGGCCATGGTGGCGTGCTGGCTTGCCGCGACGAAGGCTGGCCTCGTGGTGGTCAACACCATGCCTATGCTGCGCGCTGGCGAACTGGTGAAGGCGATCGAAAAGGCTGAAATCCAGCTCTGCCTCTGCGACACCCGCCTCATGGAGGAGATGGTCGCGGCCGCCAAGGAGAGCAAATACCCGACGCTCGTCGTCGGCTTCGATGGCACCGCCAACCACGATGCAGAACTTGATCGCGCTGCGCTGAACAAGCCGGTGCGCTACGAGGCCGTAAAGACCGGTCGCGACGATGTTGCACTGCTCGGCTTCACCTCCGGTTCGACCGGTGTGCCGAAAGCAACGATGCATTTCCATCGCGACCTGCTGATCATCGCCGATGCCTTCGCCAAGGAAGTCTTGAACGTCACGCCCGACGACGTCTTCGTCGGTTCGCCGCCGCTTGCCTTCACCTTTGGCCTCGGCGGCCTGGCAATCTTCCCGTTGCGTTTCGGTGCGGCCGCAACCTTGCTCGAGCAGGCAACGCCGCCAAAGATGATCGAGATCATCGAGACCTACAAGGCGACGATCAGCTTCACCGCCCCGACCGCGTACCGTGCGATGCTGGCGGCCATGGACGGCGGTGCCGACCTTTCCTCGTTGCGGGTTGCGGTGTCGGCCGGTGAAACGCTTCCCGCGCCCGTGTTCGAGGAGTGGGTGAAGAAGACCGGCAAGCCGATCATCGATGGTATCGGCGCAACCGAGATGCTGCACATCTTCATCTCCAACCGGATGGACGACTTCAAGGCCGGCTGCACCGGCAAGCCGCTCGCCGGCTACGAAGCGATTGTCGTCGACGACAACATGAACGAAGTGCCGCGCGGTACGGTTGGGCGGCTCGCGGTCAAGGGACCGATCGGCTGCCGTTACCTCGCCGACGAGCGGCAGAAGGACTACGTGAAGGACGGCTGGAACCTCACCGGCGACAGCTTCGTGCAGGATGAGGACGGCTACTTCCATTTCGCGGCCCGCTCCGACGACATGATCGTGTCGGCTGGCTACAATATTGCAGGTCCCGAAGTCGAAGCCGCGCTCCTCAAGCATGATGGCGTGCTCGAATGCGCCGTGATCGGCGTGCCGGACGAGGAGCGCGGGACGATCGTCCAGGCGCATGTCGTGCTGGCCAAGGGACACGAGCCGAGCGACCTGATGGTCAAGATCCTCCAGGATCACGTCAAGTCAGTGATCGCGCCCTACAAGTATCCGCGCTCGATCATCTTCACCGACGCCTTGCCGAAGACTGAATCCGGCAAGATCCAGCGTTTCCGGCTGAAGCAGAAGCTGTCGGCGTAACCATAGTTCGCATTGAATAGCCTCCGGCATCGGGCCGGAGTGGAAGTTTCCACGCAAATGTGGAAGACAGAAAGAGACCACGGCGGAACACCTCCGCCGCCGGCATCTGGGAACGATACAAACAACAACAATTGGGAGCTTGTTAGATGAAGAAAATGCTCGCTGCGGCCACGCTCGCGCTTAGCCTGAGCGCCTCCGGCCTTGCCTTCGCCGATCCGGTGAAGATCGGCATGATCACCACCCTTTCGGGCGGTGGCGCTGGTCTCGGTATCGATACGCGTGACGGCTTCATGCTGGCCATCAAGAATGCCGGCAACAAGGACATCACCGTCGTTACCGAAGACGATGCACAGAAGCCGGAACTGGCCGTGCAGATCGCCGACAAGATGATCCAGTCCGACAAGGTGGACATCCTCACCGGCATCGTCTGGTCGAACCTTCTGATGGCGGTTGCGCCGAGCGCGGTTGCCCAGGGCAAGTTCTACGTCTCGACCAACGCGGCTCCCGCACAGCTTGCTGGCGCGAACTGCCACAAGCTTTATTTCAACGCCGCCTACCAGAACGACAACCTGCATGAAGCCATGGGCGAATACGCCAACAAGGGCTTCAAGAAGATGTTCATCCTGGCCCCGAACTATCCGGCCGGCAAGGATTCGCTCACCGGCTTCAAGCGCTACTACAAGGGCGAGCTGGCAGCCGAAGTCTACACCCAGGTCGGCCAGACCGACTACGCCGCTGAAATCGCCCAGATGCGTGCATCCGGTGCCGATGGCATCTTCGTCTTCCTGCCGGGCGGCATGGGCATCGCCTTCATGAAGCAGTTCGCACAGTCCGGCGTGAAGATCCCGGTCATGGGCCCCGGCTTCTCCTTCAGCCAGGACGTTCTGCCGGCAATCGGCGATGCGGCGCTCGGCGCCAAGGCTTCCGGCCAGTGGGCTCCGGACTTCGACAACGAGGCATCGAAGAAGTTCCTTGCCGACTTCCAGAAGGAATATAACCGCCTTCCGTCGATCTACGCCGTCCAGGCTTATGACGCAGCCCAGTTGATCCTCGCTGCCGCGTCGAAGGCCAGCGTTTCGGATGCCGATGCATTTGCAGCCGAACTGAAGAAGGCTGAGATCCAGTCGCCGCGTGGCAACTTCAAGTTCAACACCAACCAGCATCCGATCCAGGACATTTACCTGACGGAAGTCATCAAGAAGGATGGCGTGCTCACCAACAAGACCGTCGAGAAGATCTTCACCGACCACGGCGATGCCTACGCCAAAGACTGCAAGCTCTAAGGTCGCCACGTGACCATTGCACTTGCTCTGGAGCAGTTGCTGAACGGCATTCAGCTCGGCGTCATGTTGTTTCTCATGGCTGCCGGGCTGACGCTGATCTTTGGCGTCATGGGCCTCATCAACCTCGCTCACGGCTCGCTCTACATGGTCGGCGCATTCGCATGCGCCGCCGTGGCAGCCTGGACCGGCTCGTTCTGGATCGGCCTCGTCGCCAGCCTCGTTGCGGCGGCGGCCGCCGGCGCGATCGTCGAACTCGCCGTCATCCGCAGGCTTTACGACCGCGATCACCTCGACCAGGTGCTGGCGACCTTCGCGCTGATCCTGATGTTTTCCGAAGGTACCCGCTGGCTCTTCGGCTCATTCCCGCTTTATCTCGACATTCCGCCGCTGTTGCAGGGCGCCGTAGCGCTTCCCGGTGGTACGGAATATCCGGTCTACCGGCTGGCCATCATTGCCGCCGGCGCGCTTGTCGCCTTCGGACTCTACATGCTGATCTCCCGCACCCGGCTTGGCATGCGCATTCGCGCCGGCGAAAGCGACCGCGAAATGATCGGCGCGCTCGGCGTCGATATCCGCACGCTTTATACCGTCGTCTTCGCGCTTGGCGCAGCACTCGCTGGCTTTGCGGGCGCCATGGTCGGCGCCATCCAGTCCGTACAGGTCGGCATGGGCGAACCGGTGTTGATCCTCGCCTTCGTGGTCATCGTCATCGGCGGCATCGGCTCAATCAAGGGCGCGCTGCTCGGTGCTCTGCTGGTTGGCGTCACTGATACGATGGGACGTTTCCTGCTGCCCAAGCTGATGGTGCTCTTCGTGCCGCCGGCGCAGGCGGGTGCCATCGGCGGTGCCGTTGCATCCATGCTGATCTACATCGTCATGGCCATCATCCTGGCCGTCAAGCCGCGGGGCCTGTTCCCGCCGGCGCATGCGTGAGGCTTCCGGTTCGATCATGATCTTGACCCGCGAAAACCTCATCAACCTCATCCTGGCCGTCGCTTTGCTGGCGATACCGCTCATTGCCAATGCCGCCGGCCAGCCATTCTACATCACGCTTGCGACCCGCGTTGCGATTCTGGCGCTCGCGGCAACGGGCCTGAACCTGGCGCTCGGCGTCGGTGGTCTGGTTTCTTTCGGCCATGCGGCTTTCTTCGGCATCGGCGGTTATGTCGCCGGCATTCTCGCCTCGCACAGCTTTTCGGGTGAACCGGTGCTCTTTGGCCTGTCGGGCACGAACCAGATGTGGATCATCTGGCTGGTCGCCATGGCGCTCGCCGGCCTCGTCGGCCTTGCCATCGGCGCCATCAGCCTGCGCACCTCGGGCGTCTACTTTATCATGATCACGCTCGCCTTTGCGCAGATGGTCTACTACTTCGCGGTGTCCTGGCCGGCCTATGGCGGCGAGGATGGCCTGTCGATCCTGGTGCGCAACCAGTTCCCCGGCGTCATGACCATGGTGCCGATGAACTTCTTCCTCATCTGCTATGTCATCCTGCTGGTCGGCATCGCGCTTTTCGCGGTAATCCGCGCGTCCCGCTTCGGCGCGGCCCTGCAGGCAGCCCGGCAGAACGAGGTGCGCGTCGCGACGGTTGGCATCCAGCCTTACCGCATCCGGCTGACGGGCTTTGTGCTATCGGCCATGATCACGGGTCTTGCCGGCGCGCTGTTTGCCGATCTCAACCGCTTTGTCAGCCCTTCGATGCTCTCCTGGCACATGTCGGGCGAACTCATCGTGCTGATCATCCTCGGCGGTACTGGCCGGCTCTTCGGCCCGCTCGCAGGTGCAGCCCTTTATGTCGCGTTCGAATATGCGCTTGGCGGCATCACGGAACGCTGGCAGTTCTTCCTCGGCCTGATCCTGCTGCTCGTCGTGCTTTTTGCCCGCGGTGGCCTTGTGGGCCTGCTTGCCGGAAAGGCCAAACATGGTTGAGCCGATCCTTCAGATCTCGAACCTCGTCAAGAATTTTGGTGCCCTGCGGGCGACCGATGGCGTGACGCTTGATCTTCGCCCGGGTGAAATCCACGCGCTGATCGGCCCGAACGGGGCTGGCAAGTCGACGCTCATCCACCAGATCTGCGGCACGTTGCGGCAGGATTCCGGCAGCATCCGCTTTGCGGGCCAAGATGTCGGAGGCTTGAGTGTCGCCGAACGGGCAAGGCTTGGGCTCGGCCGCACCTTCCAGGTGTCGTCGATTGCGCCGGAGTTCTCGGCACTGCGCAATGTCATGCTGGCCGCCCAGGCCAAGGAAGGTTCAAGCTTCCGCTTCTTCAAGCCGGTGATGCGCGACCAGGGCCTGATCGACAAGGCGATGGCCATGCTGGAGCGCGTCGGGTTGACCGAGCGCGCCCGCATTCCCGCTGCTGAGCTCTCGCATGGCGAACGGCGCCAGCTGGAGATCGCCATGGCGCTGGCGCTCCAGTCGAAGGCCTTCCTTCTGGATGAGCCGATGGCGGGCATGGGCCCGGAAGGCTCGAAGGCGCTCACCGGTTTCCTCGATACGCTTCGCCAGGAGGCGCCGATCCTGCTGGTCGAGCACGACATGGACGCCGTCTTCGCGCTTGCCGACAGAATTTCGGTGCTGGTCTATGGCCGCGTCATCGCCACCGGCACGGTCGACGAGATCCGGCGCGATCCGACCGTCCGCAGCGCCTATCTCGGAGACCACGACTGATGTTGCTCCAGGTCGAAAATATCGCCACCTTCTACGGCAGCAGCCAGGCGCTGTTCGGCGTCGATTTTTTCATGCAGGAAGGCGAGGCGGTCGCGCTGATGGGCCGCAACGGCATGGGCAAGTCGACAACGATCAAGTCGATCTGCAACCTCATGCCGCCACGCTCCGGCCGGATTGTGTTCGGCGGCAAGCCGACCGATCGCCAGCCGCCGCACAAGGTGGCAAGGCTCGGCATCGGCCTGGTGCCGGAAGGCCGTCGCTGCTTCCCGAACCTCACCGTGCACGAAAACCTGGTTGCCGCTGCGCGCCCTGGGCAGTGGACGCTCGAGCGCGTCAACGATCTCTTCCCGCGGCTCAAGGAACGGCATGCGCAGATGGCGCGTTCCTTGTCCGGTGGCGAACAGCAGATGCTGGCGATCGGCCGCGCACTGATGACGAACCCGCGCCTTCTCATTCTTGACGAAGCAACGGAGGGCTTGGCCCCGGTGATCCGCCAGGACATCTGGAGCGCCATCCGCAGGTTGAAAGATGAAGGCCTGTCCATTCTTGTAGTGGACAAGACGCTTTCGGAGCTTTTGCCGGTTGCAGACCGCTGCGTCATTCTGGAAAACGGAAAAAGCGCCTGGAGCGGCAAGCCGGCCGACCTGACGACCGAACTGCAGGATCGATTTCTCGGGGTGTAAAGCGATGGATGGGGAAGTGGCGAGCGCCGATCTGGAACTGATCGTCCATGGACCACATGGCAAGAACAAGCCGGAAACCCGGCTGTGGCTGCGCATGCTTTCCACGACAAAGCTCATCACCACGGAAATCCGGCGCCGTCTGCGCAGCGAGTTCGGCGCCACCTTGCCGCAGTTCGACCTGATGGCGCAGCTCTACCGCGAAAAGGACGGCCTGCGCCTCGGCGAATTGTCCAAGCGTACCATGGTCACCAACGGCAACGTCACCGGCCTCGTCGAAAGGCTGGAAGCGGACGGCCATGTCCAGCGCCTCACGCCGGAAGGCGATCGCCGCGTCACCGTTGCCATTCTCACGCCCGACGGCATCTCGCTCTTCGAGCGCATGGCAGCGGCGCATGAAGGCTGGCTGCGCGACATCATGGCCGATGTCGACCCTGCGATGATCGCCTCGCTCTGGACGGAAATCGGCGCCGTGAAAAGCTCCGCCAGAAACCATCTGTCCGGCAGCGCCTTCGAACAGTAGGCGCCCCAACGCCACGCTCAAGAGATCCCCATGCCAGACCTGCAGGCCATCGTCGACGAGATCCACGAGAAGCTTCAGCCGCGTCTGGGGGAGGGCAAGGTTGCCGATTACATCCCCCAGCTCGCGCATGTCGACCCGAAGAAGTTCGGCATTGCGATCATCGATGTCGACGGCCAGACCTACAAGGCCGGTGACGCCGACGTTCCCTTTTCCATTCAGAGCGTCTCAAAGGTCTTCACGCTGACGCTGGCGCTCGGCAAGCACGGCGAAACGACCTGGAACCGCGTCGGGCGCGAGCCTTCGGGTTCGGCCTTCAACTCCATCGTGCAGCTCGAGCATGAGGAGGGGAAGCCTCGAAACCCCTTCATCAATGCTGGCGCGATTGCCGTGAGCGACCTTGTGCTCGCCGGCCACACACCGCGCGAGGCGATTGGCGAGATCGTCCGCTTCGTGCGCTACCTCGCGGATGACGATACGATCGCGATTGATCCGGAAGTGGCAAAGTCGGAGCATGCCACAGGCTACCGGAACTTTGCGCTTGCGAACTTCATGCGCTCCTTCAACAAGCTTACCCATCCGGTGGAGCATGTGCTGGGCGTTTATTTCCACCACTGCGCGCTCGCCATGACCTGCACGCAGCTTGCCCGCTCCGGTCTCTTCCTCGCAGCCTCGGGCCGCAACCCGCTGACGGGCCACACGGTCGTGTCGCCCCAGCGGGCGCGCCGTATCAACGCGCTGATGCTGACCTGCGGCCATTACGATGGCTCTGGCGACTTCGCCTACCGCGTCGGCCTGCCCGGCAAGAGCGGCGTTGGTGGTGGCATCCTAGCGGTAGCGCCCGGCAAGGCGTCGGTCGCCGTCTGGTCACCCGGCCTCAACAACCACGGCAACTCGCTGCTCGGGTCGCTGGCGCTGGAAATGCTGGCGCATCGCACCGGGTGGTCCGTCTTCGGACCATGAGGAATTTCCCAACAGCCCAAACGAAAAAGCCCGGCGTCGAGCCGGGCCTTCCGTTTGATGTCCAAGCCTAACCTTAGTCTTCGCTGGCCGCCATCTGGGTCAGCACATTGCCACGTCCGCGCAGGCGAAGCACCAGCGGCAGGATCAGTGCGATGGCTGCCAGACCCAGGAGCACGGCTGCGATCGGCGACTGCACGAGTGTCGTCACGTCGCCCTGGCTGATCGACAGCGCCCGGCGAAGCTGCTGTTCTGCAAGCGGGCCGAGGATCAGGCCGACGATCACAGGCGCGATCGGGTAGTCGAACACGCGCATGACATAGGCGACGAGGCCGAAGACCAGGAGCATGCCAAGCTCGAAGACCGACGGGTTGGCGCCGATCGTGCCGAGCGTCGCAAACACCAGGATGCCGGAATAAAGCCATGACTTGGGGATGGTCAGCAGCCGGACCCAGAGGCCGACGAGCGGCAGGTTCAACACCAGCAGCATCAGGTTGGCGATGAGCAACGAGGCAATCAGGCCCCAGACGAGCTGCGGGTTGGTCGCAAACAGAAGCGGACCCGGCTGCAGGCCGTATTGCTGGAAGCCGGCGAGCATGATGGCAGCGGTCGCCGAGGTCGGTAGGCCAAGCGTCAGCAGCGGCACGAGCGTACCGGCAGCCGATGCGTTGTTGGCAGCTTCCGGACCTGCAACGCCCTCAATCGCACCATTGCCGAATTCTTCCGGGTGGTTCGAAAGGCGCTTTTCAGCGGCATAGGAAAGGAATGTGCCGATTTCGGCGCCGCCGGCCGGCATGGCGCCGATCGGGAAGCCGATCACGGTGCCGCGCAGCCAGGGCTTCCAGGAGCGGGCCCAGTCCTTCGCGGTCATCCAGACAGACCCACGGATGGCCTCGACCTTGTCGGGTGCCTGGGCGCCTTGGGCGGCGATAAACAGCGTCTCGCCGATCGCGAACATGGCAACCGCCATGGTCGTGACTTCGATGCCGTCGAGCAAGTCCGGGACGCCGAAGGAAAGGCGGTTCTGGCCGGTCAGCTGGTCGATGCCGACAAGCGAGAGGGCCAGGCCGATGAAGAGCGACGTCAACCCACGCAGGGCAGAATTCCCGAAGGCGGAGGAAACGGTGACGAAGGCCAGAACCATCAGCGCGAAATATTCACGCGGCCCGAAGACCAGCGCCAGCTTGACGATGTAGGGGGCAACGAAGGCAAGCGCGAGCGTCGCGATCAGGCCGGCCACGAACGAGCCGATGGCGGACGTCGCAAGAGCCGGACCGCCGCGCCCGGCGCGGGCCATCTTGTTGCCCTCAAGCGCGGTGATGATCGAGGCGCTTTCGCCCGGCGTGTTGAGCAGGATCGAGGTCGTCGAGCCGCCATACATGCCGCCGTAATAGATGCCGGCGAACATGATCAGCGATCCGGTCGGATCGAGCTGATAGGTCACGGGCAAGAGCAGCGCCACGGTCGTCGCCGGGCCGATGCCGGGCAGGACGCCGACCATGGTGCCCAGCGTCACGCCGATGAGGGCGTAAAGCAGGTTGATCGGCTCCATAGCCGAAACCAGACCCTGCATAAGGAAGTCGAATGTGCTCATGATCTCAATCTCGAAGCCCGATCAGTGGATCAGGTTTTCCAGGGGGCCTGCCGGCAGGGAAAGCTGCAAGACGACGGCGAAGAGCCAGTAAATGGCAAAACAGAGGACGATGCCGACCGGGATGCTGATCCAGATCCGGCGCGCACCGAAACCTGCTGCAGCAAGACCGAAAAGGACGCCCGTGGCAATCGAGAAGCCGACGAGGCGGATCAGCACCATCTGCGCCAGGAGACCTGCGACCACCCAGGCGACCGGTTTGATTTCCTGCCGTTCCCGCTGCGGGAAGTCACCCTTGAAGGAGGCAACGACGGTCCAGATGGCAAGGCCGATCAGGACGATGGCGATCCAGTCGGGAACCGTGGCCGGTCCTACTTGCGAATAGCCGCCCATGTCGCGCAGGCGGGCGACATCGAAGAAGATGATGGCCGCCATGATGGCAAGCACGGCGGCAATAGCAAGCGCCGCCCAATCAGGGCGGCGCTGCGAACGTGTCTGTTCGTTGTGGTCCAGGCTCATTTAACCAGTCCGATATCCTTCAGGATGGCTTCAGTCGCCGTGATGTCCTTGGCGAGCTGTTCTTCAAATTCCGGGCCGGAGAGGTAGGTGTCGATCCAGCCCTTGGTCTTCAGGTTGTCCTGCCAGGTCTTGGACTTGGCGAGCTTTTCGATGTCAGCCGTGACAGCTGCCTTCTGCTCGTCGGAAAGACCCGGGGCAGCAGCAACCATGCGCCAGTTCTGGATCACGACATCGAGGCCGGATTCCTTCAGCGTCGGGGCGTCGATGCCTTCGATCTTCTCGTCGGACGAGATGGCGAGGACGCGCAGCGCGCCGGCCTTCACCTGGCCTTCGAATTCGCCATAGGAGGAGATGCCGGCCGTCACCTGGCCGCCAAGGATAGCAGCAAGCGCTTCGCCGCCGCCGGAGAAGGCGATGTAGTTGACCTTGGTCGGGTCGACGCCTGCAGCCTTGGCAACGAGGCCAGCCGTGATGTGGTCGGTACCGCCGGCCGAACCGCCGCCCCAGGAAACCGCGCCCGGATCAGCCTTCAGCTTTTCGACGAGGTCGGCCATGGTCTTCACTTCGGAAGCCGCCGGAACCACGATCACTTCATACTCGCCGGTCAGGCGAGCGATCGGGGTGACGTCCTTCAGCGTGACGGGAGAATTGTTGGTCAGGATCGCGCCGACCATGACGTAGCCGCCAACCATCAGCGCGTTCGGGTTGCCCTTCTGCTGGCTTGCGAACTGCGCGATGCCGATCGTGCCGCCCGCGCCCGGGACGTTCATGACCTGCACCTTGTCGGAGATCTTCTCCTGCTGCATGGCCGTCTGCATCGTGCGGGCCGTCTGGTCCCAGCCGCCGCCAGGCGCTGCCGGAGCCATGATCGTGTAGTCGGCTGCAGCAGCCGGAAGAGCGATGGCGCCCGCGAGAATGGATGCGAGGATGAAATGTTTCAAGGATGTGTCCTCCGTTGAGCGTCTTGAGTTGACGCGACATTATTTGACATGCGGCGGTGAAGCGTTTGCAAGGCTGGAAGCCTGCCTGTCATCCTCCGCAATCGGGTCCCGCCTCCAAACGGGGCCGAATGCGCCTAAGCGATCACATAAAGCTGACATCAACCTGACATCCCGCGCCGCTTGTTCACGAGGATGCCACGGAAATGCCCGATTTGCTACTGCAGTCGCAGCACCTCGTTCCAACGCGAGATGAGCCGGGCGCGCTTCACCTGGTCGAGATAGACCATCAGCCCGAGGCTCACCGGAACCGGTTTCAACTGGCCGCCCAGCATTTCGCGCATGGTCGTGGCCGTATTGTTGCCGGCCACTTCCGGGCTCACCGCCGGGATTTGCAGTTCGCGGGCCATGATCGTCTGGCCCTCCTTCGACATGAAGAACTGCAAGTAACGCTTTCCAAGCTCGGGGGAGGCTGCTGCCTGCGGCACCAGCCCGATGCGCGACATCACGACGGTATAATCCTTCGGCAGCACGATGCCGACATTCGGGTCGTGCTTCGCCCAGTCTGCGGCATAGGAGCCGACGATGTTGTAGCCCAGCAGGAAGCGTCCGTCGGCCACCCGTTCCAGGATCGCACCGCTTGTTGAGTAGAGTTTGACGCCAGCCTTGCCCATGGCGCCGACAACCGACCAGATGTCGCCGAACTGCTCCTGGTCCCGTGACATGAACAGGAAGCCAACGCCAGACCGCTCGATGTCATAGGTGCCGATCCGCCCGTGCACAGCGTCGCCGCGCTCCTTCAGGAACTGTACGAACTCGGCGCGGGTCGAGGGCGGCGGCCGGTCCTGGAAGCTCGGCTTGTGGTACACGAAGACGGCCGGCTCGAAGGTCAGTGCGTAGACTGTGTTGCGCCAGTTCGCCCAGCTTGGCCAGAGCCCGCTGTTCGGCAGGTCGCTCTGTTGCGCATAACCATCATTGGCAAGCTTCACCTGCAGGTCCATGGCGGAGGAGAAGGCAAAGTCGGCGGTCTTCTGTCCAGCATCCGTTTCCCGCACGATCCGATCATAGATCTCGCCGGTCAGCATGTCCTCGTAACGCACCGCGACATCCGGATTGGCGGCCTGGAAACTGGTGATCATCGGCTTCGCAAGCGGCGCGTCGAGCGACGAATATACCGTCAGCACGGGTGCGTCGGCCCGGCCCGACAGGGCTGGAAACACCGTTGTATCGGCTGCGGCAAACAGGGGCAGGAGCGCAAGGCAAAGCGAAAGGAACAGGAGCCTTTTCATGGGCGCGAAGAATGCCTCATCGGCGCGTGGTGGGCAAGCTGAACGAGCGCCTCCGCCGATACGCCACACCGCTTGTATTTATCGATCCTCTGCCTACCTCTGCACCGCCTGCGCCAAGCCAGCGCGCCACTTGAACCCGAGGTTTCGACCCATGTCGCTTTCGCTCTACGATGTCACGATCCCCGTCTTCCTGCGCAACTTCGCCAACCTCACCGAGATCCTGAAGAAGGGCGAGGCCTTCGCGGACGAAAAAGGCATGGCGCATGAGGAGCTACTTGGCGCTCGCCTCATTGAGGACATGCACCCTTTGACGGCGCAGGTTCAGCGCGCCAGCGACACCGCCAAGTTTGTCGTGGTCCGGCTCGGCCAGGTCGAGAACATGCCGATGGCCGATGACGAAAAAACCTTCGCTGATTTGCATGCCCGCATCGCCAGGACCGTCGAGTTCCTGAAAAGCGTCGACCGTGCCAGCATGGATAACCGTGAAGATGCCGAAGTGGTGCTCACCACCCGTACCGGTTCCACCACCTTCACCGGCACCAGTTACGTGTTGAACTTCGCGCTGCCGAACTTCTTCTTCCACGTCACGACGGCCTATGACCTGCTGCGCCACAAGGGGGTGCCGGTCGGCAAGATGGACTATCTCGGCCGCGCGTAACCATCTGTCCGCCCCAGCCGTGACATCCCCGCTTCATCCGGTATAATCGCCGGCGAAACGGGGCATTTCGTGCGCATTCTTCTGGTCGAGGATAATCAGGCTCTGGCCGAAGGGCTGACGGCAATCCTGCGCGGCAGCGGCTATGCTGTCGATGCGGTTGCGGATGGCGCATCGGCGGAGGCGGTGGTGGCCGCCGAGGCTTATGACCTTGTCATCCTTGATCTCAACCTTCCGGAAATGGACGGTTTGGACGTGCTGCGCATGATGCGCGCCCGCCAGAACAAGGCGGCCGTGATGATCCTGACGGCGCGAGGCACCCCGGAAGAGCGGGTGAGGGGGCTCGATCTCGGTGCCGACGACTACATGATCAAGCCCTTCGATATTTCCGAGTTCGAGGCGCGGATCCGCGTGCTGCTGCGCCGTCAGGCGGGCTTGCGGAGTTCGATCGTCAATTATGGCGGCGTCACTTTCGACCTCACCTCGCGCAGCTTTTCGAGCAATGGCGTGCCGCTCGATATTCCCGCCCGCGAAGTCGCCCTGCTCGAACTGCTGTTTCTGCGCGCCGGCAAGGTCGTCTCCAAGGATGCGATCGTCGGCTCGCTCACCGGTTTTGACGAAGACCTTTCGGCCAATGCGATCGAGCAATATGTCAGCCGGCTTCGGCGTCGCCTCGCGCCACACGGCCTGACGGTGAAGACCGCCCGCGGCATTGGATATTACCTCGAAATGCTCGCGCCCGCCTCATGATGGCGCCGCCGCGGTCCCCGACCTATTCCCTGCGCCGCTGGCTGCTGGCCTGGCTGTTGCTCGCCACCGCCTTCATCGGCACGATCGCCATGATCGACACCTGGGATGAGGCGGTCGATACAGCCAACGAAGTCTCCGATCGTGTTCTTGCCGGGTCGGCGCTCGCAATCGCAGAACGTGTCGTCGTTGCCGAAGACGGCTCGCTGCAGGTCGACATCCCTTATGTCGCGCTGGAGATGCTGACATCGGCGGCGCAGGATCGGGTTTTTTATCGCGTGGACGGGCCGCCCGGCCACTTCATCACCGGCTATGGCGACCTGCCGTCGATTCCACGTCGTGAAGGGCAAGCGGCGGCTTACGAGGATGCGCATTACCGCGGCGAGCCGATCCGCATTGCGGCGCTCGCCCGCTCCGCCTCTACCGGTATCAATTCCGTGCCCTTCATTGTCACCGTGGCCGAAACCACCATTGCCCGCCAGCAACTGACCCAGACCATCCTCATCCGCTCGGCGCTGCGCCTGCTGTTCATGATATTCGGTGCTGCGGCCATCGTCTGGGTTGCCGTCACGCTTTCCTTGCGGCCGCTCTACCGCTTCAGCGAGGCGATTGCGGAGCGTAGCCCGGACGATCTTCACCCGATCGACGAGCGTGTACCGAATGAGGTCCAAGGCCTGGTCGATACCGTGAACTCGTTCATGGTGCGGCTTGAAAACGCGCTCGACGCTCTGCGCCACTTCACCGGCAATGCCAGCCACCAGTTGCGCACCCCGCTGACGATCATCCGCACGCAGCTGGCGCTCGCCGCCCGCGCCCCGACTTTGGAGGACGCAAAGGATGCCGCGCGCAAGGCCGACGAGGCGGTTGCCGATGCCGAACGTATCCTCGCGCAACTGCTGCTGATGGCAAAGATCGATGCGGCGAAACGCTCGACCGCAATGCAGGTGATTGATCTGACGGCGCTGGCTCGCCAGGCGACCGCCGATCACATTCCGGCCGCGGCTGACGCCGGGATCGATCTGGGTTTTGAAGGCGAGGACGAGGTATCTGTTCTGGCAGAACCGCTGCTGATCGGCGAACTCATCAAGAACCTGATCGGCAACGCGCTGCTTTATGCCGGCAGCGGGGCGGAAGTCACGGTGCGGGTGCGAGGGGAAAACCAGGTGGCCGTGCTGGAAGTCGAGGACGATGGTCCCGGCATTCCTCCTGCCAAGCGCGATGCGGTGCTCGAACGGTTCGACCGCGGCGGTCGAACGGATCATGCCGGCACAGGCCTTGGCCTGCCGATCGCGGAAGACATTGCCCGGCTGCACAACGCCAGGCTTTCCCTGTCCGACGGCCACGCGGGCAGGGGCTTGAAGGTGGAGCTCCGGTTTCCCGAGCGCTCCTGATTATTCCTGATGCACCTTCTGGCCGTCGATCCAGGTGCTCTTCATCTGCAGGTCGTCGGTCAGCAGGACGAAATCCGCGTCGAGCCCCGGCCGCAGCGCGCCCTTGCGCTCTGAAAGCCAGGCCGCTTCCGCCGCATACGTGGAGGCCATGCGCAGTGCCTCCTCGACCGGCAGGCCGAGTTCGCGGTGCACGAGCCGGATCGACGAGATCATATCGATATCGGCGCCCGCCAATGTGCCGTCCGCCAGCGTCAAACGGCCGTTCTGCCGCAGGATTTCGCGTCCGTTCAGCGTAAAGCTCGTCATGTCGGTGCCGATCGGCGACATCGCATCGGTGACGATGAAGATCTTGCCCGGCCCGCGTTTTGCGCGAAGCGCAATACCCATCGCGGCCGGATGCACATGCACGCCGTCGCAGATCATGCCAGCGTAAAGCGAACCGGTATCAAGCGCCGTGCCGACCATTCCAGGTTCGCGGTGCGCGAGCGGGCTCTGGGCGTTGAACAGGTGGGTTACGGTGCGGATGCCGGCCTTAGCATATTGCCTCGCCGTCTCGTAACCTGCCTCGGTATGACCAAGGCTCACCATGAAGCCGGCGTCTGCCAGCCGCCGCACCTGGTCAACCGTGACGTTTTCCGGCGCGATCGTGATCATCATCGCGCCAAAGGCTCCCTTGCAGGAGAGCATCAGCTCGATGTCCTTCTCTTCCATCGGCCGGATCAGCTTTGGATCATGCGCGCCCTTGCGAGCGATCGAAAGATGAGGTCCTTCGAGGTGAAGCCCGAGGAAACCAGGAACGCGCTGCGCACTCGCCTGCTTGCCCGCTTCCACCGCGGCGCGGGTGGTCTCGTAGGTATCGGTGATGAGCGTCGGCAGAAGGCTCGTCGTGCCGAACTTGGCATGTGCCGAGCAGATCTGCCGCAGGCCCTCGACGCTCTGGTCTTCATTGAGCAGAACGCCACCGCCGCCATTCACCTGCAGGTCGATGAAGCCGGGCACGACCATGCCGCCACCTGCATCGACCGTCTTGATGTCAGGCTCAAGCTCGGCGACCGGCTGGATCGCCTTGATCTTTCCGCCTTCGATCAGAAGCGCGGAATCGTCGTGCCAAAAGGTCCCGTCGAAGATGCGGGCTCCGACAATCGCCGTTCTGCTGGTGCTTGGCTCGTTCATAACGTTTCCGTCACTTTCTTCAGCGCAACCGGTGCGTCCGGATTGAAGCCCTTGGCGCGGGACCAGGCTTCCACGAAGCCGTAGAAAGGCAGGATCAGCGCAAGTGCATCGGTGATCGGGTGGCCGGTTTCGATGAACGGCAGCTTGTGCGCCGTCTTCGCCCCGTTCGAAGTGATGAAGGCAAGCGCCCCCTTGGCCGCGAGGCTATCGGCAACCTCGAGTGCCGAACCTTCCGCAGCGTCACGCGCCGCAAAGGTCACGACGGGGAAACGCTTTTCCACCAACGCCACCGGACCATGCAGCACTTCCGCCGCGGAATAAGCTTCCGCATGCATGTTGGAGGTTTCCTTGAACTTCAGTGCCGCTTCGCTGGCGATGGCAAGGGCGGGGCCGCGACCGAGCATGTAGAGCGATTCCGCATCACCCAATTCTTGCGCAAGCGCGCTCCAGTCGAGCTTCACGGCCTTCTCGAAGTGACCCGGCAGCGCGCGCACGGCCGCCTTCAGCGCCTCGTCATCCACCCATTCCGAAAGCAGCGCGAGGCCAGCGACGATGGAGTTGACGAAGGACTTTGTCGCAGCGACGGCAAGTTCCGGCCCGGCATTGATATCAATGGCATGGCTCGATGCACTGGCGATCGGGGAAGGCAGCGTGTTGGTGAGCGCAACGGTCAAGGCGCCTGATTTGGTAGCAGCTTCGGCCATGGCAACGATGTCCGGGCTCTTCCCCGACTGCGAAATGGCAATCGCCGCACCGCCATCGAGCTTCAATGTCTTGCCATAGATCGAGGCGAGCGACGGCCCGAGCGAGGCAACCGGACGGCCGACCGTCAACTCGATCGCGTATTTGATGAAGGTGGCGGCATGGTCCGACGATCCGCGCGCAATGGTGATCAGGAAGGCTGGATCCTTCTCCCGCAATGCCAGACCGGCGGCAGCAAGCTGAGCGGCCGAACCATCCAGAAGTCGCGCTGCCGCTTCCGGTATCTCGTCGATCTCCTGGCGCATATTCGTCATGTTGGTCTGCATTGCATCATCCTTGTCGTCATTTGGAGCCAAGCGAAAGCTCGGCCACGAAATCATAAGCATCGCCGCGGTAAAGCGAGCGGGTGAGTTCCACCACGCGGCCGGAAGCGAGGTAGGAAACCCGCTCGATCGACAGTCCCGCCGCCCCTACCGGAACCGCCAGCAGCCCGGCTTCCGGGTTCTTCATGTTGCAGGCGGAGATACGCTGGATGGCCCGCACCGGCCGGGCGTTCTTCTTCTCAAGCTCGGCATAAAGGGAACCTGTGACAGACATCGGATCCGGCAAGAACTCGGCGGAAATACTGGCGTGCTCGATGGCAAGCGGCAGGTCGTTTCCCATGCGCAAGCGCCCGAGCCGCGCCACCCTGGTTCCGGGCGCCAGCCCCAGCATCATCATTTCCTCGGGCGAGGGGTGAAACAACCCCCGTTCCAGCCATTCGGAACGCGTCAACAGCCCACGCCGCGCCATGTCTTCCGTGAAGGAGGTCAGGCTCGTCAGCGGCTGTTCGACCCGCGGCATCGGCTTCACGACAAAGGTGCCGGAGCCATGTTTTCGGGTCAGAAGCCCATCACGGACCAGATCATCCACCGCCTTGCGCACGGTGACGCGGCTCACATTGGCGTAGTCCGCGAGATCGCGTTCGGGCGGCAAGGCATGTCCGTGCTCCAGCCGGCCGGATCGGATCGCCTCCTCGAGGCTCCGGCGCAGCTTCACATAAAGCGGTCCGGTCCCCGCAGATTGCAGGCTCTGAAGCGGCAGCAATGCGGAGAGCGTCTCGTTCATGCCGTGAGCGTCTCTTTGCGTCCAAAGGTCTGGATGGCGAGCGCCACCGCGCCGGTCAGGGCATCGGCAAGCGGAGCGGAAATTCGGCCACGATGACGTTCGGCAAGATAGGGCGGGTAAAGCGGCCCGAGACCACCAAGCAGGCAGAGCCGGCCGGTGTTCCGCGTCAGCCGGTCAACGGCATCGAGCGCTTCATCAATGCAGGCGGCACCCTGGCGCAGAAGGCGCAGCGCCGCTTCGTCGCCACGTGCCGCATGTTCGAAAACCTTTGGTGTGAACCGCCCGAAGTCGCCAGGCTTCGCCAATCGGGCAAAATCCACCACGGCTTCCGGGTTGTTGCCGAATTCGGCAAGGATCGCTCGTGTGAGGTCCGTCAGCGGGCGGATTGTGTCATGCGCGAGCAGGCTTTCCTGCAGCGCCATCTGCCCCAGCCGCGCGCCGGAGCCGAGATCGCTGACCTGGAAACCCCAGCCGGCAATCGAATGCAGCTTGCTCTGGTGGCGCGCGATGTAAACCGTTCCAGTACCGACGATGCCGATCGCGCCGTCCTCGTCGCCGATTGCGCCCTGGAGCGCGATCACGCCATCTGACACGATGTCAGACTGCCGGAAGGGAAGACGCGCCGAAACATAGCTTACGGCATCGCCGACATTGTTGCCGGCAAGGCCAAGCACGGAGGAGGCTGAAGCGAGGTGCGGTACCAGTCCGGCTTCCTCGAAGGCGCGGCGCGACGCTTCCTCGATATGCCGCAGCGCCGTGTCAGGGTCGGTCAGGATATTGGAGGCACCACTTTTGCCCCGGCCTATGATCCGGCCAGTCTCGTCTGCCAGCGCTGCCCGGCAACTGGTGCCGCCGCCGTCAATGCCCAGGAAATAGCGCGTCATGAAGACCTCCGACACAACAATACCAAAACAACACCAATAGCCAAGCCTGTTTTTATTTGTTGCAGAGATGCGATTCTAACAGGTTGAGCGAACTGCGAATTTATTGCGACTGGCGTCTCACGTCGGCTTTCTGTTCATCCCACTCAACTTTCCCTCTGGACAATTGGTATTTTTTTGGCATCAATTGTAGAGAGGGAGAAATCGGATGAGCGAAAAAGCCACCGAAGCACGACATGGGAAAGCGGAGGGGCTGGATCGCCTGCCTCCGGGGAAAATCCTTGCGCTCCTCGCCAAGGGCCAGCAGGCGGCGTCGCAAGCCGTCGATGCGGCCATTCCTGAGATTTCGAAAGCAGCAGATCGGGTCGCGGCCTCCTTGAGAGCGGGCAGAAAGCTCGTCTATGCCGGCGCCGGCAGCGCAGGCCTGATGGCCGCCGCGGATGCCATGGAACTGCCGGGTACCTATGGCATCTCGCCTGACCGCATCGCCATCCTGCTTGCGGGTGGCTTGCCGCAGGTCGCCGATATTCCGGGCGGTCCGGAAGACGATGCCGAACTTGGCGAACGCGATGCCGCGGTAATCGAAGCCGGTGACTGTGTGCTCTGCGTTTCCGCCAGCGGCACCACGCCTTACACCTTGGCCGTCGCTAAAACTGCCCACCGCCATGGTGCAAGCGTCGTTGCCATTGCCAATAATCCCGGCGCGCCGCTGTTTCGTGATGCCGATGTGGCGATCCTGCTCGCAACGCCTCCGGAAGTCATTGCCGGTTCCACCCGCATGGGCGCCGGCACGGCGCAGAAGATCGCCTTCAACATGCTGTCGACGCTCGCGGCCATCAAGCTTGGCCACGTGCATGACGGCCACATGGTCAACCTGCGTGCCGATAATGAGAAGCTGCGTATCCGCGCTGCTCGCATGGTCGCCGACATCGGTGCGGTTCCATTCGATGAAGCGCGGATCTGGGTCGATGCCGCTGACGGCTCGGTGAAAGTTGCCGTGCTGCTCGCCGCTGGCGTCGAGCATGCCGAGGAGGCGCGGGCGATGCTAGCCGAGAATGGCGGATTGCTTCGCACCGCGCTTAAAGAAATACAGCTGAAAAAGAGTTCCATGAAGCGCGCCTGAAGGCGCAGAAGAGGGAGAACATCATGACTCGCATTTTGAAGGGTGTGTTTTTCGCCACGACGGTGCTGGCGCCGGGCATGGTCTTTGCACAGACCAACCTGACGATCGAAAGCTGGCGCAATGACGACCTGTCCATCTGGCAGGAAAAGATCATCCCGGCGTTTGAAGCAAAGAACCCCGACATCAAGGTCACCTTCGCGCCGATGGCGCCGACCGAATACAACTCGGCCGTCAACGCCAAGCTTGAAGCGGGTACCGCCGGCGACCTCATCACCTGCCGTCCGTTCGACCTGTCGCTTGGCATGTTCCAGAAGGGCCAGCTCGCAGCACTGAACGACCTGCCGGGCATGTCGAACTTCTCCGACACCGCAAAGTCCGCCTGGACCACCGACGACGGCAAAACCACCTTCTGCGTGCCGATGGCGTCCGTCATCCACGGCTTCATCTATAACAAGAAGGCGTTCGAGGAAGTCGGCGTCGAAGTGCCGAAGACCGAAGACGAGTTCTTCGCGGTTCTGGAAAAATTCAAGACGGACGGCAACTACATCCCGCTCGCCATGGGCACCAAGGACCAGTGGGAAGCCGCCACCATGGGCTACTACAACATTGGTCCGAACTACTGGAAGGGTGAGGAAGGCCGCAAGGCGCTGATCGCCGGCGAACAGAAGCTCACCGATGCGCAGTGGGTCGAGCCTTATGCAACGCTTGCCAAGTGGAAGCCTTACCTCGGTGATGGTTTCGAAGCCCAGACCTATCCGGACAGCCAGAACCTCTTCACGCTTGGACGCGCCGCCATCTATCCGGCCGGTTCGTGGGAAATCGCACCGTTCCGTGCCCAGGCCGATTTCGAGATGGGCGCCTTCCCGCCGCCGGTAAAGAACGCTGGCGACACCTGCTACATCTCCGACCACAACGACATTGGCATCGGCTTGAATGCCAAGGGCAAGAACCCGGAGGCCGCGAAGAAATTCCTGGAATGGGTTGCTTCCGCGGAATTTGCCGAACTTTACGCTAACGCACTGCCGGGCTTCTTCAGCCTCAACTCCACCGCGGTGAAGATGGACGATGCACTGGCGCAGGAATTCGTCTCCTGGCGTGAAAACTGCAAGCCGACCATCCGCCCGAGCGCAGCCATCGTCGGCCGCGGCCAGCCGAACCTCGATCTGGAAATGTGGCGCGTCTCAGCCAATGTCATCAACGGCACGCAGACCCCGGAAGAAGCCGGCGCAGAGACCCAGAAGGGCCTCGACAGCTGGTACAAGCCGGCGAAGTAACGTCGTTATCCACGATAGCCCCTCACCCTGACCCTCTCCCCGCATACGGGGAGAGGGGAATTGGGCAGCGAACTCTGATCTTCGAGAATAGGTGGAGAGGGCGCGGCATATCCGTTCTCCCCGGTTGACAGGAAGAAGGTGGCGGCAGCCGGATGAGGGGCATCTCAAACGTCTTGAATAGAAATACCGGAACCAGATCCATGAGCGATACCGACAGCACCGATCCCGCGATCGCTCCGGTGCGGCGCCCCATCCGGTGGCACGTCCTGGTCTTCCTCGCGCCGGCCTTCCTGGTCTACACGGCAGTGATGATCCTGCCGTTGATCGAGACGCTGCGGCTTTCGCTCTTCAACATGGTCGAAGGCCAGTTGTCCTTCGTCGGCTTCAACAATTTCCGCGTCCTGTTTACCGATCCGCGCCTGTCGGCAGATTTCTGGAACGCGCTGTCGAACAACGTCATCTTCTTCATCATCCACATGCTGGTGCAAAACCCGATTGGCATTGCACTCGCCGCCATGCTGTCGGTGCCGAGCCTGCGGTTTGCCGGCTTCTATCGCTCGGCGATCTTCGTGCCGACACTGCTCTCCTTCGTCATCGTCGGCTTCATCTGGAAGCTCATCCTGTCGCCGATCTGGGGCATCGCGCCGAGCCTGATGGACTGGGTCGGCCTCAAATGGGCCTTCTCGCCCTGGCTTGGAAAGCCGCAATCGGCGCTGATCACCGTCTCGCTCATCTCGGTCTGGCAATATGTCGGCATCCCGATGATGCTGATCTATGCCGCCCTCCTCAACATCCCGGATGAAGTTCTGGAAGCGGCGGAATGTGACGGCATCACCGGCTGGAGCCAATTCTGGAAGATCAAGCTGCCGCTTATCCTGCCCTCGATCGGCATCATCTCGGTCCTGACCTTCGTCGGCAATTTCAACGCCTTCGACCTGATCTACACGGTCCAGGGTGCGCTTGGTGGCCCGAACGGGTCGACCGATATTCTAGGTACCCTCTTGTACCGCACCTTCTTCGGTTTCCAGAACCAGCTCGGCGACCGCTCCATGGGCGCCACCATTGCCGCGGTGATGTTCCTCATCATCCTCGCCGGCGTCTCGCTTTATCTTTTCGTCATCCAGCGGCGCATGCGCCGTTACCAGTTCTAAAGGGCGGATCTGATGTCCAAGGCACGCTCAGCCCCGCTTCGCTCCGCGCTCATCCATCTGGCGCTCCTGTCCTACACGCTGCTGGCGCTCTTTCCCGTCTTCCTGACGCTGGTCAACTCGTTGAAGAGCCGCAACGCGATCTTCCGTGAGCCGATGGCCTTGCCCACGCCGTCGACCTTCAGCCTGATCGGCTACCAGACGGTCCTGCAGCAGGGGGATTTTGTCGGCTATTTCCAGAACAGCCTGATTGTTACCGTCGCATCTATCGCGCTCGTGCTGCTGTTCGGCGCAATGGCGGCTTTTGCGCTGTCGGAATACCGCTTTCGCGGCAACACGCTGATGGGGCTATACCTGGCCCTCGGCATCATGATCCCGATCCGGCTTGGCACCGTCGCCATCCTGCAGGGCATGGTCTCGGCAGGCCTCGTCAACACGCTGACCTCGCTCGTCCTCGTTTATACCGCGCAGGGCCTGCCGCTGGCGATCTTCATCCTGTCTGAGTTCATGCGCACCGTCTCCGACGACCTGAAGAATGCCGGCCGCATTGATGGCCTGTCGGAATATTCCATCTTCTTCCGTCTCGTCCTGCCACTGGTCCGTCCAGCCATGGCAACGGTGGCGGTCTTCACCATGATCCCGATCTGGAACGACCTGTGGTTTCCGCTCATCCTGGCGCCTGGCGAAAGCACCAAGACGGTGACGCTCGGCGCGCAGATGTTCATCGGCCAATACGTGACCAACTGGAATGCGGTGCTGGCGGCACTCTCGCTCGCCATCCTGCCCGTCATGGTCCTCTATGTCATTTTCTCGCGGCAATTGATCCGCGGCATTACCTCTGGAGCCGTCAAGTGAATTCGAATACCCCCATCCGCGTCCTCGTCGCCGGCCTTGGCAATATGGGCATGAGCCATGCGCTCGCCTATCACAACAACCCGGGATTCGAGATCGTCGGCCTCGTCAACCGCTCTAAGCGCGAGCTGCCGCCGGAACTCCAGGGTTATCCGCTTTATCCGGAGTTCGAGCCGGCGCTGAAGGAAACCAGGCCGGCGCTCTGCTCCATCAACACCTATTCCGATAGCCATGCCGACTATTCGGTCATGGCTTTTGAGGCGGGTTGCGACGTCTTTGTCGAAAAGCCGCTCGCGACCACCGTTGCCGATGCGGAACGCGTCGTGGCGGCCGCGAAGAAGCATGGCCGCAAGCTCGTCGTCGGTTATATCCTGCGCCACCATCCGTCCTGGATGCGGCTCATCGAGGAGGCCCGTCGTCTCGGTCCCCCGTACGTCTTCCGCATGAACCTCAACCAGCAGTCCTCCGGCTCCAAGTGGGACGTCCACAAGGCGCTGATGCAGACCACCCCGCCGATCGTTGATTGCGGTGTGCATTACGTCGATGTCTGGTGCCAGATCACCGATGCCAAGGCTGTCGAGGTCCGCGGCATGGGCTTGCGCATGACCGACGAAGTCGGGCCGGACATGTATAACTACGGCCACATGCAGGTGCTCTTCGAGGATGGCTCGGTCGGCTGGTACGAGGCAGGCTGGGGCCCGATGATGTCGGAAATGGCCTTTTTCGTGAAGGATATCATTTCGCCCAAGGGTTCGGTCTCGATCCTGGTCGATGCCAACGCCAAGTCGGATGACATCGACACCCATACCAAGACCTCGGTGATCCGTGTCCATTCCGCCGAAACCGGACCGGATGGCTCCTTCATCCGCCCCGACCAGGATCTTTCCATGAGCGGCGAGCCGGATCACCAGAAGCTTTGCGACCTCGAACAAGCCTATGTGCTGAAGGCAATCCGCGAGGATATCGACCTGACGCGGCACATGAACGATGCGGTCCAGTCGCTGCGCATCTGCCTTGCAGCAGATGAAAGCGTCCGCACCGGCCAGCCTGTACGTCTGTAAAAAGGGAAACGCTTGTGGGTTCTCTCCAGCTCCAATCCATCCGCAAGGCCTTCGGCACCCACGAGGTGCTGAAGGGCATCGACCTTGAGGTCGCCGATGGCGAGTTCGTCATCTTCGTCGGTCCATCGGGCTGCGGGAAGTCGACGCTTCTGCGGGTGATCGCGGGTCTTGAGGACGCAACCTCGGGCAGCGTGCGCATTGATGGCGCGGAGGTGGTCAACACGCCGCCCGCCAAACGCGGCATCGCCATGGTCTTCCAGTCCTATGCGCTTTACCCGCACCTGACGGTGAAGGACAATATGGGCCTGGGACTCAAGCAGGCGGGGACCGACAAGGCAGAGATCGAGACACGCGTCGCCAAGGCATCCGCCATGCTGTCGCTTGATCCGTATCTCGCCCGCCGTCCGGCGGAATTGTCCGGTGGCCAGCGCCAGCGGGTGGCGATCGGGCGCGCCATCGTGCGCGAACCCAAGCTTTTCCTGTTCGACGAACCCCTGTCGAACCTCGATGCGGCGCTGCGCGTCCAGACGCGGCTGGAGATCGCAGGTCTCCATCGCCGCCTCAAGGCGACGATGATCTATGTCACGCACGACCAGGTCGAGGCGATGACGCTGGCCGACAAGATCGTCGTGCTGAACGCGGGTGCTGTGGAGCAGGTCGGTTCGCCGATGGAGCTTTATAACCGGCCGGCGAACATCTTCGTCGCAGGGTTCATCGGCTCGCCGCAGATGAACTTCATCCCGGCCGAGCGCCTAGGCGATTCGTCCGCCAAGACGATCGGCATCCGTCCCGAGCACATCGCCCTGTCGCGCGACAGCGGCGAATGGAAGGGCAAGGTGATTCACGTGGAGCACCTGGGCGCCGACACGATCGTCTACCTGGAGACAGAGCAGACCGGCCTGCTGACGGTTCGGTTGTTCGGCGAGCATGCCTATGCCCCCGATGACATCGTCTTTGCCACCCCCGACAGGGCGCACCTGCACCGCTTCGACGCAAGCGACCGCGCCATTGTGACCGAGCGCTAGGACTGGGGTTCGGTCGCGCCGATGTGAACGGACGGGCCCCGAGTTGAACGGGGCCATCTGGGAAGGGCAGAACTTTCCACCGATATAAGCGTTATGATCCTCAAGGAGGCGCTCATGTTCGCTTTATCGCTCATCATCGCGCTGATGGCAGGAATGGCAGGGCTTTTCGCCACCATCGTTTACCAGATCGCCCAGGCGCGTCGCCAGCAGTTTATCGAGGAAGCCTCGCTCAACGGCTATGCGAACCATCGCGCGGTCGAACTGGAAAAGAAGGCAGCGGAAAAGAAGGTTTTTCGAGGAAAACCCCAACGGCTCGCGAAACAAACGCCGAAATGCGTTCCGGCCCGGCGTCCGCACGCACCGATGCTTGCCCGTTAAGCAATCATTTCACGAACTTGGGAAATTGGTGGAGCTAAGCGGGATCGAACCGCTGACCTCTTGCATGCCATGCAAGCGCTCTCCCAGCTGAGCTATAGCCCCATCAGGGTGGTCCGGTATATTCCGGCCCTGGGAAACTCCGTTCGGCGCTTTGTCCGGGGGAGTGGCGGCTTCTTACTTCCGGTTCGGAAAGAGTGCAAGCCGAAATTTGAGAGCCCGCCAATTTTTATCTAATTGCCGGGCTCAAAAGCGAAAATCGCTTAAACGTCGTCGTCGTCGCCGCCAACGCCGATGATGCCCGAAACGTCGTCATCATCTTCGTCTTCGTCGGCTTCGAGGAAGGTATCGTCGTCGTCATCGCCGAGATCAACGTCGTCGTCACCGATATCGGGGATGTCGTCGCCGCTGTTGCCGTCGTCGTTATCGTCGGTCGAAACCATTTCGATCTCGGCGTTTTCGGTATCGACTTCCTGGACGTCCTCTTCCTCGGCCTGTTCCATCTTCTTGGCAGCGCTGTTTTCTTCGAAGAAGGAGAGCGGCCAGGACTTGCCGGTATAGGGCGATACAACCGGATCGCGGTTCAGGTCGTAGAATTTTTTGCCGGTATCGGGGTCGGTGCGCTTGGTGCCGAGTTCCGCTTTTGCCACAGTCAGAGCCTCATGGGATGGCCGATAATATCGGCATGCCGCCGGATGAGCGGCTAATTTCGGTGAAAATCTAAGCCGGTCCCCATAAGGCCTGAGCACTATGATGTCAAAGACAAACTTTCATGAGGCCCATCAACCACCGCGTGATGACCGCCTGACGGCTTTGTGCTAGGCAGCCCCATCGGCAGAGCCTTTGGGAACAAGGCATCATCGGGAAGGACAGGACGTGTATCAGCCGCCGCATTTTCGTGAAGACGATCTTGCCACGCAGCACGCGTTGATCCGCGCCCATCCGCTCGCCCTTCTGATCACGGCCGGCGCCTCCGGCCTCACCGCCAATCCGGTTCCCTGCCATCTTGACGCCGGAGCATCGGACAAGGGCACCTTGCGGCTGCATCTTGCCCGGGCAAATCCGCAATGGAGCGAGATCCGCGATGGTGCGCCAGTGCTTGCCGTCTTCCAGGGCGCAAACTCGTATGTGACGCCATCCTGGTACCAGACCAAGCAGGAGACCGGCAAAGTCGTGCCGACCTGGAATTATGCCATCGTGCAGGTTCGCGGCACTGCCCGTGTCATCGAGGATGCCGACTGGCTGCTGGCGCAGGTCGAGGCTATCACCCGTCAGCATGAGAGCGATCGTCCCGAGCCTTGGGCCGTCAGTGACGCGCCGCGGGATTTCGTCCGCGCGCAGCTAAAGGGCATCGTCGGCATCGAAATCGAGATCACGGATATCGACGGCAAGTGGAAAGTCAGCCAGAACCGGTCCGCCGGTGACCGGGAAGGGGTTGCCGCAGGCCTAGACGAGCTAAAGGCCGGCGATGGCATGGCAGAACTGGTGCGCCGCTACGGCGCAATGCGAATTTCATAAGGTGAAAGAGTGAACGCAGGAATGATTATCGCCATCGACGGGCCCGCGGCAGCCGGCAAGGGCACGCTGTCGCGCCAGATCGCCGAGACCTATGGCTTCCAGCATCTGGATACCGGGCTGACCTATCGCGCCACCGCCAAGGCGCTGCTGGATGCTGGCCTGCCGCTCGACAATGAAGAGGTGGCGGAAAAGATTGCTCGCGAAGTCGAGCTTGCCGGCCTGGATCGCGACATCCTGTCGGCGCATGCAATCGGCGAGGCCGCCTCGAAGATTGCCGTGATGCCCGCAGTTCGCCGCGCGCTGGTCGAAGCGCAGCGCACCTTCTCCCAGCGCAAGCCCGGCACGGTGCTCGACGGTCGCGACATAGGCACCGTCGTTTGCCCCGATGCGGCGGTGAAGCTTTACGTCACCGCCTCTCCCGAAGTCAGGGCGAAACGCCGCTACGACGAGATCCTCAGCCGTGGCGGCGAGGCGGATTTCGCCGAGATCTTCGCCGACGTGCAAAAGCGCGACGAGCGCGACATGGGGCGCGCCGACAGCCCCTTGCGGCCCGCCGAGGATGCGCACTTGCTAGATACGTCGGAAATGAGTATAGAGGCGGCGTTTCAGGCGGCGAAGGTCATCATCGATGCTGCCTTGAAGAAATAGCATTCCAGAATAGCTCGAAGCTCAGTCCCCGCGCCGGATTGCCTCCCTGTTTGATGAGAGAGGCGGACTTGAGTCTTTGGGCATGTACAACTCGAACCCCCGGCGCGCTATGTGCCCCCGCGGCACTCCAGGAGATTTTATGGCAGTATCAACCCCCACGCGGGAGGACTTCGCAGCCCTCCTCGAAGAATCCTTCGCTTCCAACGATCTGGCAGAAGGCTACGTCACGAAAGGTCGCGTCACCGCGATCGAAAAGGACATGGCCGTTGTTGACGTCGGCCTCAAGGTCGAAGGCCGCATCGCGCTGAAGGAATTCGGTGCAAAGGGCAAGGACGGTTCGCTGAAGGTCGGCGACGAAGTCGAAGTCTATGTCGAGCGCATCGAAAATGCACTCGGCGAAGCCGTTCTGTCGCGCGAGAAGGCTCGCCGCGAAGAAAGCTGGGTCAAGCTCGAAGCCAAGTTTGAAGCTGGTGAGCGCGTTGAAGGCGTTATCTTCAATCAGGTCAAGGGTGGCTTCACCGTCGATCTCGACGGCGCCGTTGCCTTCCTGCCGCGTTCGCAGGTCGACATCCGTCCGATCCGCGACGTTACCCCGCTCATGCACAACCCGCAGCCCTTCGAAATCCTCAAGATGGACAAGCGCCGCGGCAACATCGTTGTTTCGCGTCGTACGGTTCTTGAAGAATCGCGTGCCGAGCAGCGTTCGGAAATCGTGCAGAACCTCGAAGAAGGCCAGGTTGTTGACGGCGTCGTCAAGAACATCACCGATTACGGTGCGTTCGTTGACCTCGGCGGCATTGACGGCCTGCTGCACGTCACCGACATGGCATGGCGCCGCGTCAACCATCCGTCGGAAATCCTGAACATCGGCCAGCAGGTCAAGGTTCAGATCATCCGCATCAACCAGGAAACCCACCGCATCTCGCTCGGCATGAAGCAGCTCGAGTCGGATCCGTGGGATGGCATCTCGGCCAAGTATCCGGTCGGCAAGAAGATCTCCGGTACCGTCACGAACATCACCGACTACGGTGCGTTCGTTGAGCTGGAGCCGGGCATCGAAGGCCTGATCCACATCTCCGAAATGTCCTGGACCAAGAAGAACGTACATCCCGGCAAGATCCTGTCCACGACGCAGGATGTTGACGTTGTCGTTCTCGAAGTCGACCCGTCGAAGCGCCGTATCTCGCTCGGCCTCAAGCAGACGCTGGAAAACCCGTGGCAGGCATTCGCCTACACGCATCCGGCTGGCACTGAAGTCGAAGGCGAAGTCAAGAACAAGACCGAGTTCGGCCTGTTCATCGGCCTTGAAGGCGATGTTGACGGCATGGTGCACCTGTCTGACCTCGACTGGAACCGTCCGGGCGAGCAGGTCATCGAGGAATACAACAAGGGCGACGTCGTCAAGGCTGTCGTTCTCGATGTAGACGTCGAGAAGGAGCGTATCTCGCTCGGCATCAAGCAGCTTGGCAAGGACGCTGTTGGCGAAGCCGCAGCTTCGGGCGAACTGCGCAAGAATGCTGTTGTTTCCTGCGAAGTCATCGGCGTCAACGACGGTGGCGTGGAAGTGAAGCTCGTCAACCACGAGGACATCACCTCCTTCATCCGCCGCAACGACCTGGCCCGCGATCGTGACGATCAGCGTCCGGAGCGTTTCTCGGTTGGCCAGGTATTCGACGCCCGCGTCGTCAACTGGTCGAAGAAGGACCGCAAGGTCATGCTGTCGATCAAGGCTCTCGAGATCGCAGAAGAGAAGGAAGCAGTTGCTCAGTTCGGTTCGTCCGACTCGGGCGCTTCGCTCGGCGACATCCTCGGCGCGGCTTTGAAGAACCGCAACAACGCCGAGTAATCCACGCCAAGAATAATAAGAGCCGCCGGACCCAGGTCCGGCGGTTTTTTCATGTCCGCTTTTCAGGCTTCGGGTTGATCAAGCCCAGCCGGCCATGCGCCAGTAAAGATCGTTGGCGGGCGAGGAGCTGTCAGTTTCCTCGTTATCTTCTGAAGCATCCGCCTCAGGCTCGTCCTGCCGGTCATCCTCCTCAGCGTGATGAAACGCCTGGCCATCCTGGCCCTGCTGGCTCTCGCCATCTTCATCGGTGGCCGACACGGCGCGCGTCTTGCGCTCTTCCGGATCCCGCTCCCGCTCTTCCGGCGGATAGGGCACATAAGCGAGCGGCACGCCGTCACGCATGACAGGCGGCAGCGTCATCGGCACCACCATCTTGTCGGACACCTCGGTCGTGACGGGACGCGGCATGGCTGTGGCGTCCTGCTGCGCACGGGTGGCCTGTGGAGACACGTCGTCGGCCGAGTTTTCCGATGCAGTAGCTGACGGCGGGCGCATGCCCGCCTGGCCATCGGCCGCTGTGGCGCGTGCCTGTGCCGCCTCTGCCGCGGGCTGGTCCGCATTCAGAAGTGCCCGCAACGCCTGTTGTTCAGGGGAAGCATTCCTGGATGCTGCCGCTGTGGCAACCGTTGGAAAACCGTCTTCGTCAAAGGCCTCTGCCAGCCACTGCGCCACCGCGGAGATTGATGCCTTGTCGGCGGGCGTCTTACGCAGGGCTTCACCGCGATGCTCGGGCAGGCGCGCGGCGGCTGCCTGTTCCTGCCGTTTCGGCTCGAGCGACCACTCTTCACCCGCCTGTTCGTAAAGTAGGTGACCAGGATCGGCGACTTGGGCCGTGTGAGCCTGTTTAGGTGTACCTTGCGGTGTCGATGCCGGTAATGCAGTCGCCGGTTTTCCAGTCTCGGGCGTCGTAACGGTGGCCGGCACCGGGCGACCGCCGGCTGGCGTCGCACGACCTTCCAGAGCCTGCTTTGCAACCTGGCCAGCCTTGGCGGCAGCTGCATCGGCTTTTGCGCCATCAGGCAGGTCATCGACGGTCTCCCCCGTGGGGGAGGAATTCTGCGGCACCGGCGCCTCATCCGCCTGTGCGGCCTCTGCCGCAAGCTCAGCGAATGCCGAAGTGGCCGATGGACTAGCCGCCGCCTTGATGGCGTTGCTGGCCTGCGCTGTTGGCGCAGCATTCTGTGCTGGCGCCGTCGTGTCCGCCCGTGTTGCATCTACCGGTTTCGGGGCATTGGCTGCCACGCGCGGCGCCGTACCGGGTGCAGGCTCCGCGCCTCCGTTCTGCTGGTAGGAATTGACGGCCGCCTTGGCGGCAAGATCGCCTTCGAGAAGCTTTGCAGTTTCGAGGTTCACCGCAAACCGAGCCGCCTCCGGTCCGGCCGGGTTGGCGAGCACCTGGTTCAGCAACTGCAGCGTGATACCGCGCACCAGCTGGTTCAGGCTGCGCTCCACTGTGGCGCGCTCTGCCGGGTTCAGCGCCTTGATCGCCTCGAACAGCCGCTTGGTGTAATCCGAAAGTGTCTCGCCTTCGCGCCGTGGCAGCTTGATCAGCCGGCCAACCGTTTCGGCAAACACCGAAGTCCCCTGCGCGAGTTGCACCTGCGCCGAAAGCGCCAGCGCATTGCTACGACCACCGGACAGCGCGTTCGACAGGCTGACGACCGCTTCCTGTGCCGGCGCGTTTGCACCCATTCGCTGGCGCAACAACGTGTGCGGCGGCAAGGGCTGCTGTTCGGAGAAAGATGTCGAAGTGGTACGCACCAGAGGCAGCATCGGTCGCTCCTTCTGTTGGCGACGATAATGGCAGCTCGGCTAAGCGATCACTCTGTTTTATCGCAACGAAACGGCGTTGCGACCGTAACGCCTCATGGCGTACCCGATGCCGATGGATTCGCCCATTCTGGCCAGGCATGGTTAATAATTTACAAACGGAAGCAGGGGCAGCTTAAGCCGCCTGCTTGCGATCCCGAAGTTCGTAGAGACCGATCTCGTCAACGTAGACTGGCACGATCCCGTCGGTCTTCTTCTCAGCTTCCGCCTCGTCATCCACCGACATGGCTTCGTCTGTCACCGGGGCCGCAGCGTCGGCGTCATCAGCCAAGGGCAAGCCGTTTTCGTTGTCTTGCCTCACGGCCTCCTGCAGCTTGCGCACCTCTTCCAGGTTACGGCCCGCCTCGGCGGCCTTGATGTCCTCGCGTCGCTCGGCGCGCGCTTCACCATCCTCCACGCGGGCCGGGTCGCCACCCTGCGGCCCAAGCTTCAGTTCCTCAAGCGTCTTTGGATCGGCAACATCGTCCATCCGCTGCAGCACGCGGCCGAGGTCAGCGTCGATCCTGCCGCCGTTGACCTTTCTCGTCAGCGCGTCCTTCAGCCGCTCGCTGTCGTCGCCATAGGGGCTCTTGATCGCTGCAATCAGCGTGTCCATCGTGATATCGAGTTCGGAAAGTCCGATATCGTCGGAAAGCGCGCGGATCTGGTCCGGCCGCATGTCCTTCACGAGGTCTTCCACCGCCTTGCCGAACTTGAACGAGGAGCGCGCTTCGTCGGTGTCGAGGCCGAGCTTTTTTGCCAGCCGCTCCAGAAGATCCATCTTCAACTGGTTGGCGTCGGCCTGGTTGGAACCGAAAAGCCCAGAGGCGATCTTTTCCCGCGCCCGCTTGGCGTCCTCGCTGGCGCTGATCCGCGCTTCGAGAAGGCGGTCCTTTTCCTTGCCGGTCCGCTGTTCTTCCTCGCGCTTGCGCTGCTCCTCAATGCTGTCGAGCATCGACTGCATCTGCGAGGTGGCGGCAAGTCCATGAGCTTGCTGGGTCGGAAACAACATCGGCGGGTCCCGGTCTGATTGAACCACCAGGAACCATAGGTTCCGACGGTTAATCAGGCTTTAACCGCGCCTGCCTGGCTCTGGCCGGCTCAACTATGGGCGAAGATGTCGGTATCTTCCCAGCCGAGCAGGTCGAGCTTGGCGCGGGTCGGCAGGAAGGCAAAGCAGGCTTCGGCAAGTGCGGCACGGTTGTCGCGCACCAGGCGCTCGGTCAGCTTGTCGCGCAACGCATGTAGATGCAGCACGTCTGATGCGGCATATTCCAGTTGCGCGGGCGAGAGCACGGCCGCCGCCCAGTCGGTCTGCTGCTGCGCCTTTGACACATCGACGTCCAGCATCTCCTTGAGATTGTCCTTCAGCCCGTGCCGGTCGGTATAGGTGCGCGTCAGGCGAGAAGCGATCTTGGTGCAGAACACAGGCGTCGCCGTGACGCCGAAAGTATGGAAGAGCACGGCGATGTCGAAGCGGCCGTAGTGGAAGATCTTCTGCTTGGTGGGATCCGCCAGAAGCGCAACAAGATTGGGTGCCGCGGTCTGCGATGCTGCGATGCGGATAACATCCGCCGTCCCGTCACCGGGCGACAGCTGCACCACGCAAAGCCGGTCACGCCGCGGGACGAGCCCCAGCGTTTCGGTATCGATCGCGATCGCATCGGTGTAACGCGCGGCATCCGCTGCCGAAATATCGCCCTCGTGGTATCTGATCTCAGCCATTCCGCGTCTCCGCATGCCATTCGTCGTGCAGTTCGCAACCGCTATAGCCCAGGCGCCGGCCGAAGAACAGCGTTTGTCCGATCGCGGCGCTCTGAGCATCGGTGCATGCACTGGGCAAATGCTCAGCTCTGCGTCCGGCGCATTGCTGCATTGCAATAGCCGCTCTTGGCCTGCTTAATCGATTAGCTTATACACTCACTCATCGAACGACGCACTCCTCCTCCCAGCGTCGTGCGATATGGATCGACAACATCCTCCTCCTCCCAGTTGTCGATCAAGTTTAAAGCCTGGCGCACCTCCTCCCGCGCCAGGCTTTTTGCATTTCAGGCTTTCAAAAAACCGTGCCCGTCGCCGCCGGCATCACCGGCGGCTTTTGCTTATCAGCGTTCAGGCCAGCGCCTTGATTGCGGCGATCACGGCATCATCGATCTCCAGGCCTTGGGCGATGGCCCGCTGGCGCGCATTCTGGCCGCGGCGGCCCGGCAGGCGCACACCGTCTTCGGACGCCAGTTCACCCGCAAGCTCGGCAATGCGTTCCGCAGCTGCCGTTCCGGCCACGGGATCGATGACAATCAGCGTCTGTCCGACCGAAGGCGGTGGGCCATCCTCGGCCATGAAGGAACTCGCCTCGTATGAGAAGTTCGAACCCGTCAGCCCCGCCGCCAGCACTTCCACCATCAGCGCCAGCGCCGCGCCCTTGGCGCCGCCGGAGGGCGCCATCAGGCCCTTCAACGCCTTGTCCGGATCGGTCGTCGGTTGTCCGTCGGAATCGAAGGCCCAGTCGGCAGGGATCTGCTGCCCCTGCTGCTTGGCGGCCATGATCTTGCCGGCGGCAACAGTTGAGAGAGCGAGGTCGATCACCAGCGGGTCAGTGCCTGCCACCGGTGTTGCAAAGGCGATCGGATTGGTGCCGTAAAGCCGCTTCTTGCCGCCCCAGGCGGCCATGGAAGCCGGCGCATTTGCAAACATCATCGCCACCAGCCCCTGGTCTGCAAAACGCTCCACGGTCAGCGCCATCACGCCCGCATGGTGGGAACGGTGCACCAGCCCGAGCGCGATGCCTTGCGCGCGTGCGATCGCCGGCAGCTTCTCGACCGCCAGATCAAGGGCGGGGTAAGCGTAACCGAGTGCGGCATCGATCGTGAGCACCGCTGGCTTCGGCTGCAGGCTGCTGACGCGCGCCTTGCCGTCCACCTTGCCGGTCCGCGCCTGGCCGATATAGACCGGCACGCGCCGCAGGCCGTGGCCATATTGCCCGGCAGCTTCCGCCTGCACCAGCGCATGCGCCACAGAGCGGGCGGTGTCGGGGAGAACGCCATTGGCTTCAAAAACGCCTGCGACAAGCGTTTCGGCTTCAACGAGAGAAATATGCATGCTGCGGATCCGGCAGGTTCAGGAAGGGCGGGAGCTGCGCTGATGACAGGCGGCTACTGGCACTTTACCGGCTGGCTCAGCGAACTTCCAGCACCTGGTGGTGGTGCGGGAATGGGCGAGGCCTTGCGCACGGCGGACGCGACATATTCGTCGATCGCCGGATTGCCGGATGAGCGGGCCACGGCAACGCTGCCGATATTGCCGCTGCCGTCGAAGCTGAAACGCACGGTGACAACGCCGGTGTCGTTGCCTGGGCAACGACGTGCATAACGTGCGATCTTCGTCCGCACCTTCGTCATCCACTGCTGCGGCGACACCTTTGAAGAAAACAATCCTGCCGAGGTCTGGCTGGCGGCGGTACGGTCGGAATCGCGGGCCTGCACCCGTGCTTCGGCCTGTTCCTGGCGCGCCTGCGGCTGTTGCTTCGGCTTTTCCACCTTGCGAACGGTCTGCTGCTTCTTCGGCTCCGGCTTCTTTTCTGCCGGCGGCTTCTCGTCAACCATCGGCGGACGCATGGCCGGCAACGGCACCTCGACGTTCTCGAGCATCGCCGTCTGCTGCGCCTCGATCGGATCCGGTTCCTCGATCGGTTCCGGCGGCGGCTCGGGGATCGTCTGCGTCATCTCCGGCGCAGGTTCAGGTTCGGGTTCCGGCGGCGGTTCCTCCACCACCGGCTCGGGCGGTGTTGGCTCCGGTGGCAGCTCAGCCATCTCCGGGGGAGGCGACTCCACCGGCTCAGGCGGCATCGGCTCTGCCTGCTCAACGGGTTCCACCGGTTCGTCCACCGGCTCCACCTGTTCGCTCAGCACCTCCTGCTGGTCCTGCACGTCGGTGGCAATCTGCTCTTCTTCGGTATTGGCCGCTTCCGGCTCAGCCGCGAGTTCGATCATGATGGCCGCCGGCGGGCCGGTATCGACAATCTCTTCAGGCACCTGCCGCATCAGGTACGCAGCGCCCGCCACATGCACGGACAGCATCACAAGGCCAGCCGCGCCCCAGAGCGCCAGTTCGCCGACGCGTCCACCCGGACCTGCCTGCGAGACAACGAGACTCATGGCGTGGTTCCTGCCGGTGCCGCGGGTGTTGCAGGCTGCGTCTGTCCCTCGGCTGGCGCGGCGGCGGGTGCCTGTGCACCCGGCAGGGTTTCCAGGCCCACCAGCGCGATTTTCAGGTAGCCGGCATCACGCAGCAGGTTCATCACTTCCATGAACTGGCCGTAGTCGACAGTCTTGTCGGCGCGCAGGAAGACGCGCGTGTCCTTGTTGCCCTCCGTCACGCGATCAAGCGTTGCGGCAAGCTGTTCGCGCGCCACAGGATCATTGCCGATATTGAGGCTGAGGTCGGTCTTCACCGTCAGGTACAGCGGCTCATCCGGGCGCTCCGCGGGCTTGGCGCTGGAGGCCGGTAGGTCGACATTCACGTCGACCGTCGAAAGCGGTGCCGCCACCATGAAGATGATCAACAGCACCAGCATGACGTCGATGAACGGCGTAACGTTGATCTCGTGGTTTTCGGTCAACTCGTCGCCGTGGTTTTCGCGGATGCCACCAGCCATGATCGATCAGCCTCCGGAAACAAGCGAAACAGGCGTCTTGCGGGCGTCCGGCGGCACCTTGCGGAAGTCGAGGTCGCGGCTCACCAGCCGTTCCACGCCGGCCGCAGCATCGGCCAGCAACTGCCGGTAACCGGTCACGGAGCGGGCAAAGACGTTGTAGATTACCACCGCGGGAATAGCTGCAACAAGGCCAATGGCGGTCGCCAAAAGCGCTTCGGCAATGCCGGGCGCCACGACGGCAAGGTTCGTCGTCTGTGTTTCCGAGATGCCGATAAACGAGTTCATGATGCCCCAGACCGTGCCGAACAGGCCAACGAAGGGCGCGGTCGAGCCGATCGTGGCGAGCACGCCCGTGCCGCGCGACATGCGCCGGCCGGCAGACGCTTCGATGCGCGACAGGGCGGAGGAAACACGTTCCTTCACGCCATGCCCGTCTGCGTGGTCGAGGGCGGCTTCCGACATCTGGATCTCTTGCGCCGCCGCACGCAGCATCAGCGCTGCCGGGCCACCACGGCCGTCCGTCTCGCGGTAAGCCTCGGCGAGCGACCGGGCCGACTGGATCACCTTCAGTGTCCGGCTGGCGCGGGTGCGGGCACCGGCAAGTTCGAGCGACTTGGCAAGCCATACGGTCCATGTCACCAGCGAGGCAAAGGCAAGTCCGATCATCACCGCCTTCACGACCCAATCGGCGGCCATGAACATGCCCCAGGGCGAAAGGTCATGCGGCAGGTCGGTGCGCTTTTCCGGGTTCAGGAACTGGGTCAGCACATCCATCGGCTCTGCCGGCTCGGCACTTTCGGCGGGGGCTTGCGCCGGTGTCATCTCAGCGGGCGCCGCCTCAGCAGTCGTGGGCTCGGCAGGTGCAATTTCGACAGGTGCAGGTTCGACCGGTGCGGCAGCCGATGGTTCTGCGGGTGCAGCCGGCTGGGCCGGAGCCGTTACGTCCGGCTGCGCAGGTGCAGGCGTGGTTGCATCCGGGGCAGGGGTTTGCGCAACCGCAGCCGAAGCGGCAAGCAACAGCCCGGCCAGTGCGCCGAGAGACCGGTTTCCGATCGGCAGGTGCTTGAAGGAAACGGCGGTGCGGGCAGCGGACATGGTTGCGATACTCCGGGTCATCGGCAATGCGTCTGCTGGCGTTGCCGGAACAGCACAAGAAGCCGCGAGGCTTCAGGTTCCGCTACCCGATAATAAACATGAGTACGGTTGGCAACATATAATTCCGCCGGCGCGATCAAATCACCTGCGCCGGCGAGGGGCGCCTTACCGTGCCAGCCAGCCACCATCCACCGGCAGCACGATGCCATGGACGTAATCGGATGCCGGAGCCGCGAGGAACACCGCCGCGCCACCCAGTTCTTCCGGCTCGCCCCAATGGCCGGCCGGGATGCGGCCGAGGATTGCCGCATTACGATCCGGGTCGTTGCGCAGCGCCTCGGTGTTGTTGGTGGAGAAGTATCCGGGAGCGATCGCGTTAACGTTGATGCCCTTGCCGGCCCACTCGCAGGCAAGCAGCCGCGTCAGGCCCGCAAGTCCGCTCTTCGAAGCGGTATAGGACGGAATGCGGATGCCGCCCTGGAAGGAGAGGAGCGAGGCGATGTTGATGATTTTGCCGCGCTCGCCCTTGCCAATCAGGTGGCGCGCAAAGGCTTGGGACAGGAAGAACACGGTCTTCAGGTTGACGTCCATCACCGCGTCCCAGTCCGCCTCGGTAAAGTCGATCGCGTCAGCGCGGCGGATGATGCCGGCATTGTTGACCAGGATGTCGGCGCGACCGGTCCAGGCGACGGTCTCGGAGATAACTCGCTCCACCGGCTCAAGGGTTGAAAGGTCGGCCTGGATCGACAGGCTGCGTCCACCACCGGCCTTTGCAACGGCAGCTTCCGTGCCGGCCATCGACGAGCGGCCGACCAGCGCCACGTCCGCACCGGCGCCGGCCAGCGCCACGGCAATTGCCTGACCAAGGCCAGTATTGGCGCCGGTCACGATCGCCGTCTTGCCGGTCAAGTCAAACGAAACTGCCATGTCTTCCTCCAAACTGCAGACAAAATAAAACCGCCGGGAATTTCTCCCCGGCGGTTGGTAACACTATCGCGGACGGGCTTAAAGCGTCCGGGTGATGTGTTCGACGCGGAAGCACTCGATGGTGTCCCCGGCGCGGATGTCTTCGTAGTTCTCGAAGGCCATACCGCATTCCTGGCCCATCGGCACTTCGGTGACCTCGTCCTTGAAGCGCTTGAGCGTCTTGAGCTTGCCTTCGTGGATGA
Source organism: Neorhizobium turbinariae (assembly GCF_023223505.1). Lineage (NCBI taxonomy): Bacteria > Pseudomonadati > Pseudomonadota > Alphaproteobacteria > Hyphomicrobiales > Rhizobiaceae > Neorhizobium > Neorhizobium turbinariae. The sequence continues at coordinate 85,226 of NZ_JALPRY010000023.1, forward strand.
CGACGTTGTCGCGCACCAGGCGCACGCCTGCACCGCGTTCCACCTTGCCTTCGACGACACGGCAACCCGCGACCTTGCCGACCTTGGTGATGTTGAACACCTCCAGGATCTCGGCATTGCCGAGGAAGGTTTCGCGGCGTTCCGGCGACAAGAGGCCCGACATCGCGGCCTTCACGTCATCCACCAGATCGTAGATGATGTTGTAGTAGCGGATCTCGATGCCGGCGCGTTCTGCGGCGGTACGAGCCTGGGCATTGGCACGAACGTTGAAGCCGATGATGGCTGCGTTTGAGGCTTCGGCAAGCGAGATATCCGACTCGGTGATGGCGCCGGCGCCCGAATGCACGATGCGTGCCCGAACTTCGTCGGTTCCAAGCTTGTCGAGTGCACCTGCAATGGCTTCGATCGAGCCCTGCACGTCACCCTTGATGACGAGCGGAAACTCCTTGAAGCCGGTGTTCTGCAGCTGGCTCATCATCTGCTCGAGCGAACCGCGCTGGCCGGACTGGCGGGCAGCGGCCTTGTCACGAGCGAGACGCTGGCGGTACTCGGAGATTTCGCGAGCACGCGCTTCGTTCTCGACGACCGCAAACCGGTCACCGGCCGCAGGCGTTCCCGAAAGACCAAGCACTTCCACCGGCATGGCAGGACCGGCTTCCTTCACATGCTCGCCCTTGTCGGTCACGAGCGCGCGAACACGGCCCCACTGGTCGCCGGCCACGATGATCTGGCCAGGCTTCAGCGTACCCTTCTGCACGAGCACGGTTGCCACCGCACCACGACCGCGGTCGAGCTGCGCTTCGATGACCGTACCTTCTGCCGTCCGGTTCGGATCAGCCTTCAGGTCAAGAATTTCAGCCTGCAGCAGGATCGCCTCGAGCAGCTTGTCGAGGTTGATCTTGTTCTTGGCCGAAACTTCGACGTCGAGCACTTCACCGCCGAGTGATTCAACGAATACCTCGTGCTGCAGAAGCTGCTGGCGAACCTTGTCAGGCTTTGCTTCGTGCTTGTCGATCTTGTTGATCGCCACGATGAGCGGCACGCCGGCCGCCTTGGCGTGGTTGATCGATTCAATCGTCTGCGGCATCACGCTGTCATCAGCCGCAACGACGAGAACGGCAATGTCGGTTGCCTGTGCACCGCGGGCACGCATTGCCGTAAAGGCGGCGTGGCCGGGGGTGTCGATGAAGGTGATCTTCTGGCCGTTCTGCTCAACCTGATAGGCGCCGATATGCTGCGTAATGCCGCCGGCTTCACCGGAGGCCACGTTCGCATGCCGGATGGCGTCGAGCAGCGAGGTCTTGCCGTGGTCGACGTGACCCATGATGGTCACGACCGGCGGACGCGGCATCATTTCGCCTTCGTCGTCGGCCTTGTTGAAGATGCCTTCTTCAACGTCGGATTCCGACACGCGCTTGACGGTATGGCCGAATTCGGTGGCGATGATTTCGGCGAGGTCGGCGTCGATGACGTCGCCCGGCTTCATCATCTGGCCTTCCTTCATCAGGTACTTGATGACGTCGACGGCGCGTTCGGACATGCGCTGCGACAGTTCCTGAATGGTGATCGTCTCCGGCAGGATGACTTCGCGCATGACCTTTTCGCGCGTTTCCTGCATCTGGCTGCGGCGGAACTTCTCCTGCCGGCGGCGGATGGAGGCAAGCGAGCGGCCACGTGCATTGCCGTCGTCATCGGTGCTGACGGTGGTAACGGTCAGCTTGCCCTGGCGGCGACCATCATCGGCCTTCGGACGTGCCGGGACCTTGGCCGGAGCCGGAACCGGTGCGCGACCGCGACCCGGAATGGTGCGTGCAGGACCACGATCATCATCGTCCTCGCCAGCGCGGCGGCCACGAACGGCACCTGGCTGAGCAGGTGCTGCCGGTGCGGCACCCGGACGGGTAGCCTGCGGACGTGCGTCAGGACGACCTGCCGGTGCAGCCGGAGCGCGTGCTACAGCAGGCGCAGGCTCTTCAACCTTTGGCTCTTCCTTGGGCGCAAGCTTTGCTTCTTCGGCACGACGAGCAGCTTCGGCGGCTTCTTCAACGCGACGACGCTCTTCCTCGACCTTGCGGCGTGCTTCTTCCTCGGCGCGCTGCTGCGCTTCGATTACTTCGCGGGCCTGCGCTTCTGCAAGCGCGCGGCGACGGGCTTCCATTTCGCCTGCGGACAGGTCGTGCAGAACCGTGCCGGTGCGCTGCTGCGGACGCTGCGGCTGGGCAGACGGTGCCGGTCGGCGGTCCTGGCTGTGGGCCGGGCGCTGGTTCTGCGATGCGGGCTGGTGAACGCGCGGAGCCGGGGTCGCCGGCTGCTGCGGCCGTGGTGCGGCAGGCTGCGGTGCGGCCGCTTCAACCTGGCGTGGTGCTGCGGGGGTCGGGGCCGTGAAGGCGGGCTTCTCGTCCAGTGGTCGCGTTGGTCGCCGCTTTACTGTTTCGACAACGACTGCCTTGGTGCGACCGCGCCCCATGTCCTGGCGTACAGTACCCTGCGTCACGCCTGATGGTTTCAGGGTGAGGGTCTTCTTTACGCCGAGCGTCTTGTCGTCTTTGTTATCGGTCATTCCGTTCCTGTTCCTTCGGGCAGGAACGGATGGTCAAGCCATCAGAACCTGTCGTTCAAATTGTGGTCTATCGACTTGCGTCCGGCTGAAGCCGGTGACCGCGTCATTGTTTCGGCATGTCAGCGACACCCTTTGTCTGGCACAGATCGCCACCGCGATACTGTTCAAGTAGGTTTGCGCGCTTCACTACACCCTCACCTGCCTGCCCTGCAAGCGCGCAGGCATGGATAAAAGCGTTCTGGCCCATCACTTCGTCCATTTCGGTGCTCGTGAAGAGCCGAAAAGACGGAATATCGTGCTCGGCATCGTTGCCGAGCTTCCAGGCCTTGCGCGCCTGGTCGATCTTGCGGATCCCGTCGGGACTCGCATCTGCCGCATGGAAAACGGCGAGAGCGGCACCGGAGCGCACGGCTGCGTCCACTTTCATGGCACCGGTGACGAACTGGCCCGCCTTGCGCGCCATGTTCATCATGCCGATCAGGTCGGCTGCAATGAGCCGGTCCACCAAGGCACCGAGATCGGCATCGGCCTTGACGTCTTTCTTGAACGCCCGGGAAAACAGCTTCTTGGCCACCGCCCGGTCGATCAGCGCCCGTTCGGGCTTGATCCAGCATCCCCGACCGGGGAGCTGGCGTTTCAGGTCCGGAACAACCTTGCCGTCCGGACCCGCCACGAAGCGGATCAGCGTCTCCGGCGAGGCAGCTTCCCGTGTCACGATGCAGGTACGGTCGTTCACGATGCTATCGTCCCATCCGTCCTCATCTGGGGCCTGCCTGCCCGGTGTCAACTCATCCGCCAGTGGGATTACTCCTGTTCTGCGGCGTCGGTGTTCTCGTCCTCAGCCTCTACGGCTTCGCGTGCGAGATCCTCTTCCGTGATCCAGCCGGCCAGAAGGCGCGCCTGGACGATCATGTTTTCGGCTTCGGCGCGCGAAACGTCCATCTTCGAGAACAGGCCGTCGAACTTTTTGGTTTCGCCGTCCTTGCGTTCGCTCCAGCCGACGAGGTCGTCAGCGGCGCAGCCTGCAAAGTCCTCGACAGTCTTGATGCCGTCTTCGCCGAGTGCCACCAGCATCTGGCCGGTCAGGCCGTTGATCTGGCGAAGCTCGTCCTGGACGCCCAGCTCCTTGCGCTTGGCGTCCATTTCGGCCTCCACGCGCTCCAGGTATTCGCGGGCGCGGGTCTGGATCTCGGTTGCGGTGTCTTCGTCGAAGCCGTCGATCGAAGCGATTTCGTCGAGATCGACGTAAGCCAGTTCCTCAACCGCTGCGAAACCTTCGGACGCCAGCACCTGGCCAACCATCTCGTCAACGTCGAGCGCTTCCATGAAGAGGTTGGTGCGCTCGTTGAATTCCTTCTGGCGGCGCTCGGACTCTTCCTGCTCCGTCATGATGTCGATGTCCCAGCCGGTCAGCTGCGACGCCAGGCGAACGTTCTGGCCGCGACGGCCGATCGCAAGCGACAGCTGCTCGTCCGGAACCACGACTTCGATGCGCTCTGCATCCTCGTCGAGAACCACCTTGGCGACTTCAGCCGGCTGCAATGCGTTGACGATGAACGACGCCGGGTCCTGCGACCACGGAATGATGTCGATCTTTTCGCCCTGCAACTCGCCGACGACGGCCTGGACACGGCTACCGCGCATACCGACGCAGGCGCCGACCGGATCGATCGAGCTATCGTTCGAGATCACGGCGATCTTGGCGCGCGAACCGGGGTCACGGGCAACCGACTTGATCTGGATGATGCCGTCGTAGATTTCCGGCACTTCCATGGTGAACAGCTTCACCATGAACTGCGGGTGCGTACGCGACAGGAAGATCTGCGGGCCGCGCTGCTCGCGACGTACATCATATACGTATGCACGGACGCGATCGCCATAGCGCATGTTCTCGCGCGGGATCATTTCGTCACGACGGATGATGCCTTCGCCGCGGCCGAGGTCAACGATGACGTTGCCATATTCGACGCGCTTGACGGTGCCGTTGACGATTTCGCCAAGGCGATCCTTGAATTCGTCGAACTGACGGTCACGCTCGGCTTCGCGCACCTTCTGCACGATGACCTGCTTGGCCGACTGGGCGGCGATACGGCCGAAATCCATTGGCGGCAGCGGGTCTGCAATGAAATCGCCGATCTTGGCGTCAACATTGCGGTCGCGCGCCAGTTCCAGCGGGATCTGCGTGCTGTAGTCCTCGGCGTGCTCGACGACCTCGAGCAGGCGCTGGAGGCGGATTTCGCCGGTCTTGGAGTTGATGTCGGCGCGGATGTTGGTTTCCGAACCGTAACGGGAACGGGCAGCCTTCTGGATGGCGTCGGCCATCGCAGCCAGCACGATCTCGCGGTCGATGACCTTTTCGCGGGCTACAGCGTCTGCGATCTGCAGAAGTTCAAGCCGATTTGCGCTCACTGCCATTGTCGTTGGTCTCCGTCATTCGCATGTTTTGCGAGGGGGTGCTTCGCGGCACCGGGTTTGTCTTGGTTATTCTTCGTCTTCGTCTTCGTCGTCGTTCTGGTTTGCAGCCTGCTGCTTGGCGAGCTTGTCGGCCCGCAAAGCCTCACGGATCAGGTCGTCCGTCAGGATCAGCTTTGCTTCTGCCAGCGCCGAGAACGGGATCGTCACCCGCGGTTCCTCGCCATAGGCGACCTGGTCCCGCTCGATGGTGAAGCCTTCGCTATCCGTGTTCGTGATCTTGCCGCGGAACCGCTTGCGGTTGTCGATGATGATCGACGTCTCGCATTTCACCAGATGGCCTTCCCAGCGGGAGAAATCCGACTTGCGGACCATCGGGCGGTCGATACCGGGCGAAGACACTTCCAGATGATACTCCCGATCGATCGGATCTTCCACATCGAGGACGGGAGAAATCGCCACTGACACGGCCTCGCAGCCGTCGACGTCCATGGTGCCGTCGTTGCGCTCGGCCATGATCTGCAGCGTAGCACCGTTCTGGTTCAGCATGCGCACGCGCACCAGCCGAAAGTCCATGGCGGTCAGCACAGGCTCGATGATTTCAGCGATTCTGAGTTCGAGCCCGGTTTCGATGATGAGCCGCGGCTCGTGTTCGGTTTGCGGCATAAGCTCTCCGGCAATCATGGACCCGGATCTGTTTCAAGAGCCGGGAAGGACGATCGCCTAACAAAAAAGAGCGGGTCCGGTCGGGCCCACTCTTCATCGGACGATCAAGAATATGTGCTGCATATACGTCTTTTGGCCGGCAATTGCAAGACTTGCTTAATCTTGCGGCGTGGCGCTGGAATTTGCAGCCGGCCGGTCTATAACCGTCATCAGCACGCAAGAGCAGATGAGCAAGAGGACGCCAAGTGCCCGACCGGATCCCCACCCTGGCACCCTTCCGGCATCAGACTTTCAGGACAATCTGGCTCGCAAGCCTTGTTTCGAACTTCGGCGGCCTCATCCAGGCTGTCGGTGCTGCGTGGATGATGACCTCCATCTCCAACTCGCAGGACATGGTGGCGCTGGTGCAGGCCTCGACTGCCGCGCCGATCATGCTGTTTTCGATCGTTGCCGGCGCGCTTGCCGACAATTTCAACCGTCGCACCCTTATGCTGACCGCCCAGAGCTTCATGCTGGTGGTGTCGGTCCTGCTGTCGCTGTTTGCCTATCTCGAGCTTCTGACGCCCTGGCTGCTCTTGTGCTTCACCTTCCTGCTCGGCTGCGGCGTGGCGCTGAACAACCCGTCCTGGCAGGCCTCGGTGGGGGACATGGTGCCGCGCGAGGTATTGCCGGCGGCCGTCACCATCAACAGCGTCGGCTTCAACATCACCCGCAGTGTCGGCCCGGCGATCGGCGGTGCCATCGTCGCAGCAGCCGGCGCGGCCGCCGCCTTTGCGGTGAATGCCTGCAGTTATCTTTCGCTGATCTATGCGCTGGCCCGCTGGAAACCCGAAATTCGCGAAAACCCGCTGCCGCGCGAAACGCTGGGCCGGGCGCTCTCAGCCGGCCTCGGTTACGTGGCGATGTCGCCGAACATCCTCAACGTCCTGTTCCGCAGCCTGGTCTTCGGCCTCACTGCCAGCGCCATCCTCGCGCTGTTGCCGATCGTTGCGCGCGACCTGGTGGCCGGCGGCCCGCTCACTTACGGCATCATGCTCGGCGCCTTCGGCGTTGGCGCCATCGGTGGTGCGATCGGCAATGCGCGCCTGCGTGAAAAACTATCGAGCGAATCCATCGTGCGCTTGGCCTTCCTTGGGTTTGCCGCAAGCGCTGCCGTCATTGCGCTCAGCACCGATACGCGGCTCACGGCGGTGGTACTGCTCGTTCCCGGCGCCTGCTGGGTGCTCGCGCTGTCGCTCTTCAACACCACGGTGCAGCTGTCGACGCCGCGCTGGGTGGTTGGCCGAGCGCTGTCCTTCTACCAGACGGCCACCTTCGGCGGGATTGCCGCCGGCAGCTGGATCTGGGGTATCCTTTCCGAAAACCTCGGCGTCTCGGTGTCGCTGACCATCGCGAGCCTTGTCATGCTGCTCGGGGCAGCACTGGGCATGCGGCTGCCGGTGCCGCAGTTCCGCGACCTCAACCTCGACCCGCTGGGCCGCTTCAACACGCCGCCGCTCAAGCTCGACCTGCAGCTGCGCAGTGGCCCTATTGTCTCGCTGATCGATTACACGATCGCCGACCAGGATATTCCGCAGTTCCTGCGGCTGATGTCGGACCGCCGCCGCATCCGTATCCGCGATGGCGCGCGCCAATGGGCTTTGATGCGTGACCTCGAGCATCCGGAGGTTTGGACGGAAACCTACCATGTCGCGACCTGGGCCGATTACGTCCGGCATAACCAGCGCCGCACGCACGCCGATGCCGAGGTCTGGGATGCGATCCGCAAGCTGCACCGTGGCACCGAGGGCCCGCGTGTCCACCGCATGATCGAGCGGCAGACAATCCCGCCGGTCAACGACATCTTCCACAAGTCACCACCTGACCTGCATCATTGAACGCCATGGTTCTGTTCCGGAAAGCACGTTCTGAGGAGCTACCCGCCATTGTCCGGCTTCTCGCCGACGACGCGCTCGGCCAGGCACGGGAGGTCGTCTCCGATCCCGTCGATCCGCGTTACGTACAAGCTTTTGCGGCAATTGACGCCGACCCGAACCAGTTGCTCGCCGTTGCGGTTGATCCGAAAGACGAGGTTGTCGGCTGCCTGCAACTCACCTTCATTCCCGGCCTTTCCCGCACCGGGATGTGGCGAGGGCAGATCGAAAGCGTCAGGATTGCCGCCAGCCAGCGGGGCAGCGGAATGGGTTCTGCATTCATCGAATGGGCTGTCGAGCGCGCAGCCGAACGGGGTTGCAAGCTGGTGCAGCTGACTTCCGACAAGTCTCGGCCGGACGCCATCCGCTTCTACGGGAAGCTCGGTTTCACAGCCAGCCACGAAGGGCTGAAGCGCAGCCTCTAGTTACCTGATCTTCCCCTTCAGCCCGGCATCCGGATAGCAGGTCGGCGCAAGGCCATTTTTCGCCTGCCAGTCGCCGAGCGAGCGGCGTGTCTTGTAGCCCGGCAGCCCGTCGACATTGCCGACGTCATACCCCTTGGCCACCAGCGCCTTCTGCATCGCCAGCACGTCGGAACGCAGCATCTTGCCGACATCGCCCCACGGCGCCTTGAACGCGCCTGAGCCGTAGGCGATGCGGTCTGCGAGATTGCCGATGAAAAGCGCGTAGAGGTCGGAGTTGTTGTACTCTTTCAGCACGTAGAAGTTTGGCGTGACGATGAATTCCGGCCCATGCCGCCCGGCCGGCACCAGCACCATGCCGTCCGCCTTCATCTCGGCGGCCGGGAAAGCCTTGCCGGAAATCCGGGTGATGCCGAGCGCTGCCCATTTCGCGATAGGCTGCGCGCGGTCCGGCCCTTCCTGGGCGCAGGAAACATCCTGCGGAATCCGCGCCTCGAAACCCCAGCTTCGGCCGCGCTGCCAGCCTTCCTTTTGTAGATAGTGTGCTATGGAAGCCAGTGCATCCGGAATCGAATTCCAGATGTCGGCATGGCCGTTCTTGTCGAAGTCGACCGCGTATTTCAGGTAGCTGGATGGCATAAACTGCGGCTGTCCCAGCGCGCCCGCCCAGGAGCCTTTCATCGCGGATGCATCCACGTCGCCGCGTTCGATCATCGTCAGGGCAGCGAGCAGTTCATCGCGGAACATGTCCTTGCGGGTCGACATGAAGGCCTTGGTCGCCAGCACCTCGATCGCCGAATACGGCAGCTTGGCACGGCCGAAGCCGGATTCACGGCCCCAGATCGCAACAATGATTTCGGCTGGAACGCCATAGGCCGCTTCGATCCGTTTCAGCGTCGAGGCATGTGTGGAGGCAAGGCTGCGGCCGGTTGCAGCCAGTCCCTGCAACCGCTTTTCCGAAAAGTAGGCACCGGGCGATGAGAACTCCGCCTGGCTCTGGTCCTGTTTCTTCGGCGGCGGCGCTCCCGGCGGCACGAGGTCCGGCAGGCTCCAGTTCAGCGTCACGCCCTTGAGTGCAGCCCGCAGCGTCCTCTCGGAGATCCCGGCCTTTTTCGCCTGGGTCGTCAAATCGCTGGCGATCCATCGCTGGAACTGCTTTTCTACCTCCGGCTTGTTCTGCGCCAGCGCCGGCAGGGGCAGGAGGGAGAGCAGGGTTGCCGCAACGGCCAGCAATCGGCGCCTGGAGTGATTATTGCAGAGGGGGGTGTGGTGGCGCATGAAGCCTCCCGATCTTTAAATGGCCGTTCGCGCCCGCAGAGCGGCCGTCAGCGTTCCTTCGTCGAGGTAGTCGAGCTCACCGCCAACCGGCACGCCATGGGCCAGCCGGGTGATCTTCACGTCGATGCCGGACAACTGATCGGTGATGTAGTGCGCCGTCGTCTGGCCTTCGACGGTGGCGTTTACCGCGATGATGATCTCGCGGATCGTTCCTTCGTTCACCCGGTCGATCAGGCCGCGGATGTTGAGGTCGTCGGGACCAACCCCGTCGAGCGGCGAAAGCGTGCCGCCCAGCACATGGTAGGCAGCGTTCATCGCGCCGGCGCGTTCCAGCGCCCAGAGGTCAGACACATCCTCGACCACGATCAGCATGGACTGGTCACGCTGCACATCGGTGCAGACGGTGCAGGGGTCGGACGTATCGACATTGCCGCAGCGCGAGCAGACCTTCACCTTGTCGTAGGCATCACCCATTGCGTGCGATAGCGGCCCGAGCAACTGGTCTTTCTTCTTGATGAGATGCAGAGCGGCGCGACGTGCCGAGCGCGGCCCAAGCCCCGGTACCTTCGCCAACAACTGGATGAGTTTTTCAATTTCGGGGCCGGTGACTCGCTTTGCCATGTTCTCCCTTTAGCCCATATGGTGCACAAACGGAATCGCGTAAGGACCCGCATCCATGAAGATATGGCTATGAAACTTGTTGCCGTCTGCCTCGGTCACGCCGAAAAGCTGCCAGGCAAGAGCTACAAGACCGGCATCTACAAGATGCCCGTTTCCGCTCCGGTCATGGTCGACAGGCTCGGCCTCGTGGGCGACGCGGTCTGCAACAGCAAGCACCATGGTGGCGAAGACCAGGCAATCCTGCTGGAGGGCTCATTGACGCTCGACTGGTGGGCGGCTGAACTCGGGGATGACGTGCTGCCCGGCACCTTTGGCGAAAACCTCGTGGTGGAAGGCCTCGACAACCGCGACGTTGCCGTCGGCGACCGCTTCCATCTCAGCGAGGTGGTGTTGGAAGCGACCTGCGCCCGCTCGCCCTGCAACACGCTCGCGGCAAGGATGGGCGATCCTAAATTCCTGAAAGCCTATACGCAGGCCGCGCGCCCCGGCATCTATTGCCGCGTCATCCAGACAGGAATGGTCGCGGCCGGCGACCCCGTTCGTTACGAACCAGTCGCAGGCGATCGCGTCGGCATCGCTGAAATGCTTGCCGCGCTTGGCAGGCGCCTGTCGCCTGCGGAGAAGGATCGTTTCCTCGCAGCGCCAATCGGGAGCCGCTGGCGGCAGAAGTTTTCCGCCTAGCGTGCCGCAATCACCGCGGCCGCGCCCGCCATGGTGCCGGCCGAGACCCGGTTCGCGATTCCCACTGCCGTCGGGCTTTTCAGGAACTGGCGAGCCTTGGCGGCAAGCAGCACCCAGAGAAGATCGACCACCATCAGCACGAGCAGCATCGCCACCACGAGTTCCGCCCAGCCGGCGAGCGTCACGCCACCAAGGTCGATGATCGATGGCAGAAGCGCCACATAGAACATCATGATCTTCGGGTTGCCGAGGGTAAGCGTCAGGCCCGTGAGAAACATCTTCACCGAAGACCGGCTCTCGGGCAGCGCATCGTCAGAGACTGCGGTCTCAGCGGTCCACATCTTCCATGCCAGGTAAAGCAGATAGGCGACCCCAATCCACTTGATGACGAGAAAGAGGGGCTGGAAACTCTCGGCGATGGCGGCCAGTCCCGCCACCGCAAAGGATAGCCAGATCGCTTCGCCAAACCACATGGCGGCGACAAACGGCAACACGTCGCGGTATCCCTTGGAAAGCACCCGTGCGACAAGTGCGGCAATACTCGGTCCGGGCGATCCAGCGGCAACAAACAGCGCCGCAGCGAATACAAAAAGCGATGTCAGGGTCATGGGAGCCTCCCCTCCGCGGGTAGATTAGCGAAGTCTCAGGTGCTCCGGCAAGGCCTCATTTCCGGGTGGCGCTACGGCTCGCCGTTACCAGCGCATAGGCGGCCTCTCCGGCTGTTCGAAAATAGCTCGGGTCCCGGTGCAGCATGACAACGGCAAAGGCGCCGTCGAGCAACAGCCGGATTTGCCGGGCCAGCGCTTCCGGCGTGGCCAGGCCTTCCGCGGTGAAGCAGTTGGCAAACCATCGCTCCACCTTCAGCTTGTGGGCCGCACCCACCTGGATTGCCGGGTGGCCTGGCAGGTTGGACAATTCGGCCGAGGTGCGTAGAAAGCCGCAGCCCTTCCACTTCGGGTGTCTGGCAGAGGTTGCGAGATGCTCGAAGATCGCAACGATCTTTCCTTCGATCGCCCCGTCATGCTCATCATACCAGCGCTGGAAGGCCTTCAGGTTCGGCAGGTCGCGATAGTCAAGGTAAGCGGCAATCAGGTCGTCCTTGCTCTTGAAGTGGTAATAGAGCGACCGCTTGGTGATACCGGCTTCTTCGGCCACGGCATCGACGCTGACGGCACGGATTCCGTCGCGGTAGAACAGCTTGTTGGCGGCGGAAACGATACGCTCGCGCGTCGAGAGGGTATCCATGCGGCGAAAGTATACCGACCAGTGAGTGTACACAAGCGACGTGACGAGCGAATTTAGGGATCACAGTCGCTTCGGAGGGAGCACATGCAGCACGTCGCTATCGAGATAACCTGCGCTGATGATGTCGCCCTGCATGGGCACTGGTGGGCAGCAGATGCAGACCGGCCTCTCGGTTCAGTGGTCATCAACTGCGCCACCGGCGTGCAGGCGCGATATTACCACCGCTATGCATCCTTCCTGGCGCGCCACGGCTTCCACGTCCTGACCTATGATTATCGCGGCATCGGCCTCTCACGGCCGGAACGTCTGCGTCACCTTCGATGCGGATGGCGGCATTGGGGAGAGCTTGATTTCGATGCGGCGGTGCAACTGGTCACGGAGAAACAACCCAGCCTGCCTGTCCAGGTGGTCGGGCACAGCATCGGCGGTTTCCTGCCGGGTTATGCGGCAAGCGCCTCGCGCATCTACCGCATGCTCACCGTCGGCGCCCAACATGCCTATTGGCGTGATTATCATCCGCCGAGAAGAATGGGATACCTTCTACGCTGGCACCTCGTCATGCCGGCTATCACTGGGATCTACGGTTATTTCCCGGGCCGTCGGCTGGGCTGGCTGGAGGACCTGCCGGCCGGTGTCGCCTACAGTTGGAGTTTCGGCGGCAGGCAGTTGGCATCGAGGCTGGACCAGGAGGAACGGCAGGTCGTCGTGTCGCGCTTTGCCCATGTCCGCGCCCCGATCCTCGCCGTCAGCGTCTCGGATGATCCCTTCGCCACCAAACCGGCGATGCGACGGGCGCTCGGTTATTACACCGGCAGCCGGGCAATCAGTGTAATGCTGGAGCCCGCGGATCTTGGCGTGGAAAAGATCGGTCATTTCGATCTTTTCCACGACCGTCACGCATCGGGCTTCTGGCGGGATACGCTGTTGTGGCTCCGGGACGGGATCAATCCCTGGCCGCAGAGGTGCTTCGTCTGATGCCTCAGAACGGCATCTTGAAGCCGGGCGGGATCGGCAGGCCGGCGGTCAGTTCCTTGGTCTTCTCGGCGGCAATTGATTCGGCGCGTTCCTTGGCAGCCTTGTGAGCGGCGATGATCAGGTCTTCCAGGATCTCGACCTCGTCTTCCTTGAACAGCGACGGGTCGATCTTGAGGCCGAGCATTTCGCCCTTGCCGTTCATGCGCACAGTCACGAGCCCGCCGCCGGAGGTGCCTTCGACGTCGAGCGAGGCGATCTCCGCCTGCATCTTCTCCATCTTGGCCTGCATTTCCTTGACCTTGCCCATCATGCCCATGATGTCGCGCATAATTCTTTCTCTCCTTTAGAATTCGATGTCGTCGCCGGGCAGGATGTCGCCCTCGTCAGATTCGGCGGCCGCCGGTGCCGGCGCTTCTTCAATATCCGCCTGCTCCTCGGCCGCGCGAATGCGCACGTCGATGATCTTTGCGCCGGGAAACTGTGCCAGGATTGCCGCCACGTCCGGGTCGGCCTTGGCGTCCGTCTTGCGCTGTTCGCGCACCTGTTCCTCGGCCTGCGCCAGCGTCGGTGCACCGCGCTCGTTCGACAGCGTCACCCACCAGGTGATCCCCGTCCATTCGCGAAGCTTGGAGGTGAGATCGTTGACGATGGTTTTCGGTGCGTCCGGCTCGAGGCTGATTTCCAGCCGCCCCGGCTCGATCTTGACGAGATGGACGGAGGAACGCAGCCGGGCGCGCAGCACCGGCTCCTTGTTCTTGGCGCAAAGATCGGCGATGTCCTCGAGCGACTTGATCGGGACCTTCGGCTCCGGTTTTTCTTCCGTGCGGCCAACCGGCATCTCGCGCGGGCCCGTGTTCGGCACCGCCTGCAGCATCGCGGTCGGACCACCGGCAGGCATTCGCCCGCCCGTCATCTCCGAACCACGCGCATTGAGCATTGCGGAGGGCTGCGAGCCCATCCGGCCGCCGCCGTTTCCGCTCGGTGACCCACCCTGCGCACCGTTGCCGGCAGACATGTCGAGCAGCCGGCGTGCGGCATCTTCCGGGGAAGGGAGGTGGGCGGCATGTGTGAGCCGGATCAGCACCATCTCGGCCGCACCCGCCGGGCGCGACGAGTTTTCCGCTTCCGGAATGCCCTTGAGCAGCATCTGCCACATGCGTGACAGCGTGCTCACCGCTACATTTTCGGAACATTCGCGTCCGCGCACCCGCTCCACTTCGCTCAGCGATGCGTCGGCGGCAGCCTCGGGAATATATTTGATCCGGGTTACGAGATGCGTGAAGTCGGCAAGGTCCGTCAGCATCACCACCGGGTTGGCGCCGGCCTCGTATTGCGCCTCGAATTCCTGCAGCGCCGCCTTCACGTCGCCGCGCAGGATGTGTTCGAAAAGGTCGACGATGCGGGCCCGGTCGGCAAGCCCCAGCATGCCGCGCACGGTGTTCGCCAGCACCTGGCCGCTGCCATGGGCAATCGCCTGGTCGAGCAGCGACAGGCCGTCGCGGGCCGAACCTTCCGCGGCGCGGGCAATCATTGACAGCGCTTCCGCTTCGGCCGGAATGCCTTCCTTTTCGAGAATAGTGGTGAACAGGCCAACCAGGTCCGAGGCGCTGATGCGGCGCAGGTCGAACCGCTGGCAGCGCGACAGCACGGTGATCGGCACCTTGCGGATCTCGGTCGTCGCGAAGATGAACTTCACATGCTCCGGCGGCTCTTCGAGCGTCTTCAACAGGCCGTTGAAGGCCTGCGTCGAAAGCATGTGCACTTCGTCGATAATATAGACCTTGTAGCGTGCCGACACCGGGCGGTAGCGCACCTGCTCGATGATCTCTCGGATGTCGTCAATCCCGGTATGGGAGGCGGCGTCCATCTCGATCACGTCGACATGCCGGCCTTCCATGATCGGCTGGCAGTGCTCGCCGGGTATGCGGAGGTCGATCGTCGGCTTGTCGATCTCGGCGGTCTTGTAGTTCAGCGCCCGGGCCAGGATGCGCGCCGTCGTCGTCTTGCCCACCCCGCGAACGCCGGTCAACATATAGGCCTGGGCAATGCGGCCGGTTTCGAACGCGTTGGTCAGCGTGCGAACCATCGGCTCCTGCCCGACCATCAGGTCGGAGAAATCCTTCGGGCGGTATTTGCGGGCGAGAACCCGATAACCGCTGCCTGCCGTGGCGAGGATGTTGGAATAGGTCGGCCCGTTATCGCTCATTCGTCCTGCCAGCCTGCACGGGCCATTCCTGAGCGCGGTCTTGACCGGGCCGGAAGCTGACCAAGATGGAAGAAGGTGGGAGGCTGGCACGGCGACCCGTGCCTGGCTCGTTAGGGCTGCTTCCTTCCGGACCTGACCCGGTTGGCGAGTGGCTCGTCCACCACCAACCTCCCACTGCTCATATCGTCAATAACGCTTCCAAATGCAAGCCAAGCCTGTAAAAAACTGGAAGGGAAACATGGGAAGATGGAGGACAAGGGTGGACGCTTTTCAACTCGACGCGCGAATCGGGCGCGATTCCACGCTGATCAAGCGGCTCGGCCTGTGCCAGTTGCGCCTCCAGGACGACAGCCGATGGCCCTGGCTCGTCATGGTGCCGGAGCGCGCCGGGATGAGCGAGATTTTCGAACTGTCGAGTGAAGACCGGGCGCTGCTCAATGCCGAAGTGGCCAAGGTTGGCGCGGCGCTGAAGCAGGTCACTGGCGCCACCAAGATCAATATCGCGGCGATCGGAAACATCGTCCGCCAGCTCCACGTTCATGTTATTGCCAGGTTCGAGGGTGACCCCAACTGGCCGGGACCGGTCTGGGGCTTTGGACAGGCCGTGCCTTATGCCGATGCCGCGGAGAAGACGATGTTTAACGACAAACTGATCGAAGCCCTTTCATGACCTCATCCATGTTCGACAGCCAGGCACCGCATTCTGAACCGAGCGAGCTTACGGCCTTTTCCGGCAATAAGCTCGACCGGCAGGCCGAATACCGCACCGATGATTGCGTCGAAAAGGCGCTTGCGGTGGAGGGCGCGCATATCTTTGCCTTCACCGGCAGCCGGGTCATCCTCAAGCACGACGGCCAGATCCTCGATCCTCTGTTTGCAGCTTATGAGCTTGCGGGACTGCAGCCGGATTTCGATAATGCAATCCTGCTCGGTTACCGCGAAACGGGCGAACCGCGCATCGCCGTGCCGGTGCTTATTCCAGCAGACGACCTCGCCAGCCAATACAAGCCGACCGAGCCGCGCGCTCTGTTCCGCGACCGGCTGATGGAAGGCGAGTTGCAGGGGGAGGTGGCGCAGGCCGTGTCGCTCCTCAACTGGAACGCCGCCAACAGGTTCTGCGGCAAATGTGGCTCGCCGACGCTGACCCAGCTTGGCGGCTACAAGCGCACCTGCACACAGTGCCAGCACCTGATGTTCCCGCGCACAGATCCGGTGGTCATCATGCTGACGGTGGATGTCGACAACGACCGCTGCCTGCTTGGCCGCAGCCATCATTTTCAGGAAGGCATGTATTCTTGCCTTGCAGGCTTCGTGGAGCCTGGCGAAACGATCGAGAACGCCGTGCGCCGCGAAACGGTGGAAGAATCAGGCATCGTCGTCGGCCGCGTCCGCTACCATGCTTCGCAGCCCTGGCCGATGCCGCATTCTCTGATGATCGGCTGTTACGGCGAAGCTCAGTCGACGGAGATCAAGATCGACAGCCAGGAAATGCAGGACGTGCGCTGGTTTTCCCGCGCTGAAGCCGCCGCCATGCTGAAGGCCGGACCTGACACGCCGCCCTTTGCCCCGGTCGAAGGCGCGATCGCCCACCGCCTCCTGCGCGACTGGGTGGAATGGCCCTTGTGATGGGCGGGTGACCGCCCCATCGTCCCGATGCCGTCGCGACCAGCGCCCGGCCGTTCAACAGAAAACCAGGATCACCAAGGGACCACTCGGTCTGCTTGCCAGCGCTTACCGTTTCTGCAGCGTGCCGCGCATCGGGTGGCCCTTGTAGGAGCCAAGAATGCGAACCTTTTCGGAGAAGAACCGCAGTTCTTCCAGCGCCCGGCGTACCGGCGCATCGTCTGGGTGGCCTTCGATGTCGGCATAAAATTGCGTCGCCACGAACTTGCCGCCGAGCTGGTAGCTTTCGAGCTTCGTCATGTTGATGCCGTTGGTCGCAAAACCGCCCATCGCCTTGTACAGTGCGGCGGGAATATTGCGGACATTGAACACGAAGGTGGTGACGATCAGGTCTTCCGGGTCATTGCGCTGCACCCATTTTTCGTCGCGCGACAGCACCACGAAGCGGGTGACGTTGTTTTCGGTGTCCTCGACGTTTTCGGCCAGAATCTCGAGGCCATAAAGTTCCGAGGCAAGCCGTGGCGCCAATGCCGCCATCGTCCGGTCGCCCTTTTCCGCAACCATCTTGGCAGCGCCGGCTGTGTCGCCCGCCACGACACCCTTCCAGCCGTTCGAGCGGATGATCTTGCGGCACTGGCCAAGCGCATGGATATGGCTGTGGACGGTGCGGATCTCCTCATGCGCGACACCCGGGAGCACCATCAGCTGGAAACGGATCGGCATGAAATATTCGCCGACGATATGCAGCCGCGATTCCGGCAAAAGATAATGGATGTCGGCGACGCGGCCGGCGATCGTGTTCTCGATCGGGATCATCGCCAGATCGGCCTCACCGCTGTCGAGCGCCTGAAAGGCATCTTCAAAGGTCGGGCAGGGCAGCGGCTCCATGGTCGGAAACATGTCGCGGCACGCCATGTCGGAGTTGGCGCCGAAGTCGCCTTGGAAGGCGATGCGATTGGTGATGGCATTCATGGCTATGTCCGGAGTTCGCTACGAGGCGCGGGACGACAGGATGACGCGCGCCTTCTCAAGGTCGGCCGGAGTATCGACACCGAGCGGCACCGAGTCAACGATCTCAACGTCGATGCGCATGCTGGCCTCAAGCGCCCGAAGCTGTTCAAGCGATTCGCGCTTTTCGAGCGCAGACGGCCCAAGCGACACGAATTTTTCAAGCGCGGCGCGGCGATAGGCATAAAGACCGATATGGTGGTAGAGCGGCCCGTTGCCGTGGGGTGCAGTGGCGCGGGTGAAATACAGCGCCTTGAGCCGCGTCGGCGAAAGCGGCGAACCGACGACCTTCACGACATTCGGATTGGTCTTTTCGTGTTCGTCGGTGATCTCGACGGTCAGCGTTGCGATATCGGTCGCCGGATCGTCCTGCAGCGGCCGAAGCGAAGCGCGCACCGCTTCCGGTTCGATCGTCGGCAGGTCGCCCTGCACGTTGACGATATACTCCATCTTCGCCTCGGGATCGGCCTTCTGGACCGCCTCGAAGATCCGGTCGGACCCGGACTGATGGTCGGCCCGCGTCATCACGACATCGAAGCCCGCCGCAGACACCGCGTCGAACACGTCCTGATGGTCGACAGCCACGATGATTCGGCCGATCTGCGCTTCCTCTGCACGCTTGGCCACCTGCACGATCATCGGCAGGCCCGCAATGTCGGCAAGCGGCTTGCCGGGCAGTCTCGTGGAGGCCATACGGGCCGGGATAAGCACCAGCGTCCGGTCAAAAGCCGTATTCTTCATGGAGGCCCCTCTTCGCAGGTCCCGACAGTGTCAAAAAGTCTCACGGACGGAGCGATAATCGTGTTGCAACAGGCATGCAAAAGACATAGGTTCCGCGCAATTTCAAGATGGTCCGCCTGCGCGTCAAAGCGTGTGGCGCGGTTGCTAAGGAGCGGTTGCGGATGAATTCCTATACAAACATGGCGGCAGGCGCCCTGCTTGCAACGGTCTTCGTCATGATGTCGGTGTCCATTGCCTCGGAGGGCATTTTCCATTCGGAAGTTCCGGAAAAGCCTGGCTTTGCCATTGTTGCAGAGGAAGAACCCGCGGGCGGTGAAGCCGCTCCGGCTGCGGAAGCCGTTCCGGTTGCCCAGCTTCTTGCCAATGCCGATGCTGCCGCAGGCGCCAACGTCTTCAAGAAGTGTCAGAGCTGCCACTCCATCGAGAAGGGCGGCCCGAACAAGGTTGGTCCGGATCTCTGGAGCGTTGTAGACCGTCCGGTCGCCTCGCATGAAGGTTTCGCCTATTCTGCTGCCATGAAGGATTTCTCCAAGGGCGGCGAGGAAAAGTGGACCTTCGATCACCTGAACAAGTTCCTCACCGCGCCGAAGGCCTACATCAAGGGCACGGCCATGGGCTTCGCAGGCCTCAAGAACGACACCGAGCGCGCCAACCTGATCGCTTACCTTCGCGAACAGGCCGACAGCCCGGTTCCGCTTCCGGATCCGAATGCCGAAGCTCCGGCACCGGCGACCAACTGATCGCCAGAACATTCCAGATGAAAAGCCCGGCATTGTCCGGGCTTTTTTCATGCGCTGAGGTGGAAGGGGCTAGCTCAGCAACCAGGCCCAGAAGCTCACTGTCACGACACCGATCGCCGTGGTGATGCCGATCACCGAAGCAGCCGTGCTGTGGCCCGAGCGGAAGCGCTGCGCGATCAGCCAGGCATTGATGCCGGTTGGAACCGAGGAGGTGAGGACAAGTGCGGCCGACCAGTCCTGCGGCAGGCCCATCACCTTGCTGACGACAAACACGACGGCCGGAAGCAGCACGAGCTTCAGCACCGAGCTTGCACCGGAAAGGCCAAGGTCGCCGCGGATCTGGTAGCGCGTCAGCGCCATGCCGATTGAGATGAGGGCGACCGGGCTTGCAGCACTCGCCAGCTGGGTAACAACGATGCTGATCGCCGGGTTCAGCGAAATCTGCGCGAAGTTGAAGGCAAGGCCGGCAATCATCGCCATGATCAGCGGGTTTTGCGCGAGGTTCACAACCACCTGCTTGACGATCGCGCCGACGCTGCGTTTCGCCCCTCCATCGACCTTTGCCGCCGCACCTTCCATGAGGATCGTGCCGGCAATCATCATAAGCGGCAAGTGGATGGCGAGCAGGATCGAAATCGCCACCAGCCCATCCTTGCCGACCACATGGTCTACCAACGGCAGGCCGATGAACACGTTGTTTGCAAAGGAGGCCGACATGCCGGTGATGACGCCAACCTTGGCATCCCGCTTGAAGAGCCGCGTCGCCATCAGGTGCCCGACCGTCCAGGTAAATGCGACGCCGGCGAAATAGGCGATCCAGAGCTTGAATGGCGAAACGCCCTCGAAATGCGCATCGGCCAACGTTCGGAAGATCAGCATCGGCACGGCGATCTTGAAGACGAACTCACTCAGCGCGTCGCCCGTTCCCTCCCGCAGCACCCCGGATTTGGAGGTCAGCCACCCGATCAGAATCAGGATGAAGACGGGAACGACATTCACGAAGACGGTAGACAAGGGCGCGCTTTCACTGGCGGTGTTTCCATGCGCTTAACGCATGCCGTCCCAGCCGACAAATGCATTTGCTGCAATGGGGGTGACGCGGTGCTCAGCCGCCATGTCGCGAAAGGCCTGGCAACGCGCTGTTTCTCCCGATCTACCGCAGGAGTAATTTTTTCTTCCACTGCACGGAAAAGGGGTTTACCCGTTCCTTCGACTTGAAACTCGAAGAGACGGATCACAACCGGATGTCCAAATTTGACGTGCTCACCATCGGCAATGCCATCGTCGATATTCTCGCCCGCTGCGACGACAGCTTCTTGAGCGAGAACGCCATCACCAAGGGCGCGATGAACCTGATCGATGCCGAGCGCGCCGAACTTCTCTACTCGAAAATGGGTCCGGCGATCGAAGCCTCTGGTGGTTCGGCCGGCAATACCGCAGCGGGCCTCGCGAGCCTTGGCGGCAAGGCTGCCTATTTCGGCAAGGTCGCAGAAGACCAGCTTGGAGAGATCTTCCAGCACGATATCCGCGCCCAGGGCGTGTATTACGAGACCAAGCCGCAAGGCGACAACCCGCCCACCGCGCGCTCGATGATCTTCGTGACACCCGATGGCGAGCGCTCTATGAACACATATCTCGGCGCCTGCGTCGATCTGGGGCCGGAGCACGTCGAGGACGACGTGGTGGCCAATGCCAAGGTTACCTATTTTGAAGGTTACCTTTGGGATCCGCCGCGCGCCAAGGAAGCCATCCGCGAAGCTGCCCGCATTGCCCATGCCCATGGCCGCGAAGTCTCGATGACTTTGTCGGACGCCTTCTGCGTCGGGCGTTACCGCGCCGAATTCCTGGACCTGATGCGCTCCGGCACAGTCGACATCGTGTTTGCCAACAAACAGGAAGCGCTTTCGCTTTACGAAACGGATGATTTCGAACTGGCGCTGAAGAAGATCGCCCAGGACTGCAAGTTGGCCGCGGTAACGATGAGCGAAGAAGGTGCCGTCATCCTGCGGGGCGACGAGCGCTTGCAGGTTTCTGCCTATCCGATCGAGGAACTTGTCGACACCACCGGCGCCGGCGACCTTTTTGCGGCCGGCTTTCTGTATGGCTATACACAGGGCCGTTCGCTGGAAGATTGCGGCAAGCTCGGTTGCCTCGCAGCCGCCATCGTTATCCAGCAGATCGGCCCGCGGCCGCAGATTTCGCTGAAGGATGCCGCAAAGGAAAAAGGTCTCATTTGAGGCCTCCATCCAAAGGACTTACTTGAACGCCTCGCCGGGATAGGCGCCCCAGATCTCGGCCTGGGAAACCCAGCCCTTGGTGCCGTTCGCTTGCGCGCGGCACCAGTCACCATTGCATTCGTCGAGTTGAACGACCACGCCGGGCTGCAGCTTGGCGACCACCGCGGCGGTGCTTTGCGGGTCGCGCCGCAGGTTGACATAGATGTCCGTTCCCTTGCTGCGCATCCAGGGCGCTGCAACGGCCGTCCGCTCGCCGGAAAGAAGCGCCTGGTTGACCCAGCCTTCGGTGCCGTCGGCATCGCGCACGCGGCGCCAGTTTTCGTATTCTTGGATGATTTCCATCGGCGTGCCGGACTTCATATACATCCAGGCAACCGGGTAATCGGTGCTCGGGCCGATGCGGATGTTCACCTTGCGGGACTTCAGGCTGACAAATCGGGGCAGCGGCAGACCGCTCGCACCCTTGGCACCCTGTGCGAAAACGGGCGCGGCCGGGAGGGCGACGGTGAGACCGAAGGTGAGGGCAAGAAGGCAACGGAGAATGAGTTGGCGCATGATGATCAGGTCCGGCTTGTCCATCTGGGCTTTCCGAAACCCGCGAGGTTTTGTTTGTCTTCGCCGACGGGTCTGGTAGAAAACGCCCTGGATCGTCGAACTATCGCGCGACTTGGTTAAGGACCTCCTAAAAGGCGTCAGATAACAGAGCTCATGACTGCGAAGAAAAAACCCAAGGTCTACATTACCCGTAAGCTGCCGGATGCGGTCGAAACCCGCATGCGCGAACTGTTTGAGGCTGAGCTCAACATCGACGACACGCCCCGCTCGCGTGATGAACTGCTGGCCGCGGTGAAGACCGCCGACGTGCTGGTGCCGACGGTGACCGACCGTATCGACGAGTCGCTGATCGATGAAGCCGGGCCGCAGCTGAAGCTGATCGCAAGCTTCTCCAACGGGTTTGACCATATCGACATCGAGGCGGCGGCGCGAAAGGGCATCACCGTCACCAACACCGCCAACGTGCTGACCGAAGACACGGCCGACATGACGCTCGCGCTGATTCTGGCGGTCAACCGTCGGCTCGCCGAAGGATCGCGGATCCTGACCGACAAGCCGGGCGAGTGGGACGGCTGGAGCCCGACCTGGATGCTCGGTCGGCGGATCTGGGGCAAGCGCATCGGCATCGTCGGCATGGGCCGTATCGGCACCGCTGTCGCGCGACGCGCCAAGGCCTTCGGGCTTTCGATCCACTACCACAACCGCAAGCGCGTAAGCCCGCAGACGGAGGAAGAGCTGGAAGCGACCTACTGGGACAGCCTCGACCAGATGCTGGCCCGCGTCGACATCGTTTCGGTCAATTGCCCCTCAACGCCGGCGACCTTCCATCTCCTGTCAGCCCGCCGGCTGGCGCTGATGCAGCCGACCTCTATCATCGTCAACACGGCCCGTGGCGACATCATCGATGAAGCAGCGATGATCCAACTGTTGCGCGACCACAAGATCGCCGGCGCCGGTCTTGACGTCTACCAGAACGAGCCGGCGGTCAATCCGAAGCTTGTCAAGCTTGCCAAGGAAGGCCGGGTGGTGCTGCTGCCGCATATGGGCTCGGCCACGATCGAAGGCCGCATCGACATGGGCGACAAGGTGATCATCAACATCCGCACCTTCTTCGACGGCCACCGGCCGCCAAACCGCGTCCTGCCGGGCCGTAACTGAGGTCAGGCGAGCGGTTTCTGCATCTCGATCGTCGTGGTGCGGGTAAAGCCTGGATGGCTCGTTTCCGCCGTCTTGACGAAGCCCCAGCGTGTGAAGGTTGCGTGGTTGCCGGTGAGCTCGATGCGGGTTTCGAGACGCAGCCGGGGGAGGCTCTTTTCGCGCGCCACCTCTTCAGCGACGGCAAGCAGTTTTGCACCGATCCCCTTGCCCTGGTGCGACGGGGAGACTGCAAACTTGCCGACGTAAAGCGATTCCGGCTCCGGTCTGCAGAAGATGCAGCCGACCAGCCGCTCACCCTCCACGGCAATGAAGGCGATCTCGTCCCGGGCCTTGTAGGCGAGGGCCGCCAGCGTCAGGCGGGTCGCCGAAGACGGCGGGTCGATGACGCCCTCCATATAGGCAAAGGAGGACAGGATGAGCGCCAGCAACTCGTTCCAGCGGCTGAAGCTTTCATCAATCCGGACGATGTCGATCATTCTGCCGCGGCCCTGGCATTGCGTTTGTATTTGATGGTGTCGAAGCGGGCGGACAGAGAGTCATAGAGTAGCAGTCGGCCAAGCAGCGGCTCCCCGATGCCGGTGACGAGCTTGATTGCTTCCATCGCCATCAACGTGCCGATGACGCCCGTCAGCGCGCCGACAATGCCGGTCTCTGCACAGGACGGGATGAGCCCTTCCGGTGGCTTTTCGGGAAAAAGGTCGCGATAGGCCGGATAAAGGTCACCGGTCGCATTGGTTTCATATGGCTTCAGCACGGTGAGCGAGCCGTCGAAGCGGCCGACGGCACCCGTCACCAGCGGGATACGCGCCGCTTCCGCCGCATCGGCAGCACTGTATCGGGTGTCGAAATTGTCTGAGCCATCGATGAGCAGGTGGAAACGCTTCAGGTGCTGGGCCGCCCAGTCGAGCGAGAAGCGCTCCTCGAAGTCGATCACCCGGACATGCGGATTGAGCCGGACGATTGCCTCGCGCGCGCTCCTCGTCTTCATCTCACCCAGGGTTCCCGTATCGTGGATGACCTGACGCTGCAGGTTAGAGAGCGATACCCGGTCGTCATCGATGATGCCGAGCGTGCCGATGCCGGCGGCCGCAAGATATTCGAGAATGGGTGCGCCAAGCCCGCCGGCGCCGATCACCAGCACGCGGGCGTTCTTCATCTTTTGCTGGCCGGTGCCGCCGATCTCCGGCAGCAGGATGTGGCGGCGATAACGCTCGATCTCCTGCTGGTCGAGCGGTGCGGCTGTCTCATGTTCCATGGGGGGAGCATAACACCACGCCCATGGCCGCGTAAGGCGGAAATCAGGCAGAAGGCTCGGCGGTTATGCCGCCATGCGCGACGGTGAAGAACTGTGCGCGGTCGGCAAGGGCGGAAAACATGTGCCGATCGGTGCCGGTCATGAAGGCCTGGCCGCCAAGCCCATGCACGAGGTCGAAGAGCGCGGCGCGTCGTCCTTCGTCGAGATGGGCGGCGATCTCGTCCAGAAGCAGGATTGGCGCATAACCGGTCATGTCGGCCGTCAGGCGCGCATGTGCGAGCACAAGCCCGATCAGCAGGGCCTTCTGCTCGCCGGTCGAGCAGCGCGCTGCGTCCATGTCCTTCTCGCGGTGGCGCACGAGAAGGTCGGAGCGGTGTGGCCCATCGAGCGTGCGTCCGGCGCTGGCATCGCGGCCGCGGCTGGTGCGCAACATCTCCAGGTATTCCTCCTCGAGATCGGCCGCCGGGCGATCCATGGCGCCATCGAGGAAGCCTTCCAGCGCCAGGACAGGGGTGGGGAAGGGGGTGTCGCCGCTGCCGGCCGAAAGCCGGCGCAGCAGACCCAGCATCTCATGCCGTGCGGCCGCCATGGCGATACCAAGGCCCGCCATCTGCGCCTCGATCGCCGAAAGCCAGGCGGGGTCGAACCGGCCTTCCGAGAGCAGGCGATTGCGGCTGCGCATGGCGCGCTCAAAATCGCCGGCGCGGCGACCATGGCCGTGGTCGAGCGAAAGGACGAGCCGGTCGAGGAAACGACGGCGATCGGCGGAGGGGCCGGTGAAGAGCCCGTCCATCGCCGGCGTCAGCCACAATACGCTCAGATGATCGGAGATCTCTTCGGTGGATTTGGCTGGCGTGCCGTTGATGCGCAGCTTGCGCGATACCGTCTCGCTCTCGTTCGGTTCGATGCCTGTACCGACCGCAACTTCCCCTTCCATGCCGTCGAGATCGGCAAAGATGGTGAAACCGCCCGGCGCGCCTACCCGCGTGACATCGGCCAGCACAGCACGGCGAAGGCCCCGTCCCGGCGACAGGAAGGAGACCGCTTCAAGAAGGTTGGTCTTGCCGGCACCATTTTCCCCGGTCAGCACCACATGCCGCCCGTCGAGCGCCAGCGCGGCGTGCGCATAGTTGCGAAAGTCGGTGAGCTTCAGCCGGGAAAGGGAGGTCTTCTGCGCCATCAGGTATCTTGGGTTCGTTGCAGCAGGAGCTAAGGGCTCCAGGCCCGGATGGCAAGCGCGCATCGGTTTTCGGGGTGAATATTGCACTCAAGGACCGGAGGACGACGGGGTTGATTCTGAGGCGCGGCTACGAAGCCAGCGTCAAAAAGATCAATGCCAATTTGTCGTTAGTGAGAAAATAGGGGTGGTGACTAACAGCACGTTAAAGGCCGATTGCTAGATGTGTCACATCACCCACCATGCATCTCATCGCAGACCGCCATGTGGAAATAATCTGACAAGGGGGTAGCCTTGAGCGACCAGAACCGTATGAACGACCTCGACGACCGTCTTGAATTTGCAGGCATCGGTCCGGAGCAGCGGCGTCAGCTCGCCGCGATCCAGCCGATCGTCAAGCAGGCGGCCGACAGCGCGCTCGACGTCTTCTACCGCAAGGTCAAGGCGCATCCGCATACGAGCAAGTTCTTCTCGAGCGACGCTCATATCGCGCATGCCAAGAGCAAGCAGGCCCAGCACTGGGAAAAGATCAGCTCCGGCAAGTATGAAGCCAATTATGTCGAAGGCGTCACCGCTATCGGCAAGGTGCACGCCCGCCTCGGGATCGAACCGCGTTGGTATATCGGCGGCTATTCCGTCGTGCTCGACGGGCTCATCCGCGCCGTCATCGCCAACGAGATGAAAGGCTTCTTTCATGAGAAGAAGGGCAAGGTGCTGTCCGAGCAGGTGACGGCCATCGTCAAGGCGGCGCTGGTCGACGTCGATTACAGCATCTCGGTTTATCTCGATGCGCTGAATGAGGAACGCCAGCGCGTGGAAGCCGAACGTCATCGGGTGCAGTCGGAGCAGGCAACGGCAGTTGCCGCGATCGATGCAGCGCTCCGCAGCCTCGCGGACGGCGATCTCACGGCCGAACTCTGGGCGCAGCTTGCGCCGGAATTCACCAAGCTGAAGGAAAACTACAACTCCTCGCTCGCCGAGCTCGACGCTGCGATGCGCGAAATCAACGCGTCCGTAGAGCAGGTGCGCGCCGAAGCCGGCGGCATATCGTCTGCCACAAACAACATGGCCAAGCGCACCGAACAGCAGGCGTCGGCACTTGAGCAGACCGCCGCCGCGCTCGAGCAGATCACCACCATCTCGACCCAGTCCGCCCAGCGAACCCGCGAGGTCCAGACGATCGTGCGCGAATCCGCGTCCGACACCGTTCGCTCCGGCGAAGTCGTCCAGCAGGCCGTTGCCGCCATGGGCGAGATCGAGCAGTCTTCGCAGAAGATGAACCAGATCATCGGCGTCATCGACGAGATCGCCTTCCAGACCAACTTGCTCGCACTGAACGCCGGTGTTGAAGCTGCGCGCGCCGGCGACCAGGGCAAGGGCTTTGCGGTCGTTGCCCAGGAAGTTCGCGAACTGGCGCAGCGCTCGGCTGCGGCGGCCAAGGAGATCAAGGAACTCATCGACCGTTCGTCGGCCGACGTCGTACGCGGCGTCGATCTCGTCAACCGCACCGGCGAGGCACTTGTCGGCATCGGCCAGCGGGTGAAGTCGATCGACGAGCACATCAGCTCGATTGCCCGTTCGGCGCAGGAGCAGGCCTCCGGCATCGGCGAGATCAATGCGGCTGTCCGTGAGATGGACCAGATCACCCAGCAGAACGCCGCGCTGATGGAAGAAACCAATGCCTCGACCGAAAGCCTCGTCGGCATCAGCCGCCGCCTGGCGTCGCTGCTTGGCCGCTTCAAGACGCGGTCGACGGTCCGGGCCGTGCGCGAAGAACGCCCGCGGCTCATCGCCTGAGCTTGACGCATGGACCTTGCGCTTGCCACTGATTAAGAAGCGGCAGTGCAAGGAGGTTCAACGGTCATGACTGACGAAGACAGACTGATACGGCTCGAGGAACTGGCCGCCCACCAGGCCAAGGTGATCGAGGAACTGTCCGACCAGCTTGCCGAACAATGGAAGGTGGTCGAGCAGATGCGGGCAAAACTCGATCGGCTGACGGAGCGGTTCCTCACGCTCGAAGAAGCATCGCTCGATGCGCCGCCGATTACCCGGCCACCGCACTACTGAGCCACCCACAAACGAGAAACGCCGGCCACGAGGGCCGGCGTTTTTTGTTTGTAGGTGGCTCTGTCGGCAGCCTAGCTGTCGAAGAATTCCTTCATCCGGGCAAAGAAGCCCGTTGATTCCGGATTGTTTTCCTTGGACGAGATTTCCTCGAACTCCTGAAGCAGTTCGCGCTGCCGCTTGGTGAGCTTCTGCGGCGTCTCGATCTGGATCTGGATATAGAGGTCACCCGTCTGCGACGAACGCAGCACCGGCATGCCCTTGCCCTTCAGGCGGAACTGCTTGCCGGGCTGGGTCCCTTCCGGCACCGTCACGCGTGACTTGGTGCCGTCGAGCGTCGCCACGTCGAAGGTACCGCCCAGGGCGGCCGTCGTCATGGAGATCGGCACGGCGCAATAAAGGTCGGCTCCGTCGCGCTGAAAGAACTGGTGCGGTTTTACCGACAGGAAGATGTAGAGGTCCCCTGCAGGTCCGCCGCGAGTGCCGGCTTCGCCTTCGCCCTGCAGGCGAATGCGGGTGCCGTCCTCAATGCCGGCCGGGATGTTGACCGACAGCGAACGCTCTTCCGTCACGCGGCCCTGGCCATGGCACTTGGTGCAGGGATCGGTGATCGTCTGGCCGCGACCATGGCAGGTCGGACAGGTGCGTTCCACCGAGAAGAAACCTTGCGAAGCGCGTACGCGACCGGAGCCCTGGCAGGTGCCGCACGTCTTGGGCTGCGTGCCGGGCTTGGCGCCCGAACCGGAACAGACGTCACAGGTGATCGAGGTCGGAACCCGGATCTGCGCCGTCTTGCCGGTAAAGGCTTCTTCCAGCGTAATTTCCATGTTGTAGCGAAGGTCGGCGCCGCGTTCGCGTCCACCGGTAGACCGGCGTGCACGTCCGCCACCCATCATTTCGCCAAAGATGTCTTCGAAGATGTCGGAGAAGCCGCCAGCGCCGGCCGAGAAGCCGCCGCCACCACCCATGCCGCCATGCTCGAATGCGGCGTGGCCGAAGCGGTCATAGGCTGCACGCTTCTGGGGATCCTTCAAGGTCTCGTAGGCCTCGTTGATCTCCTTGAACTTCTTTTCGGCTTCCGCATCACCCGGGTTCTTGTCCGGATGATACTTCATGGCCAGCTTACGGAAGGCGCTTTTCAGCTCCTTCTCGTCAGCGGATCTGCCGACACCCAGCGTTTCGTAAAAATCTGCTTTTGCCATCAGGTAACCGGCTCCGGAAAGGATTCCGGCTGCACGATGGCAGCCGGATTACTTAAGTCAACTATGGTTCAGAACTAAAGCCATCAGACAGCCGGCGATCAGGCAGACTTCTTGTCGTCCTTGACTTCTTCGTAGTCGGCGTCGACGACATCATCGTCCTTGCCGCCTTCGGCAGAAGCACCGCCTTCAGCCTGCTGGGCTTCGTAGATAGCCTGACCAAGCTTCATGGAGACTTCCATCAGGGTCTGCGTCTTCGCCTGGATGTCGTCGGCATCCGGCTCGGATGCTTCAACGGCAGCCTTCAGCGATGCGATCGCATCCTCGATGGCCTTGCGGTCGGCCTCGGTTACCTTGTCGCCGTACTCGCTCAGAGACTTCTCGGTCGAGTGAACGAGGCTTTCGGCCTGGTTCTTGGCTTCAACGGCAGCACGACGCTTCTTGTCAGCTTCGGCGTTGGCCTCGGCATCCTTGACCATCTTTTCGATCTCGGCATCAGACAGACCGCCAGACGCCTGAATACGGATCTGCTGTTCCTTGCCGGTACCCTTGTCCTTGGCCGAAACCTGCACGATGCCGTTGGCGTCGATGTCGAAGGTGACTTCGATCTGCGGCATGCCGCGCGGTGCCGGCGGAATGCCGACGAGGTCGAACTGGCCAAGCAGCTTGTTGTCGGCTGCCATTTCACGCTCGCCCTGCGACACGCGGATCGTCACGGCCTGCTGGTTGTCCTCGGCAGTCGAGAAGACCTGGGACTTCTTGGTCGGGATCGTCGTGTTGCGGTCGATCAGGCGGGTGAAGACGCCACCGAGCGTTTCGATGCCGAGCGACAGCGGGGTCACGTCGAGAAGCAGGACGTCCTTGACGTCGCCCTGGAGAACACCGCCCTGGATGGCAGCGCCCATGGCAACCACTTCGTCCGGGTTGACGCCCTTGTGCGGCTCCTTGCCGAACAACTGCTTGACGACTTCCTGGACCTTCGGCATGCGGCTCATGCCGCCGACAAGAACCACTTCATCGATTTCAGCTGCGGTGACGCCGGCATCCTTGAGCGCTGCCTTGCACGGAGCAACGGTGCGCTGGACCAGATCGTCAACCAGGCTTTCGAACTTGGCGCGGGTCAGCTTCAGCGTCAGGTGCTTCGGACCGGAAGCGTCAGCCGTGATGAACGGCAGGTTGATTTCGGTCTGCTGCGAGGACGACAGTTCGATCTTGGCCTTTTCCGCAGCTTCCTTGAGGCGCTGCAGGGCGAGCTTGTCGTTCTTCAGGTCGATGCCGTTGTCCTTCTTGAACTCGGATGCGAGGTATTCGACGAGACGCATGTCGAAGTCTTCACCGCCGAGGAAGGTGTCGCCGTTGGTCGACTTCACTTCGAAGACGCCATCGCCGATTTCGAGAACCGAAATATCGAAGGTACCACCACCCAAGTCGTAAACGGCGATCGTCTTGCCGTCCTTCTTGTCGAGACCGTAGGCGAGAGCGGCTGCCGTCGGCTCGTTGATGATGCGCAGCACTTCAAGACCGGCGATGCGGCCGGCATCCTTGGTTGCCTGGCGCTGCGCGTCGTTGAAGTAAGCCGGAACGGTGATGACGGCCTTCTCGACTTTTTCACCGAGGTAGGACTCGGCGGTTTCCTTCATCTTCTGAAGGATCATCGCGGAAATCTGTGCAGGCGAATAGGGCTTGCCCTGTGCCTTGACCCACGCATCACCGTTGTCGCCCTTGGCGATCTCGAACGGAACAAGACCCTTGTCCTTTTCAACGGTCGGATCTTCGTAGCGACGGCCAATCAGGCGCTTGACAGCAAACAGCGTGTTGGTGGGGTTGGTAACAGCCTGGCGCTTTGCCGGCTGGCCGACGAGGCGCTCGCCATCATCGGTAAATGCGACCATGGAAGGCGTGGTACGTGCGCCTTCAGCGTTCTCGATCACCTTGGCATCCTTGCCGTCCATGATAGCGACGCAGGAGTTCGTGGTGCCGAGGTCGATGCCAATTACTTTAGCCATTTCTTCTCTCTCCTTTAAGCGAACCGCCAGAACCCCTTGAAGGCATTCCTTTGACAGTTCCTCGACTGGGATGGTTTTCGCAGCATCGGCTGCGGTATGCGGCGTATATAAGGATGGGTTTTTGCGACTGCAAGGCGGGAAATCGCTTGCAGTTCAGCAAATAAAGCGACTCGCGCACGGGCTTTGCGGGAAATCTTCTATTCGCCCATCAGGATGTCGAAAAGCGTGGTGCGACGCCCCTCGGGATAGTTGTCGACGACCCCGACTTCGCCCGGCGGAATGGGCCCGCGACGGGCACCTGCAGGCGCCACCGGCACGGGTGCGTCATAGGGTCCGCGATACTCGCGATAGTCCCGGCGGCCACCCACATCGGCGGGCGGCACGACGTCGCCATAGGTGCGGCGATAGTTGGGTTCCGGGCGCGCCTGGTAGCCCGGCTCATCCGGGTAAACGGGAGCCGGGGCAGGGGCGGCACGGTTGCGTGAAACGGGCGGCTCGATTGAGGCGGAACCCTGGACAGGGCGCGGCGGCGCCGGTGGATATCCGTCCGGTGCCGGCTCGTTGCGGCGCGTGCCGCCGCCGGGCAGGATGCCGGACAGGAAATCGCCGATCGATTGTTCGGGCTGCTGTTCGACAGGAGCCGGTGGCGGAAGCTCGAGGCTGCGGCCGGTGCCGAACAGCGGCGTCGGCGAATAGCCCTTCATCGCAACCGTCATGTAGTCCTTCCAGGCCTTGGCAGGCAGGCCGCCGCCGGTCACCTTCTTCATATAGGCGCCGTCGTCGTTGCCGAACCAGATCCCGGTGGTCATGATGCTCGTGTAACCGACAAATAGCGCATCGCGGAAGGACTGAGTGGTGCCGGACTTGCCGGCTGCCTGCCAGCCATCGATCCTGGCGGCCTTGCCGGTGCCTTCGTTGATGACGCGGTTCATCATGCTGTTCATGGTGGCCGCCACCGGCTCGCTCAGCACGCGCGGCGGATTGGTATAGTCAGCCTCGTAAAGGACCTTGCCGTCCATGTCGCTGATGCGTTTGACGATATGCGGTGTCGCCTTGTAGCCGCCGTTCATGAAGGCGGCATAGGATGCGGTGAGCTCGACGAGCGAGACTTCCGACGTGCCGAGCGCGATCGAGGCATTCGGCTGGATCTCGGAATCGATGCCAAGGCGGTGCGCAAGGCTCACGACCTTGTCGGGACCGACCTGGTTGGCAAGTTGCGCCGCCACCGTGTTCAGAGACTGCGCCAACGCCGAGGCGATGGTGACGGGTCCGCGGAACTTCTGGTCGTAGTTTTCCGGCGACCAGTTGCCGATCTTGACCGGCGCGTCGTTCATCACAGTGTCCGGAAGGGCACCAGCCTCGAGCGCTGCGGCATACACGAACGGCTTGAAGGCGGAGCCCGGCTGGCGCTTCGCCTTGGCGGCGCGGTTGAACTGGCTCTGGGCATAATCACGCCCGCCGACGACAGCGCGGATGGCGCCTGTCGCATCGACCGAGACAAGGGCGGCCTGCGAAGCGTTAAGCTTGGCGCCTTCCTTTGTCAGGATGGTGTTGAGCGCCTTCTCGGCAGCTTCTTCCAAGCGAAGATCGATGGTGGTCTCGACCACGACATCGGCCTTGGGCTCGCCGATCAGCGTCTTGACCTCGTCCATCACCATGTCCGCGGCATAATGCTGCGCGCCCGACCAGTAGCTCTTGGCCTTCGCTGGCGGCTGCGACATGGCCGTCTTCAAATCGCTGTCGGTAACGAAACCTTCTTCCCGCATGGCGCCGAGCACCACCTGGGCGCGGGCTTCCGCCGCTTCCGGATCGCGTGCCGGGGACAGGCGCGACGGCGCCTTCAGGAGACCCGCGAGCGTCGCCGCCTCGCCAAGGTTCACGTCGCGCGCCGACTTGTTGAAGTAACGCCGCGAGGCCGCCTCGACGCCATAAGCATTCGAGCCGAAGAAGACCCGGTTCAGGTACATCGCCAGGATCTGCTCCTTGGTGAACTTCGTCTCCAGCCAGAACGACAGCAGCACTTCCTGGATCTTGCGCTCGAAGGTGCGCTCCGGGGAGAGGAAGAGGTTCTTCGCCAGCTGCTGGGTGATGGTGGAGCCGCCCTGGATCGGCTGGCCCGTGAGATTGTTGACGAAGGCGCGCGCCAGGCCGAAGGGGTCGACGCCGAAATGCGAATAGAAACGCCGGTCCTCGATGGCGATGACCGCCTGTGGCAGGTAAGGCGACATCTCTTCGAGCGCCAAGGCCTCGCCGCCGGTGGAGCCGCGGTTGGCAATAACCGAGCCGTCGATGGCGGTGATCTTCATGTTCGGCGGCCGGTCCGGGATCGCCCAGGTGCTGGCAGCCGGCATCTGCGCCCCGTAATAGAGCACAAGCCCGCCGACGCCGATCCCGGCCCAGATGCCCAGCACGAAACACCAATAAATGAGCCGGCGGATCGGACCGAACAGGCCGCCGCTTTTGCGAGCACGCCGCGCCTTCTTGCCGCGAGACCGTGGAGGCGGCTCCTCAGACGCCTGTTTGGGCGCGCGCTTGACCGGACGGCCGTTGCCGACGATGCGCTCGTCGGCATCGATCCGGAAATCGCTGCTATCCCGCGAACCTTCGAACGATGGTTCGACGCGTCTGTCTGATTTGCCTCTTGGCGCCATTAAGCCGGCATGCCCCCGTTCGTCCTTTACCTGCTCGCGAGAAGCAGTTCCGTCTCGATTACTCCGCCCAAGTCATTGGTTGGACTGTAAATGCGGCGATTTAAGGAGGCGTAAAGCAACGCTATATGCACGCCGTGCTTGAAACACTTGACCTCCATCCTCAGATATGAGAACAAACAGAGAACATATGGAGGTGCTGATGAGCAGAGCCGCACAAGTGATCGAGCGTGCCATGGCCGCGGTTGCGGCATCCAAGGCGCTGCGCGAGGCAGAGGCCGAGCGCCGGCGCAAGGTGTTCGAGAGGATCCAGATCGCCAACCAGCGTCGTCCGAGCATCCCGAAGGGGATCCAGCTACCGCTCGACCTGCATTAAGTACCTAGCTCGTACATGAGCATTTGCTTGACAAGCTTCAAGCCGAGGCATTCTCTACCTTAGAAAAAACGGAATCGGGTGGGAGAAACGTTCCGTTTTTCGCAGGTTCTGCCTGGAGGAGGTAGGAAATGATCAAGATCGTGGAGGCGGTCGTCTTCAATGACGGACAGCGCGTGCCTGTCGGACTGGTGAACATCAAGCAGGCTCTGGAAATGCCGGAGCGGGTGAAGTTCGAGTTCAGTCATCCGGCGCATGAGGCAGGCAAGACGGATATATTCATCAGCCGCGAAGATTTGTCGAAGTTGATGTAACGGCTGGCTGGCAGCCGGGACGCGTATTCGTGATTTAGTATTTTCGGCATTACCGGTTATTCTCCCACCCGCAACCGAAGCGAAGGAGAATGACATGAAGACATTTCTCGCAATCGCCGCCGTTCTCGGGTTCACGTCGTCCGCTGCTCTTGCGGATTGCGCCGGCCACGTCACGGCCTCTGCCAAGGTGGACAAGGAAGTCACCACCGCCAGCGTCACCAAGTCCGATGAAAAATCTGCCGAGAAGGTCGTCCTTCTGAAGCGTGATCGCCTGAAGAGCGAAACACGCGTCAGCGACTGAGTATGACCCGCGCCGTCCGCGGCGCGGGCATCCCTGGATGTGACAGCCGAAGTATTTTGGCTGCGCTGCGGCACGACCCTTGGGAAAGGAACCCTTCGCGGCCAAGCCCGTTGGTTCTGTTCAACCAAGGGAGATGACGCATGCCCAATCGCGATCCGCTACCCAATCCCGGTTCCGAAACGCCACGCGGGCCACAGCCCGAAGGCGGCATCCCGGATCGGGTCCAGGAAAAGCCGCCGCTGACGCCGGCCCAGGACCCAGGCGACAGCAAGAACCCGCAGGATCCGACGCTCAATCCGGCCCTCCTGCCGATCGGTGACCCGGCCGGTATGGCCTGATTTTCAAGTCTTTCGGGAGCCCTCGCGCAGGGGGCTCTCCCTGCTTGCCAGAACGGTCGCATAGGTAGAAGCCGAGTTGCTTCCACCCCTATATTGTACCCCTCTAAAGTTATTGTTGCTAAACTATTTGTTAATGATCAGAGTGTAGCGACCTGTCGTCGAAAGGCCTCGGGAGGTTGTGGCTCGGCTGTACCGAACTTCGACCTGTGCCGGTACTGGGAGTAAAGGTATCGGTGCGAAAGGAGCAGCAATAGTCTGCCGATCGGGCTTTACAAGATCGGGAGGATGTATGCCTACGCAGTTGGTACGGAATCCGGTCAATCCCGAACAACTTACCTTGTTGCAGCAGGTCTTCGACCGCGCCTGCCAGGAACATCAGATCGACAAGACCAGCCCGGATGCCGAGGCGCTGGCGCTGATCCTCGTCAACTCCCTCCAGAAGGGCAAGGACGACGAGGAAAAGCTTGCGGCCGTTGCTGCCGCGCTTGTCAGCAGCCGCTAGTTTTTCCGGCTTTCATCTGCCACAGGCGGGTACAGCGCTACACGCCAAACATCCAAAAGGAACATATCGTTCCTTCGGGAATTGACCGAACTCTCGATCAACCCCGAAGGAGGCCCGCATGGCAGAGCCCGTGAAAGATATGAAGACCCCTGTTGGATCCGGTTCGTCCTATGACGACGATGTCAGCAACGAGATCGCGACGCTCCGCACCGAGATCGCCAACCTGCGCGAGCTTCTGGCTGAAAAGGGCGGCAAGGCTTATGAGCGGTTGTCCGAACGTGCCGGCACGGCGGCGAGCTATGTGCAGAGCGAAGCCGCGTCCGTGGCTGGCACCGTGCGCGAACACCCGGCTGCAACGACCACCCTGTTCACGCTGATCGGCGCAATCGGCTTTGCGATCGGGTACGTTGTGGCGAGTGCCTCTGCCGAAAGCAAGCAGGCCTGGTACCGCCGCTACCTCACAGATCGTTTCTGAAAATGATGCCTTGCAGCGATACGCTTCACGCGGGCGTATCGCTGACGGCGACCTGTTCCTGGGCCACATCGATCCAGACGGCGCCGGTCAGTTCAGCCATGTGGTCCGGCGCGATGCGCACAGCAGCATTGATTGCCCCGGCGGCCGGCACAACGATCGCATGGCGTTTCAGCGACACGTCACAATAAACCGGCAGCGGTGTCGCCAGGCCAAACGGGCAGACCCCGCCCACCGGATGGCTCGTCAGCGCCACGACTTCATCGCCGCCGAGCATGCGCGGCTTCGGTCCGAAACGGTCGCGGAACTTGCGGTTATCAAGCCGGCTCATGCCGGACATCACCACCAGCATGGTTTCATCGCCTGCGCGCAGGCAGATGGTCTTGGCGATCTGGTCTGCGTCCACTCCATGCGCCTCGGCGGCAAGCTGGACGGTCGCCGAACTCTGTTCGGTGACGATGACGTCGATCTCAGGGGCTTTGAGGGAGAAGAAAGTGCGAACGGATTCAAGGCTCATGGTGGCAAGATGGCCGAGCCTTGCGCGTCTCGCAAGCCCCTCTTCTTCTACCTATGCAGAAAACGCATTGCTGCAGTGCGAAATTTTGACTGTTTTTTAAGCCGTGCTCCTATATAGTCAACTCATCGACAGGCGCACTCCTCCTCCCAGCGCCTCCGATGGGACCAGCAACACCTCCTCCTCCCGGTTGTTGGTCAGTATCGAAAGCCCGGCGCTCCTCCTCCCGCGCCGGGCTTTCTCTTTGTCCGGGACTGACGAGAGGCACCTCACCGAGAGGCGCTGCATCTTGACGTTTGCACGTCGTCAGCCTAGATGATTTCGCATCGATATTTGTTTGATAAGCCAGCACGACACGCTTCCCGCGTCAGCGACGATCTTTCTTCAAATACGAAACTCACCGTTTCTCGCAGGCGACTGCGCGGAACAAGTCGGTCTTATTTGCATGAAAGGCATCGTTATGGCGACCGGTACTGTAAAGTGGTTCAACGCAACCAAGGGTTATGGCTTCATTCAGCCGGATGATGGCGCACAGGACGTTTTCGTTCACATCTCCGCTGTTGAGCGCGCTGGCATGGGCCAGCTCAAGGACGGCCAGAAGCTCTCCTACGAGCTCGTAACCGACAAGCGTTCGGGCAAGGTTTCGGCAGACCATCTTCAGGCTGCTTGATCATTCTTGATCCCAAGTTCTTCGAAAAGGCCGGCTCGTCCGGCCTTTTCTTCGTTTGGAGATCTTCCTCTTGTAAAGGGGTGGACCCATCCCCATTTAGGGTTCAGTCGCGTTTCCGGCGCACCTGAGGCTTGAGGACAGAAATGCTGATCGGGTCATAGGTAACGGCAAATACGGGAGACCGTGCCGTCTTGAAGCAGGTGACATATCCGCGTTTACGGAATGTTAACCTTTCGGAGAGACGATGACTGCTAGAGCCGCATGAGTCGTTTTCGATTTGAAGCGGCCGCGCCGGAAATGCTTATCCCATCTCGAGTGACCACGGATGTACTGGCACCAATGATCGGGGACTGAAAGGTCGGGCTTGCCCCGGCCTTTTGTTTTTCTGGCTTCCCCTCAACCTGGCCGCGGACCGGCCAGGCTGAGAGATGGAAGCCTCAGGCGGCCAGCGCTGCCATGATGCGGATCCACGAGCGGATGCCCTTGTGGAAGGACTTCAGGTCATACTTCTCGTTCGGGGAGTGAACGCCGTCGTCGCTGAGCCCAAAGCCGACGAGAAGCGATTCCATGCCAAGCAGGTTCTGGAAGTCGCCGACGATCGGGATCGATCCGCCAGAACCGATGACCAGAGCGGGCTTTGCCCATTCCTCCGACAGCGCCGTCTTTGCCTTCGTCAGCACCGGTGAATCGTAGCCGAGCTGCAGCGCCGGCGAGCTGCCGTGTTCGAGGAACTCGACCGTGCAGTCCTTCGGCATCTTCGAGCGTACATAGGCGCGGAAGTTCTCGCGGATCTTTGCCGGGTCCTGCTGGCCCACGAGCCGGAACGAGACCTTGGCCGAGGCCTTCGACGCAATCACCGTCTTGAAGCCCTGGCCGGTATACCCGCCGTTGATGCCGTTGATTTCGCAGGTTGGGCGCGCCCAGAGCAGTTCAAGCATCGAACGGCCCTTTTCACCCGCCAGTTCCGACAGGCCGACTTCACCGAGGAAGTCATTGCGACCGCCGGTCAGGTTGTCCCAAGCCGACTTGATGTTGGATGGCGTTTCTTCCACGCCATCGTAGAAACCTTCAACCGTCACGCGCCCTGTTTCATCATGCAGGCCGGCGAGGATCTTCGAGAGGATCTGGATCGGGTTGGCTGCAGCGCCCCCATACATGCCCGAATGAAGGTCGCGATTGGCAGCGGTCACGATGATCTCTTCGCCAACGAGGCCGCGCAGCGAGGCGGTGATTGCCGGCGTATCGGCATCCCACATGCCCGTATCGCAGACCAGCGCATAATCGGCCTTCAACTCATCGGCATGGGCGTCGAGGAAGGGCTTCAGCGACGGCGATCCGGACTCTTCCTCGCCTTCGAACAGCACGGTGACTCGCACCGGCAGATGGCCGTGCACGTCCTTGTAGGCGCGGCAGGCCTCCACGAAGGTCATCAACTGGCCCTTGTCGTCTGCCGATCCGCGGCCGGTCAGCACCTTACGGCCATTGCCGAGATCCTTGATCTTCGGGTCGAAAGGATCGTCTTCCCAAAGCTCGATCGGGTCGACCGGCTGCACGTCGTAGTGGCCGTAGAACAGGACATGCGGCGCATCGGCGCTCGGTCCGGGATAATGGCCCACAACCATCGGATGGCCGGCGGTCTGGCGAACGGAGGCTTCGAAACCAAGTGCGGTGAGATCGGCGACGAGCCATTCTGCCGCCTGGCGGCAATCGTTCTTGAAGGCGGGGTCGGTCGAAATGGACTTGATCCGCAGGAGTTCGAAGAGGCGTTCGATGCTGGCGTCGAGATTCTGGTCGGCGCGGGAAAGGACGGAAGAAAGATCGGTCATGGAGAATCCTGACTGCGAAAAGATGATGTCATCCAGCCGGCAGGGAGCCGGCGCGTCCGCTGTGCGGGCTTAGGATGTGTTATCAAGCCCTGCCGGCTTTGAACACTTGAAATCGAAGAACTTTGGTCGCGGCCGCGGCTAGAGCTTGCGGGCGTTGTCGATGATCATGCGCATATACTCGATCATCAACTCGCGCTCGAAACGCTTGAAGCCGGCAAACATCGCAGCATCCGCCTCTTGTGCCGCTTCCAGCGCGCGCGCTTCGAGATTGCGCCCGAGCTGCGTCAACCGGATGATCTGCGCTCGGCGGTCAGAAGGATGTGGCGTGCGTTCGATGAGGCGGTCGCGCTCCATGCGCGCCAGCGTGTTGGCAAGCGTTGCCTGCTCCACCTCCAGCTTGTCGAGAAGCTGCTTCTGGGTAAGGCCGTCCTGCTGCCAGAGTTCGAGAAGCACGGGAAACTGTCCCGGAGAAAAGCCAAGTGCGGTGGCTCGCTTCTGAAGGGACCGGGAAAAGCTCTTGGCCAGTTGTCTGGCAAGATATGTCGGGGAATGCGCGCGGTCGAACCCCATCACGTCGACTCATCCTCCTTGAGCGAACCAAAGCTGGACGCTGAGGAAACGATATATTGCAGGCGGTGCTTTCGCCAAGCCTGCGTGCTCGCCATGGTAAATCCGTCGGCGCGGCCAAACAAAAACCGCCATGACCGGGAGGGGAATCGGCCATGGCGGTTCGATTGATGGACAAAGGCCCGGAGAGGGGGATAGGCCTTTGCCCGGTCTGGCGCGGCGGGGGACAGGCCAGCTTCCAGACTGCGGCGTGATCAGGCGCCGGTACTGCTGATTTGTGGGGCCAAATGGGGCTTTTCAAGGGAATGCTCTATTACAAATCGGTAACGTTCCGGTGAGAGCCGGAGGCCTTGCGCAAGCAAGTTTTCATGGACGGATCAGCGGCTGGACGTTATTGCTTCTGCCCATGAAAAAAGGTGATCACCTCTTCCTCGTCGACGGCTCCGGCTTCATCTTTCGGGCCTTCCACGCACTGCCACCGCTGACCCGCAAATCAGATGGCCTGCCGGTGGGCGCCGTGTCGGGTTTCTGCAACATGCTGTGGAAGCTGTTGACGGATGCGCGTGATACCTCGGTCGGCGTGACGCCAACGCATTTCGCCGTGATCTTCGACTATTCGGCCAAGACCTTCCGCAAGGACCTCTACGATAGCTACAAGGCGAACCGTTCGGCGCCGCCCGAGGAGCTCGTTCCGCAATTCGGTCTGATCCGGGAGGCGACACGCGCCTTCAACCTGCCGTGCATCGAGACCGAAGGCTTCGAGGCCGACGACATCATCGCCACCTATGCGC
The DNA here is from genome assembly GCF_023223505.1 of Neorhizobium turbinariae. Lineage (NCBI taxonomy): Bacteria > Pseudomonadati > Pseudomonadota > Alphaproteobacteria > Hyphomicrobiales > Rhizobiaceae > Neorhizobium > Neorhizobium turbinariae. Next base: position 125,287 of record NZ_JALPRY010000023.1, read on the forward strand.
GCCAGGCCGAAGCGATCGGCGCGGACGTCACCATCATCTCCTCCGACAAGGACCTGATGCAGCTCGTGACGCCGAACGTCCACATGTACGACAGCATGAAGGACAAGCAGATCGGCGTGCCGGATGTCATCGAAAAATGGGGTGTGCCGCCGGAAAAGATGATCGACCTGCAGGCCATGGTCGGCGACTCGGTTGACAACGTGCCGGGCATTCCCGGCATTGGTCCGAAGACGGCGGCCCAGCTTCTGGAAGAATTCGGCGATCTCGACACGCTGCTGGAGCGCGCCGGCGAGATCAAGCAGGTCAAACGGCGGGAGAACATCATCGCGCATGCCGAGCAGGCGCGGCTGTCGCGCCGGCTGGTGCAACTGCGAACCGACGTGCCGCTCGACGTTGACCTTGAGGGGCTGATCCTGGAGCCGCAGAATGGCCCGAAGCTGATCGGCTTCCTGAAGGCGATGGGCTTTGGCACGCTGACCCGTCGTGTCGCGGCGGCCTGCGACTGCAATGCCGACGAGATCGATGCGGCGGTGGTCGAGGTCGAATGGGGCGGTGCAGCCCATGGCCCGGATCTTGATGCACCGGCACCGGCCGGCGAGGCTTCGGCGGCGAACGCTTCGGCACCGGCGAGCAACGGAAAACCGGCAGCGGCCGGCAGCGTTATCGTAGGAGAGGCGCGGCCCGCCGATCTCGCACAGGCGCGTGCTGATTTCTACGCGACCGCCAAGATCGACAAGTCCTGCTACATCACCATCCGTGATGTCGAGGTGCTCGACGACTGGATACGTGCTGCTTACGAAACCGGTGTGCTGGCCTTCGATGCCGAGGCCGCATCCATCGACCCGATGCAGGCGGAGCTTGCCGGCATTTCGCTCGGGCTGCCGGACAACGCCCATACCCCGGCTGGCGGCGAAATTCGCTCCGCTTATCTGCCGCTGGGGCACAAGACCGGAGACGGCGATCTTCTGGGGGGCGGTCTGGCGGAAAACCAGCTGTCGATGAAAGAGGCGCTGGACCGGCTGAAGATCGTGCTCGAGGACCCGTCGGTTCTCAAGGTCGGCCACAACATGAAATTCGCCTACCTTCTGCTGAAGCGCTACAGCATCGTCGTCCAGAGCTACGATGACGTGATGTTGATGTCCTACGTGCTGGAGGCCGGCAAGGGCGGCCAGACGCTCGACTCGCTGTCGGAGCGATGGCTCGGCCATGTGCCGATGACCTTCAAGGAAGTGGCAGGCAGCGGCAAGGCGGGGCTTGCTTTCGACATGGTCGATATCGAGCGCGCCATGACCTATGCCGCGGAGAAGGCAGATCTTTCGCTGCGCATGTGGTTTGTGCTGAAGCCGCGGCTTGTGGCCGAGCGGCTGACGCGGGTTTACGAGCGGCTGGAACGGCCGATGCTGGCGACGCTTGCTGAAATGGAAGAGCGCGGCATCACCATCGACCGGCAGATCCTGTCGCGCCTGTCCGGCGAGCTTGCGCAGCGCGCCGCCGCCATCGAAGACGAGATCTACCATCTGGCCGGCGAGAAGTTCACCATCGGCTCGCCAAAGCAGCTTGGCGACATCCTGTTCGGCAAGCTCGGGCTGCCGGGTGGCGCAAAGACCAAGACCGGGCAGTGGTCGACCTCCGCCCAGGTGCTGGAGGAACTCGCTGCCGTCGGCCATGAACTGCCGCGCAAGATCGTTGACTGGCGTCAGCTGACGAAGCTCAAGTCCACCTATACCGATGCCCTGCCGGGTTATGTCCACCCGCAGACGAAGCGGGTGCACACCTCCTATTCGCTCGCCTCGACGACGACCGGGCGGCTGTCCTCGGTCGAGCCGAACCTGCAGAACATCCCGATCCGCACGACCGAAGGCCGCAAGATCCGCACCGCCTTCATCTCGACGCCGGGCCACAAGCTCGTCTCGGCCGACTACAGCCAGATCGAGCTGCGCGTGCTCGCCCATGTCGCGGACATCCCGCCGCTGCGTCAGGCCTTTGCCGATGGCGTCGACATTCACGCCATGACGGCATCCGAAATGTTCGGCGTGCCGGTGGAAGGCATGCCGAGCGAAGTGCGCCGCCGCGCCAAGGCGATCAACTTCGGCATCATCTATGGCATTTCAGCCTTCGGGCTCGCCAACCAGCTGTCGATCGAACGTTCGGAAGCGGGCGACTACATCAAGAAGTATTTCGAGCGCTTCCCGGGCATCCGCGACTACATGGAAAACACCAAGGCGTTTGCCCGCGAGCACGGTTATGTGGAGACGATCTTCGGCCGGCGTGCGCATTACCCGGATATCAAGTCGTCCAACCCGTCGGTGCGTGCCTTCAATGAACGCGCCGCCATCAACGCGCCGATTCAAGGGTCTGCGGCCGATATCATCCGCCGTGCGATGGTCAGGATGGAAGGCGCCCTGGCGAAAGCCGGGCTGCAGCACAAAGCCCGCATGCTCCTTCAGGTGCATGACGAACTGATCTTCGAGGTGGAAGACGACGCGATCGACGAGACGCTGCCGGTGGTGATCTCGACCATGGAGAACGCCGCCATGCCGGCGATTGCCATGCGTGTGCCGCTGAAGGTGGATGCGCGTGCCGCGAGCAACTGGGACGAAGCGCACTGAGTTGAAGGCTCAGTGTTGTTGCGGCGCGCCCGGGTAAAGCGACTGCATCGCCGTCGACAGCAGTTCGTCGGCATAGGAGCAGGCAGAGAGCCTTGCCTCATCCGGCATCTTCAGCTCGCCGCAGCGCTGGTGCACCGTTTCCATGATCAGCCGGGCAATGCCGCGGGCATGGTCGACATCGGCGGTTTCGGAAGTATCCATGGCGAGCGCCAAGGCGGTCATGGATACTATTTCCAGCACGACCACCCGCCCCTCAAGGTCGACTTTGGCCCTGTCCGTTTGCCCGTCCTGCGGCGTCGTGTCGGTCATAGCCTCGCCTCTGAAGTGTCAGGAGAAGCTAGCGCGGGTCAGTGAAGAGTAAAGTCGGCGGAGAAAAGAGTTTTCCTCAGGTGAAGTGAGTCCCGCAGTAAAGCTCCTGAAGAGCAGCAATAAAAGCCCCGGCGCTTACTTCGAGGCTGTCGCTGTTGTCGATGGTGACGACCTGATAGTTGCCGGTCACCTCCAGCGAACTGCGCGCCAGACGCTGCCTGATCTCATCCTCCGTCTCGCGACCACGTTCGGCCAGGCGTCGGGCCAGCACCTCCGGACGGGCCGTCACGTTGAAAACGACAAGGCGAGGGTAGGCGGCCTTGAAATGCGGCAGCGCCGAGCGCGAGCCATTGGCAATGACAAGCCGCCCGGTTTCGACGGCCTGCCGGGTTTCGACGGGGATGCCGTATCGCAACCCGTGTGCATCCCAGGAAACCGCAAAACCGCCGGATGCCGCAAGCGCCTCAAACTCCGCGTCGCCCACGCCGTCATGATCTTCGCCGCCGGCTGCCGCGTCACGGGTGATGATCCGCCGAACGAAGACGATGCCGTCGCGATCGCCGAAATGTGCCGCGGCTCGTGCGATCAGCGTGTCCTTGCCGGCGCCGCTAGGGCCAACAACGACTGCCATGCAGCCCGGCTTGGCCTTTGCCATCAGGCGACCCGCCGGCCCTGGCGCCAGGTGGCGCGTACCACGGGAACACCATCGACACGATGAACCCGCACCAGATCCGCCCGTAGGCCGACGGCAATGCGGCCACGATCGTCGAGGCCGACGGTGCGGGCCGGGTTGGCGGTGACCATCGCCAGCGCTGCGGGCAGCGAAATGCCATCCATTTCGTCGGCCAGCACGAAGGGCGCATGCAGCAGGCTGAGCGGCACGTAATCCGACGACAGGACATCGAGCACGCCGCGTTCGGCAAGGTCGCGCGCGGCGATATTGCCGGAATGTGACTTGCCGCGCACGATGTTCGGCGCTCCCATCAGCACGCTCATGCCGGCTTCGTGGGAGGCTTTGGCCGCATCGAAGCTCGTCGGAAACTCGGCCAGCCGCACGCCGTTCTCGATCGCTTCGTCGACATGGCCGAGGGTGGCATCGTCGTGGCTGGCAATGGTGATGCCGCGCTCCCGGCAGACCTTGGAAATGGCAGTGCGGTGCGGCGTCGAATTGCGCTGCGATTCGCCGATCCGCTTGGCACAGAAGGCGTCGAATGCTTCGTCGCTCAGCCCGCGCTTCTTCTTGTAGTAATAGATGTACTGGTCCATCGTCTGGAATTGCCGTTGGCCCGGCGCATGGTCCATCAGCGAGACGAGGCGCACAAACGGGTCCGTCTCGAAGTCGGCAAAATGCTCCAGCACGTTGTCGGCTGATACCTCGCAGCGCAGGTGGAGCAGGTGCTGGGAGCGCAAGCGTCCCTGTTTCTCGGCCGCCTGGATCGCATCCGCCATGGCGCGCATCTCGCCGCGCGGAAAGCCGCCGTCCTCGTCTGCACCCATTCGCAGGCAATCAAACACGGTGGTGATGCCGGAGGTGGCAATCTGCGCGTCATGCGCCTGGATCGCCGCGGTGGTGTTCCAGCGCACGCCGGCGCGCGGCGAATAATGCTGCTCCAGGTGGTCGGTGTGCAATTCGACCAAGCCGGGAATAAGATAGTCGCCTTCAAGATCCTCACCGCTGGTGACGGAACCTTCCGAAACATCCGCGATCAAGCCGTCGCGGATTTGCAGCGAGCCATGGACGACGTGGTCTTCCAGCACGATCCTGGCATTGGTGAAAACCTGTTCAGTCATGGGGCAGTCTTCCTGCTATCGGCGGCCGGTGCGAGCGCGCACCAGCGATGGACGGTGAAGGGGGCGCCGCGCTCCGGCTCCACGAACAGGGCAAGCCCGTCGATCGAAAGCGGTTGCTGGATGAACGGCGCGAAACGCTGGCTGAGTTCCGCCTTCATCGCCTCCGCCTGCTCTGGCGGCACCTGACCCGTCAGGGTCATGTGGAAGCGGAACTCGTCCATCACGTAAGGGTAACCCCAGCGGTCAAGGTAGGCGCGCTGGGTGGGCGGCAGGTTTCCCGGCTTGCGTCGTGCGATGTCGGCCTCGGACAACGGCGCGCGGAAAGGCTCGAAATCCTCGACCACGCGGGCCGCAAAATCCTGCAGTTCCGGATAAATCCGGTCAGGCACGATGGCAAAGAAACGACCAAGCTGGCCCAGGATCACATTCGGAATTGTGAAAGCCGGTGTTGCGGCCGCGAACGCCGCAAGCGCAGCAACCAATTCCGCCTCCGTCTTGTTGGGCGCCAGTTCGAACGGCGCCTTTAGCGTCGCGTGGAAACCATATCGGCGCGGGTCGGCCGTCAGTTGATGGACATCGCCGCACGCCAAACCGCGCACATCGGGGGTCGCGAAACTTTCGTCCGAGAACGCATCGCGTCCAAGCCAGCGCGATGCGGCCGCCGTCAGCGGATGGTCTTCGGCGGGCGAGTAATAGAGGGCGTAGCGCAATGATGAAGTTCCGGAATCAGCGAAGGCACGACATGAGACTAGCGCGGTGCCCGATCCGGAAACAGCACCCGCAACGAAAAGATGTGGGGTCTGAACAGGAGACCAAAAGAAAAAGCCGGCTGCAAGGCAACCGGCTTGAAGATCGTTTCAAGGATCAGACGCTCAGTGCGCGCCGGACATGTCGCCGAGCACTTCCTTCGAGGCAACGGTCGAATCCGCGTTGAGGCGGTAGACCATCGGCACGCCCGTGGCGAGGTTGAGCTTGAGGATTTCTTCCTTGCTCAGCCGGTCAAGCACCATCACCAGCGAACGCAGCGAATTGCCGTGGGCCGCCACGAGAACCTTTTCGCCCCGCAGAACCCGCGGCAGGATTTCGGTGAGGTAATAGGGCCAGACGCGGGCGCCCGTGTCGCGCAGGCTCTCGCCGCCCGGAGGCGGTACGTCATAGGAGCGGCGCCAGATATGCACCTGCTCCTCGCCCCATTTGGCGCGCGCGTCATCCTTGTTGAGGCCCGACAGGTCGCCGTAGTCGCGCTCGTTGAGCGCCTGGTTGCGGATGGTTTCGAGGCCGGGCTGGCCGACCTTTTCCAGCACGATCTTCAGCGTGTCCTGCGCCCGCTTCAGATCCGAGGTAAAGGCGATGTCGAGCTTGATGCCGGTGTCGGCCAAAGCCTGGCCGCCGGCCTGGGCTTCCTGGATGCCGAGCGGGGTGAGTTCCGGGTCTCGCCAGCCGGTGAACAGGTTCTTGAGGTTCCAGTCGCTCTGGCCGTGGCGAACGAGGACAAGGGTGCCGCTCATCAAATTCCTCCGAGGGATGTTGTCTTTCAAGAAAGCCCGAGAACATCGAGCATGGAATAATAACCGGGCTTCTGCCCGCGCGCCCAGACGGCGGCCGCAACGGCGCCGCGGGCGAAGATCGAGCGATCGCGCGCGCTATGCGACAGCGTTACCAGTTCACCTTCGGCTGCAAACAGAACGGAATGATCGCCGACCACGGAGCCGCCCCGCAGTGTAGCAAAACCGATCGCGCCATCGGGTCTCGGGCCGGTATGACCGTCACGAACGCGAATCGAATGGGCGGCGAGATCAATGCCGCGACCCTTGGCGGCTGCTTCGCCGAGAAGCAGCGCAGTGCCTGATGGCGCATCGACCTTGTGCTTGTGATGCATCTCGACGATCTCGATGTCCCAGCCGGCTGAGGGCAGGGCTCTCGCGGCCTGTTCGGTCAATACGCCGAGCAGGTTCACGCCGAGGCTCATGTTGCCGGACTTGACGACGCGGGCATGGCGACCCGCCGCTTCGAACCTGGCTTCGTCTTCCGCCGAGCAGCCGGTGGTGCCGATTACATGGACGATCCGGGCCTGGGCGGCGAGAACCGAGAAGTTGACGCTCGCCTGCGGCGCCGTAAAATCGAGCACGCCTTCGGCATCGAGGAAAGCGTTCAGCGGATCATCGGTCACGGGAATGCCGAGCGTTCCGGCGCCGGCCATTTCACCTGCATCCTTGCCGAGAAAGGGCGAACCTTCCCGTTCGATAGCTGCGTGCAGCATCACGCCTGGCGTCTCGCTGATCACGCGGATCAGGGTCTGGCCCATGCGGCCTGCCGCGCCGACGACGACGAGTTTCATGTCATTTGATGTCATGGCGGCTGTTCCCGAATTTCGCTCCACCGCTTCTTAGCGGCTTGGATCCCTATTTGAAAGGTGCAGCCGCCGTCAGCGAAGCCAGCGGCGTCCGTCGGTTGCAATGCCATAGGCCGAGGGGGCTCGGGCAAAGCTTGCAAGGCCCGCCAGTGCCGCCTGCGGATGCGTCACCACGAAGGTTGGAATGGTGCTGAGCAGTTCCGAATGCGGTGCCTTGTCCTCGAAGGCCGCGCGAAACTCCGGCTTCTTCAGCGCCGGGATGATTTTCTGCGAGATGCCGCCGGCAAGATAGACGCCGCCGCGGGCCATGAAGATCAACGCCATGTCGCCGGCGACGCGGCCGAGATAGGTGGCAAACAACGAAAGCGTCTCGACAGCCTGGGGGTTCGATCCATCCAGGCCACGGGCGGTCACATCCGCCGGATCGCTGAAGCTTGGCTGGACGCCATCGGCCTTGCAGACGGCTTGGTAGATGTTGATGACGCCGCGGCCGCTCAGGATTTCTTCGGCCGACACACGTCCTTCGATCCGCTTCAGGTGCGGGAAAACCTCGAAGTCGCGATCGGAGCGCGGGCCGACATCGACATGCCCACCTTCGCCCGGCACCGGAAACCAGATCTCGCGTGCATGGACAAGGCCTGCAACGCCAAGGCCGGTGCCCGGGCCAAGCACCACCCGCGAGGCAAGTTGCGGTTCGCCGCCCCGGCCAAGCTTGTCCAGGAAATCCCGCGGCAGGGCAGCCACGGCAAGCGCCTGGGCTTCGAAGTCGTTCACCACCAGCACGTCATCGAAACCGAGTTCGGCGATCATGCCCTTGGGGCGCACCACCCAGTCGCAGTTGGTGAGGTCAATCTCGTCGCCGTCCACCGGCGCCGCCACGGCAAGGATCGCCGAACGCGGCCGCACAGACGTGGAAGCCAGCACGACGTTCTGGATTGCCGCATCGATGGTCGGATAGTCGGCGGTGCGGATATTCGGGAAGGGGATCGGTTCGGCATCGGCGTCGGTCAGGACCGAAAAGCGTGCATTGGTGCCGCCGATGTCGCCGATCAGGATCGGAAAGGGCAGCTTGTCGGTCTTCATGCTGTCGGCCATTCGAACGCTTAGTCCTTCTGGAAGTCGATGAGTTTTTCGGCAGTGGCGCGGTTGAGCGCCATCGGAATGTCGTAGACGGTGGCGAGCCGCGTCAGTGCCTTGACGTCTACATCATGCGGCAGGGCGCTCAGCGGGTCGATGAAGAAGATGAGCATGTCCACTTCGCCGGTGGCGATCATCGCGCCGATCTGCTGGTCACCACCAAGCGGGCCGCTTTTCAGCCGGGTGACATCAAGATCGGGGCACGCTTCCTGCACGCGACCGCCGGTCGTGCCGGTTGCAACAATACGGAAGCGGGAGAGGGCGCCCTGGTGCTGAAGCGCAAAATCGGCCATGTCGGCCTTTTTCTGGTCGTGCGCGATCAGTGCGATGCAGGGCTTTGCCGGCATGATTGGACGTTCTCCCCAAGAACGGTTTCAATCGATTTGCAAGCTTCTAGCCTGCGGTTCGTCGCTTGGGAAGGTGGCGGAGCGCCAGCCGGTTTCAAGAACCGGCTTTCGCAGATGAACTTCACGGCCGCGGCGATGGCAGCGGCACGTTGGTAAGGGGCAGCGAGGACTCCATCACGGTGCCGACGGCTTGTGCCGGTGCCGAAGCGGCAGGCTGGGCGCTATAGGCCATGGCGCCGCCAAAGGTCGCTGCGTCCTCTGAGCGCGAAGGCGCGGCAAGCACCACCGAGCAGGCATTCGGCAGGTCAGCGAGCGTCACCTGGCGCGGCTTCACCGGCTTCTTGTTGGGATCCGGCTTCGGCGGCGGCGCCCAGGGCTCCTTGGTGAACCACCAGGCGAGCTCCTTGCTGTTGCAGTCATCGGTAGTCGGCGTCGGTGCCTGTTTCTTGCAGGATGTCGCGCCCGGCGGGCAGGCCATGCGGATATGGAAATGCTCGTCATGGCCATAAACCGGCCGCACCTTGCCAAGCAGCGAGCGGTCACCGCGCCAGGTTTCGCAGAGCTTCTTCTTGATCGCCGGATTGACGAAGACGCGCTCCACCTGGGGATAGCTTGCCGCCTGCATCACCAGCTTGGCATGCGTGCCGGTCCAGCGACGGTCGTCGACCGTCAGGAACTTGCTCTTGTCCAGCATGGAGGTGAATGGCATGTCCTCGCGCTGCTGCGGCGTCAGCGGCTGGGCCGGCTTCGGCGTGAACCAGATGTCGGCATCAAGGCCGATCTGGTGCGATGCGTGGCCGTTCAGCATCGGGCCGCCGCGCGGTTGGGAAATGTCGCCGACGAGGATGCCGGACCCCCATCCCAGCCGGGCCGCGTCCTGGCTGAACTGCTGGAGAAGCGCGATCATCTGCGGGTTGCCCCAGCGGCGATTTCGCGAAAGCCGCATCGCCTGCCAGGTCGGGCCATCGGTTGGCAAGGCAACGGCGCCGGACATGCAGCCCTTGGCGTAGAAACCGAACGGCTGGGCAGGCGAGCTCGAAGGCAGCTTCACCGCTCCGAACAACTGCTTGGCAGGCGCCTCGTCTTTCGCGAAAGCCGGCGCGGCGAGCGCCGCACAGAGTATTCCGGCCGCAGCAAAGCGCAGCATGCCACCCAAGGTCGATTCCATTTCAGCTCCGCGGCAAATCAGTTCCTATGGCGAATCTACCTGAAACAGGATTTTGGTGAAATGGAGATGGCGGCGGCTCGCGGCCGTGCCAGCGGCTCCCGGATAAAATGCTTGTGAGTGGGTCGCCCTGTTTTTTGCCCGGTTTTGCCCTATGCTTCACCGCGAGATCGACGCTTGACCAAGAGGTAGAGAATGACGTTCGGCCGAATGAAGCGGGCTCTTGCGGTGGCTGCAGCCGCCTTTGTTGCCACCGCATCGATCGCGACCGCCCAGGAGCCGCAATGGCGCCACGGGATGGCGGTGATCGGCGACCTCAAGCTTCCGCCAGACTTCAAGCAACTGCCTTATGTCAACGTCGATGCACCCAAGGCCGGCGACTTGCGGCTCGGCGACGAAGGGACCTTCGATAACGTCAATATCGTCATCGACCGGGGCACGGTCGCCTCCGGCGTCGGTCTGATCTACGACACGCTGATGAAGCGCTCGGAAGAAGAGGTTTTCGGCACCTATGGGCTGCTTGCCGAGGCGGTGTCCTATCCGGAAGACATGTCGACCGTCACCTTCCGGCTGAGGCCGGAAGCGAAGTGGGCGGATGGCGAGCCGGTGACGCCCGAGGACGTGATCTTCAGCATGGAGACGCTGAAGAAGAACAGCGCCTTTTATTCCGGCTACTACCGCCATGTGACGGGCACCGAAAAGAGCGGCGAACGCGAGGTGACCTTCCACTTCGACGAAAAGAACAACAAGGAATTGCCGTCGATCGTCGGCGATTTCCCGATCCTTCCCAAGCACTGGTGGGAAGGCAAGGACAGCCAGGGCCGGCAGCGCGACATTACCCGTACGACACTGGAGCCGGTAATGGGCTCCGGACCCTACAAAATCGCGGCGATCCAGCCTGGCTCGGTGGTGCGCTACGAATTGCGCGACGACTATTGGGGCAAGGATCTGCCGATCAATCGCGGGCAGAACAACTTCCGCTCCATCAGCTACACCTATTTTGCCGACGCCGATGTGGAGTTCGAGGCCTTCCGCGCCGGCACGATCGACTTTCGTCAGGAGAACAGTTCCAGCCGCTGGGCGACCCGCTACGACTTCGATGCCGTAAAGGATGGGCGGATCAAGAAGGAAGCACTCACCAATCCGTTCAAGGCAACGGGCGTCATGCAGGCCATGGTGCCCAACATGCGCCGGGAAATCTTCAAGGACGCCCGTGTCCGCGAGGCGCTGAACTACGCCTTCGATTTCGAGACGATGAACAAGAACCTCGCTTATGGCGGTTTGAAGCGGGTCGACAGTTTCTTCTGGGGCACCGAACTTGCCTCCTCCGGCCTGCCCGAAGGGCGCGAGCTCGCCATCCTTGAGGAACTGAAGGACAAGGTGCCGCCGCAGGTGTTCACCACGCCCTACAAGAACCCGGTGGGCGGTGATCCGGCCAAAGTGCGCGACAACCTGCGCAAGGCCGTCGAACTGCTGAAGGAGGCGGGATGGGAGCTCAAGGGCAACCGGATGGTCAACGCCAAGACCGGCCAGCCGCTGAGCTTCGAAATCCTGCTCAACAGCGCCTCGCAGGAGCGTTCGGTCAATCCGTTCGTGGCCAGCGTCAAGAAGATCGGCATTGACGCCCGCATCCGCACCGTGGACTCCTCGCAATACATCAACCGGACGCGAAGCTTCGACTACGACGTGATCTGGGCCGTCTGGGCACAAACGCTCAATCCCGGCAATGAGCAGATGGAATATTGGGGCTCGGAGTCGGTCAGCCGCGAGGGGTCGCGAAACTATGCCGGCATCGCCGATCCGGCGATCGATACCCTGATCCGCAGGATCGTCTTCACGCCGGACCGCGAGGACCAGATCGCAGCCGTCAAGGCGATGGACCGGGTGCTGCTCGCCAACCACTATGTGATCCCGCTGTTTTATTCCGGCGAGATGAAGGTCGCCTACTGGAACCGGATCACGCGCCCCGAGACGTTGCCCGAATACGGGATCGGTTTCCCGGACACCTGGTACGCCAAGACCGGCAACTGATGGGGGAAGGCTGCAGGCTTGCACTGCTGGCCCGCACCTGTTCCATATTGATCGATTGATTCGCTCAGAACGAGGAAGAAGCCTTTTGAGCCTCATTGACAGGACCGGCAGAGCGAAGCCCGCAGCGATGGGAAGGACGCCCTGATGGGTGCCTATATTCTCCGCCGAATCTTGCTGATGATCCCGACCATGATCGGTATCATGGCGATCTCATTCCTTGTCGTGCAGTTCGCGCCGGGCGGTCCGGTGGAACAGATCATCGCGCAGATCCAGGGTCAGGACACCGGCGACCGGCTTTCCGGTGCGGGCAATGATCTGGCGACCCAGGGCGGCGGCGACGATGGGCGATATCGCGGTGCCCAGGGGCTTGATCCGGAGTTCATCAAGAAGCTCGAACAGCAGTTCGGTTTCGACAAGCCGCCGCTGACGCGCTTCCTCGAGATGATGTGGAACTACCTCCGCTTCGACTTCGGCGAAAGCTTCTTCCGCAACACCTCGGTGCTCGACCTCATCATCGACAAGCTGCCAGTGTCGATCTCGCTCGGCTTCTGGATCCTCATCGTCTCCTACCTGATCTCCATCCCGCTCGGCATCCGCAAGGCGGTGAAGGACGGGTCGAGCTTCGACGTCTGGACGTCCGGCATCGTCATTGTCGGATATGCGGTGCCGAGCTTCCTGTTCGGCATCCTGCTGATCGTGCTGTTTGCCGGCGGCTCCTTCTTCGACTGGTTCCCGCTGCGTGGCCTGGTGTCGGACAATTTCGCCGAGCTGACATGGTGGCAGAAGATCATCGATTATTTCTGGCACCTCACCCTGCCGCTGATCGCCATGTCGCTGTCGGCCTTCGCCACCACGACGCTTTTGACCAAGAACTCCTTCATCGACGAGATCAAGAAGCAGTATGTGACCACGGCGCGCGCCAAGGGTCTGAACGAGCGGCAGGTGCTTTACGGGCACGTCTTCCGCAACGCGATGCTGATCGTCATCGCTGGGTTCCCGGGCGCCTTCATCTCCGCCTTCTTCACCGGCTCGCTGCTGATCGAAAACATCTTCTCGCTCGACGGGCTGGGCCGCCTCGGTTACCTCGCCATCGTCAACCGCGATTACCCGATCGTCTTTGGCACGCTTTACATCTTCTCGCTCATGGGCCTCGTCGTCAGCCTGATCTCGGACCTGATCTACACCTGGATCGACCCCCGCATCGACTTCGAGCGGAGGGACGTGTGATGGAAGCATCCGCTGCCGCCATGACAACCGGACCGCAGAAGCGGCCGTGGCTTTCGCCCACCAACAAGCGGCGCCTTGCCAATTTCCGCGCCAACAAGCGCGGCTACTGGTCGTTCTGGATCTTCATGATCCTGTTCGTGCTGAGCCTGTTTGCCGAGCTGATCGCCAATGACCGGCCGATCATCGCCTCCTACAAGGGCGAGATCCTCTACCCCGTTCTGGTGGATTATCCGGAGGAGAAGTTCGGTGGCTTCCTGGCGACCACCGATTATCGCTCCGAGTTCATCTCCCAGGAGATCGAGGCAAACGGCTGGATGATCTGGCCGCCGATCCGTTATTCCTACCAGACGGTCAATTCCAACATTCCGCATTCGGCGCCGACCGAGCCCTTCTGGCTGATGGACAAGGAAGAGCGCTGCAAGGCCTATCCCGAGCAGGACGCCGATCCGAATTGCATCCTCGGCAACATGAACTGGCTCGGCACCGACGACCAGGCGCGCGACGTGACGGCGCGGATGATCTACGGCTTCCGGATCTCCGTCCTGTTCGGCCTGGCGCTGACCATCTGCTCGGCCATCATCGGCGTCACGGCTGGTGCGGTACAGGGTTACTTCGGCGGCTGGACGGACCTGCTGCTGCAGCGTTTCATCGAGATCTGGTCCTCCATGCCGGTTCTCTACATCCTGCTGATCATCGCCGCGATCATGCCGCCCGGCTTCTTCGTGCTGCTCGGCATCATGCTGCTCTTCTCCTGGGTGGGCTTTGTCGGCGTCGTTCGGGCGGAATTCCTGCGGGCACGAAACTTCGAATATGTCCGCGCCGCCCGCGCGCTCGGCGTCGGCAACTGGACGATCATGTACCGGCACCTGCTGCCGAACGCGATGGTTGCAACGCTGACCTTCCTGCCGTTCATCCTGTCGGGATCGATCGCCACGCTCACCTCGCTCGACTTCCTCGGCTTCGGCATGCCGCCGGGTTCGCCGTCGCTTGGCGAGATGATCCAGCAGGGCAAGAACAACCTGCAAGCCCCATGGCTTGGCTTCACGGCCTTCTTCACCATGTCGATCATGCTGTCGCTGCTGATCTTCATCGGTGAGGCGGTGCGCGATGCGTTCGACCCCAGAAAGACGTTCGGATGACGAGCCCGCTTCTTTCCGTACGAGACCTGTCGGTTGCCTTCCACCAGGGCGGCAACACGACCACGGCTGTCGACCGCGTCTCCTTCGATATCATGCCCGGCGAGGTGATGGCGCTGGTGGGCGAATCCGGCTCGGGTAAATCGGTCACGGCCAACTCCATCCTGAAGCTGCTGCCTTATCCGGCCGCAAGCCATCCGACCGGCGAAATCCTGTTCGACGGAAAGGACCTGCTGAAGGCGTCGGAAGCGCATCTGCGCCATGTGCGCGGCAATGACATCACGATGATCTTCCAGGAGCCGATGACCTCGCTCAATCCGCTCCATACGATCGAAAAGCAGATCGGCGAGATCCTTGAGCTGCACCAGGCGGTTACCGGGCAGGCGGCGCGGGTAAGGACGCTCGAACTTCTCGCCCAGGTCGGCATCCGCGAGCCGGAAAAGCGACTGAAGGCTTATCCGCACGAGTTGTCCGGCGGACAGCGGCAGCGCGTCATGATCGCCATGGCGCTCGCCAACCGGCCGAAGCTGCTGATCGCCGACGAGCCGACAACCGCGCTCGACGTGACGGTCCAGGCACAGATCCTCGACCTGTTGCGCAATCTGAAGGGCGAGCATGGCATGTCCATGCTGTTCATCACCCATGACCTTGGCATCGTCCGCAAGTTCGCCGATCGCGTCTGCGTCATGACCAAGGGCAAGATCGTCGAGACGGGCACGGTGGAGGAGGTTTTCCGGAACCCCCAGCACGAATACACCCGCCACCTCCTGTCTTCGGAGCCACGTGGCGAACCGCCCGTTCCCGATCCGACGAAGCCGGTGGTGATGGAAGGCAAGGACATCCGCGTCTGGTTTCCCATCAAGTCGGGCCTGCTGCGCAAGGTGGTCGACCATGTGAAGGCGGTGGACGGCGTGGATCTTACGCTGCGGGCCGGCGAGACGCTGGGCGTCGTTGGTGAATCCGGTTCGGGCAAGACAACCCTCGGTCTGGCGCTGGCGCGCCTCATCTCCTCGCAGGGACGGATCGCCTTTATCGGCAACGAGATCAACAACTTCTCCTTCAAGGAGATGCGGCCCTTCCGCGACAGGCTGCAGGTCGTCTTCCAGGATCCGTTCGGCTCACTCAGCCCGCGCATGCCGGTGGGTGAGATCATCGCGGAGGGCCTGAAGGTCCACGAGAAGGGTTTGTCGGCCGACGAGCGCGACGAGCGGGTCGTCTGGGCGCTGCAGGAAGTGGGGCTCGATCCGGCGACCCGCTGGCGGTATCCGCATGAGTTTTCGGGCGGCCAGCGGCAGCGCATTGCCATTGCCCGCGCCATGGTGCTGAAACCGCGTTTCGTGATGCTCGATGAGCCGACCTCGGCGCTCGACATGACCGTCCAGGCGCAGGTGGTCGATCTCCTGCGCGATCTCCAGAAGAAGCACGACCTCGCCTACCTCTTCATCAGCCACGACCTGAAGGTGGTGAAGGCGCTCGCCAACCATGTCATCGTCATGCGGCTTGGCAAGGTGGTGGAGGAAGGGCCGGCCGAGCAGATCTTCCGCGCGCCGCGCGAGGATTATACCCGCGCCCTGATGGCGGCGGCCTTCAACCTTGAAACCGTCGAAACCGCGGCAATCAACCAGTAACGAGAATGAAGCATGTCTGAGAAGAAAACGGTCGTCATCGATCTCAAGTTCGCGCGTCGAGAGGTGGACGAGGCACTGAGCAACGCCTTTGCAGGCCGCACCGTGCTGCGCGCCGCGGATGCTGCGGCCGACCTGTCTGACGCACGTTACGCGGTGATCTGGAAGCCCGATCCGACCCTGTTTGAGCGCGCGCCGAAGCTGGAGGTGCTCTTTTCCGGCGGTGCCGGTGTCGATTACATCCTCGCCATGCCGAACCTTCCCGACATCCCGATCGTCCGTTTCGTGGATGAAAGCCTGACGACGCGCATGAGCGAGTGGGTGGTCCTGCAGGCGCTCAGCCATCTGCGCCAGGTCCCCGCTTATGCAAAGCAGCAGCGAGAGCGGGTCTGGCGGGAATTGACCCAGCCGGAAGCCAAGGATCTCACGGTCGGCGTCATGGGCCTCGGCGTACTGGGTCAGGATTCGGTCGCCAAGCTCAAGATCATGGGCTTCAACGTCATCGGCTGGTCGCGCAGCAAGAAGGTGATCGGCGGCGTCGAAACCTTCGATGAAAGCGGGTTGGACGAATTCCTCGCCAAGACGGATATCCTGGTGGGCCTGCTGCCACTGACGCCGCAGACCCGCGGCATTTTCAACGCAGACCTGATCGGCAAGCTGCGCCAGGGTGGCGCCCTGGGCGAGCCGGTCTTCATCAATGCCGGCCGCGGCGGCAGCCAGGTGGAAGTGGATGTGATCGCAGCCCTGAAGAACGGCGTTCTCGGCGGCGCCTCGCTTGACGTGTTCGAGCAGGAGCCATTGGCGGAAACGAGCCCCCTGTGGTCGATGGAGAACGTCATCATCACGCCGCACGCGGCATCGGCTTCGGATGTCCGGGCCCTGTTCCGCAACGCGGAAGCGCAGATGAATGACTACGAGGCCGGGCAGCCGCTGCGGCACGTGGTGGACCGAACGACCGGTTACTAACGCAACCGTTCCAATGACCTCCGGCCATGGCGGAACATTCGCCGTGGCCTTTCGTTTCCTTGTCGATGAGCCGGATGTTACCGGCCCCAAACCAGGAGCGAAATCATGAATACCCGTTTCGATCCCAAGGACGCCGGAAACCGCCCAGCCGGTACTGCTGGTTCTCGCCCCGTGGTCGAGACTGCAACCGACGCCCGCCAGGGACGCCAGGGCCTTCCGGTCCTCAAAGTGCTGATCAGTGCCCTTGTCCTCGTGGCAATCGCCTTTGCCGTTGCGCAATGGTGGGGCGAGGCAAGCGATGCACCAGACGCCCAGACGGCAACGCCACCGGCCGGCAGCACCACGCCGCAGAGCTCCAATGCCGCGCCAAGCGCGGATCCTGCGGCCGCTCCGCCGCCAGCGTCGGCTGCAAACGATTCCCAGTCGGGCAACTAACCCGCCAACTGATCTGAAAAGAATTTCCCTCGGCCGCGCTCGCTCGCGGCCGATTTGCGTCTAGACTTCATCTCCAAAGTTTTCGATAAGTCTGCCCCGGAGGTGGAGCAGCCGTTGCCTCCGAATGCATCTCGAGTCGGCGGAGTCGATCTTCCGGAAGATCGAGGCAAGGGCAGGCATGACCAAGACGGATATCGCAGCCAGGGTCTATAACCATACCTGGAAGCTGGACCCCATCATCCGCAGCCTTATCGACACGGACTTCTACAAGCTTCTGATGCTGCAGATGATCTGGAAGCTGTATCCGGATGTCGATGTCACCTTCTCGGTGATCAATCGCACCACCAGCGTCAAGCTGGCGGAGGAGATCGACGAGGGTGAACTGCGCGAACAGCTCGACCATGCGCGAAGCGTCACCCTTTCCAAGAAGGAGATGATCTGGCTCGCCGGTAACACCTTCTATGGCCGCAAGCAGATCTTCGAACCGGAATTCCTCAACTGGCTGTCGACTTACCGGCTGCCGGAATACGAACTGCGCAAGCAGAACGGCCAGTACGAACTGACCTTCCACGGCAAGTGGATGGATACGACACTGTGGGAAATCCCGGCACTCGCCATCATCAACGAGCTTCGATCGCGCAGCGCCATGCGCTCGCTCGGCTTCTTCACGCTGGATGTGCTCTATGCCCGGGCCAAGGCGAAGATGTGGGAAAAGGTGGAGCGGCTGCGCATGCTGCCCGGGCTGCGCATCTCCGACTTCGGCACCCGCCGTCGCCATTCCTTCCTGTGGCAGCGCTGGTGCGTCGAAGCCTTGAAGGAAGGCATCGGCCCGGCGTTTACCGGCACCAGCAACGTGCTGCTCGCGATGGATTCCGATCTTGAAGCCGTCGGGACCAACGCGCATGAATTGCCGATGGTCGCCGCAGCACTTGCCAATACGGATGCGGAGCTGCGCGCCGCACCCTACCAGGTGCTCAAGGACTGGAACCGGCTCTACCACGGTAACCTGCTGATCGTGCTTCCCGATGCCTTCGGCACGGCCGCCTTCCTGCGCGACGCGCCGGACTGGATCGCTGACTGGACCGGCTTCCGCCCCGACAGCGCGCCGCCGATCGAAGGTGGCGAGAAGATCATCGCCTGGTGGGAGAAGATGGGCCGCGACCCGCGCAAGAAGCTGCTGATCTTCTCCGATGGCCTGGATGTCGATGCCATCATCGACACCTACAAGCATTTTGAGGGGCGGGTGCGCATGAGCTTCGGCTGGGGCACCAACCTCACCAACGATTTTGCCGGATGCGCGCCGACGGAAAATGCCGGCCTGATGCCGATCTCGGTCGTCTGCAAGGTCAGCGAGGCGAACGGCCGTCCAGCGGTGAAGCTGTCGGACAATCCGCGCAAGGCCACCGGCGATCCGGCCGAGGTGGAGCGTTACCTCAAATTCTTCGGCCAGGATGACCGGGTCGACCAGGCGGTTCTCGTCTAGGCCGGATGCGAAAAAAAGCCCTGCTGGTAGCAGCAGGGCTTTTTTATCAGTGATGCGCCAGGCTTAGTCGATGACCTGGACCACCGTGTGGGTTTCCGGATCAACGATGACGCGCTGCTTGTTGATCACGGTATAGGCGTATTTCGGGTTGCTCGGTACCGGCGTGACCACGACGCTGCTCGGGATCGGCTTGCCGACCACAACCGGCTCTTCGATGGTGACGGCCGTCGTTGCCGGCTGTTCTTCGACATAGGTAACGACTTCACGCGGCGGCGGGTCGATTGCGGTGCCGGCAACGGCGCCAACTACGCCACCAACGGCTGCACCAACTGGGCCACCAACGATGGCGCCGGTGACGGCACCACCTGCAGCGCCATTAACGGTGCTCTCCTGGGCACTGGCCTGGCCAGCAAAGGACGCTGCAAGAATAGCGCAGGAAGCAAGGATGATCTTCTTCATGTGTCTTCTCCGTTCGTTGAGTTCCGGCGGATAATTCATGAAGGTCGAAAGTGGTTCCTCCCGATCGCTCACCTTTCGTGAGCCTCTGTTACATTGACCGGGCGTAGCTCGATCACATTTCTAAAAAATGCGCAGCTAACATGGTCTTCCACTTGCCAAGTGGGGCTATAAGTCTATTTCGCGTGCTGGATCTGGAGGAGCAAGCTTTGGAATACCGTTTCCTGATCGTCGAAGACAGTCTGTTGGTGGCCATGGACATCGAAGACGCGATCCACCGCAGCGGGCATGATGTTGTTGGCATAGCACCGGACATGACTGTTGCGCTGAACTACACCCGAGAAACTGACATCGCCTTTGTGGACGTGCGCCTCGCCGATGGCGAAACCGGCCCCGAAATCGCCAGGGCCTTGGCGGAATACGGCATCGTCGTCATCATGATCACCGGCAATCCGGGCCTCGTGGCATCCGGCGTATCCGGCGTAGTGGGGGTCATGGCCAAGCCTCTTACCGACCAGGCATCGATGGACCTCATCCAGTTTGCCGTCGACCGCAAGAACGGCCGTGAAGGCACGCCGCCCGCGCGCCTGCGCCTCTTCCACTAGAAAGCGCAATCTTTCACCGGCACCCTTGTTGTCGAAAGTCCCTCGAGGCTCTAGAGCATCAGGAGTGACTTTCCGCTTCTGACGACAGGCTCGCACATGCGTTATTTCATCACCGGTACGGCAGGCTTCATCGGGTTCCATCTGGCGCGACGCCTGCTGGAGGACGGCCACGAGGTCCTGGGCTTCGATGGCATGACGCCCTATTACAGCCTGCGCCTCAAGGAAGCGCGGCATGCGGGACTGGCGCAGTTTCCAACCTTCCGGCCGGTGATCGGCATGCTGGAAGACAAGGCGCTGCTGGAAGAGGCAGTCTCAAGCTTCAAGCCGGACGTGCTGATCCATCTCGCAGCCCAGGCCGGCGTGCGCTACAGCCTTGAAAACCCGAAAGCCTATCTCGATTCCAATCTCGTCGGCTCCTGGAATATCCTGGAGATCGCCCGCGCCCACCAGGTGGGGCACCTGATGCTCGCCTCCACCTCCTCGGTCTATGGCTCGAACCCGGACGTGCCGTTCCGCGAGATCGACAAGGCGGACGAGCCGCTGACCTTCTATGCCGCAACGAAGAAGAGCATGGAACTGATGGCGCATTCCTACGCGCATCTCCACAAGATGCCGATCACCGCCTTCCGTTTCTTCACCGTCTACGGTCCCTGGGGACGGCCCGACATGGCGCTCTTCAAGTTCGTCAAGGCGATGATCGAAGACCGCGAGATCGAGATCTACGGCGAAGGCAAGATGAGCCGTGACTTCACCTATATCGATGACCTGGTGAACTCGATCATAGACCTGTCGAAGGTGTTTCCGGGCGAAGAAAACCGCGTGCCCGAGATCGACACGCTGTCGCACCAGGGCCCGTTCCGCGTCGTCAATATCGGTGGCGGCCAGCCGGCCGGCCTCCTGGACTTCGTCGAGACGATCGAGAAGGTCATGGGCAAGCCTGCCAAGCGCAAGATGCTGCCGATGCAGAAGGGTGACGTGCCGCGTACCTTTGCGAGCCCCGATTTGCTCGTCGCTCTTACAGGCCGAAAGCCCGAGATCGGCCTTGATGTCGGTGTGAAGGCGTTTGTGGATTGGTATCTCGATCATCGCAACGAGATCGACTGATCGGTCAGCGACGGCTGTTTGCGCCGTCGCTGAAGCGCGTTATCCTGGCTTGATCCGAGTGGGAGGAGGTCGCGGAATGAACATCGCAGCAGGATCGATCGCCTTTGCCGCCCCGCTGGCAGCGCTTGCATTCGTCATGGCGACTGGTGAGCCGAATGCGCATCCTTGCGCCGCCGACCTCGCGCTGGAAAAATCCGCGGAGATCGTCGAGGCACAGGCGGGCGTGGTCGGCTTCGCCCTGACGAATGTCCGGCACTACGGCTGCCGGCTTGAGGCCCGCGGCCTGTTCGACGTCCGCGCGGCCGATGGCTTCGATCGCAAGCCTTTCAAGGTAGAGATCGCTTTCGACGAGCAGAACCGTCGCTGGCAAGAGGTCAGCGTCGAGATGTAATGTGCCTGACGTCGTCTTCGCCTGCGTGTTCAGATGAGGCGGGTGATCACCGTGACGACACCGCTGATCAGGGCAAGGTTGATGCAAAAGCGTGCAAGCATGGGTCTGATCCTCTCGCATCGCGCATAAAGGGCGCTGTTGCATTCACGCGATCAAGATTGCGCGGCACGCACTGAACCGGCACTGAAGCTGAAGTTCAGGTGCAGTTCATCAAGAAGTAGATCGACTAGAAGCGATCGGCGACCTGGATGCCGGCCGGGCCGAGGATGACGGCGATCAGCACCGGCAGGAAGAACAGGATCATCGGCACGGTGAGCTTCGGCGGCAGGGCGGCGGCCTTCTTTTCCGCCTCGTTCATGCGTTCATCACGGCTTTCCTGCGCCAGCACGCGCAGCGCCTGCGAGATCGGCGTGCCGTAGCGTTCGGCCTGGATCAGCGCCTGCGTCACCGCCTTGACGATATCGAGCCCGGTACGGGTGCCAAGGTTCTCGAGCGCCGTTCGACGGTCTTGGAGGAATGAGAGCTCCGCCATGGTCAGCACCATTTCTTCCGCAAGCGGCGGAGATTGCTGCGCCATTTCCTCGGCAACACGGCGCATCGCCGCTTCCATCGAAATACCGGATTCGACGCAGATCAGCATCAGGTCGAGCGCGTCCGGCCATGCACGCTTGATCGACAGCTGGCGCTTGCTGACGAGGTTCGAGACATAGATGTTCGGGGCGTAGAAGCCGATATAGGCGGCGCCGATCGTCACGAGCAGGCGCACGGCAAAGGACTGGCCGGCCAGGTTGCCAAGCCCGAAGACCCAGAAGGCGACCGCGGCCAGGAACAAGAAGGGCAGCAGGAAACGCGCGAGCAGGAAGACGTTGAGCGCGTTTTGTGAACGCAGGCCGGCAGCCTTCAGGCGGTTCACCGTGTTGTCGTCGACCAGCGCCTTGCGCAGGTTGAAGCGCTCGACGATCTGCCGGACGGACTGGTTGTTCTGGGTGCGCAGCGACGTCTTAGACTGCTCGGCGTTTATCCGCGCACGTTCGCGGGCGCGGATCTGCTCGCGCTCGGTGGAAACGGCCTTCATGCGCTTGTCGAGGTTGCCGCGCTCAAGGAAGGGCGTGGCGAGCGAATAAAGCGTGGCGAACACGGCCAGCGCCACCAATAGGGCCAGCAGTGTGGCGGGATCGGTCAGCGTCGTCGCAAGGTCTTTCACTGCCGTCTCCTCAGATGTCGAAATTGATCATGTTGCGCATGACGAAGATGCCGATCGACATCCACACGCCCGAAGCCAAGAGGATCAGGTGGCCGCGCGGGTCGGTGAACAGGATGCTGATATACTGCGGCGAGGTGAGGTACACGAGCGTCGCCACGATGAACGGCAGCGCGCCGATGATGACGGCCGATGCCTTGGCTTCCATAGACAGGGCGCTGACCTTGGCCTTCATCTTCTTTCGGTCGCGCAGCACCTTGGAAAGGTTTCCGATCGCTTCCGACAGGTTGCCGCCCGCCTGGCTCTGGATCGCAATGACGATCGAGAAGAAGTTCACCTCCGGCAGCGGCATCGTCATCATCATGCGGGCGATGGCTTCGGGAATGCTCAGGCCCACCTGCTGGGATTCGACCACGCGCCGGAACTCCGTCTTCACCGGCTCCTGTCCGTCGGCCGCGATGAGCCGCAGCGCGTCGTTCAAGGGCAGGCCGGACTTGATGGAGCGCGTCATCACGTCAAGCGCGTTTGGAAACTCCTCGAGGAACTTCTTCTGGCGACGCTTGACGAGAAAACCAACGACCCAGCGCGGCACGCCGATGGCGGATGCAAATGCGGTGCCGAGGGCCGCCAGCAGCGGCAGGCCCATCAACAGCGTAAGCAGGAACATCAAGATGCCGAACACGGCACTCAGGAGATAGAAGCGGCCGAGGCTGAGCGAATAGCCGGTCTGGGCAAGCCGGGCCTTGATGCTGCCCTTGCCCATCCGCCGGTTCTTTTCTTCCTGCTGCTTTTCCAGCTCCTTGAGCGAATCCTGGACCGATTTGCGGCGCTTGGAAAGCTCCTGCACGCGGTCGCGTGCGGCCTTCAACTTGTTGAAGTCGGTTTCGGCCGCCTTCACCCGGTTCAGGCGCGCATCGGCACTTTTTTCCGCTTCCACGCGGGAGAACATCAGCGCATAGCAAACAGCGCCCGCGGCAATGGCCACGAGCGCAATAATCGCTATGACGGTCATATCCATCCCAAACATGGAAGATCCTCCCTTAATCCCTCGCCTTGTCCATGGCGTCGAGGGCGGCGGCGAGGCGCTTGTCCTCGTTGAAGTAGCGGGCCCGGTCCCAGAAATGAGGCTTGACGATGCCGGTGCCGACATGGCGGCCGATAAGGCGGCCATTGGCGTCTTCACCGTCAATCTCGTAGCGCATCAGGTCCTGCGTCACGATCACGTCGCCTTCCATGCCGATCACCTCGGTGATCTGGGTAATGCGGCGCGAACCGTCGCGAAGGCGGGCAGCCTGAACTATGACATCGATCGAACCGACGATGATTTCGCGCACCGTCTTGGCGGGCAGGGTGTAGCCGCCCATGGCGATCATTGACTCCATGCGGCTGAGGCATTCGCGCGGCGTGTTGGCGTGGATCGTGCCCATCGAGCCGTCGTGGCCGGTGTTCATCGCCTGCAGCAGGTCGAAAACCTCCGGTCCGCGCACTTCGCCGACGATGATCCGTTCCGGGCGCATACGCAGGCAGTTCTTGACGAGATCGCGCATGGTGATCTCGCCTTCGCCTTCGATGTTCGGCGGGCGGGTTTCCAGGCGCACCACATGCGGCTGCTGCAGCTGCAGTTCGGCCGTGTCTTCGCAGGTGATCACGCGTTCATGGGCGTCGATGTAGCGCGTCAGGCAGTTGAGAAGCGTCGTCTTACCCGAACCGGTACCGCCGGAGATCACCACGTTGCAGCGAACGCGGCCGATGATCTGCAAAAGCGTCGCGCCTTCGGGCGTGATCGCCCCGAACTTCACGAGCTGGTCGAGGTTGAGCTTGTCCTTCTTGAACTTGCGGATCGTCAGCGCCGGGCCGTCGATCGCAAGCGGCGGGGCAATGACGTTGACACGTGAGCCATCAGGCAGGCGCGCGTCGCAGATCGGCGAGCTTTCATCAACGCGGCGGCCGACCTGGCTGACAATGCGCTGGCAAATCGACAGGAGCTGCGCGTTGTCGCGGAAGCGGATTTCGGATTCGATCGTCTTGCCGCCAACTTCGATGAAGGTCTGGCCGGAACCGTTGACCATGATGTCGGCGATGTCGTCGCGGGCGAGCAGCGGCTCCAGCGGACCATAACCCAGAACGTCGTTGCAGATGTCTTCGAGCAGTTCTTCCTGCTCGGAGATCGACATCGCGAAGTTCTTGATGGTGATGATGTCGTTGACGATGTCGCGGATTTCTTCGCGCGCGCTTTCGCCATCAAGTTTGGCGAGCTGCGACAGGTCGATCGTGTCGATCAGCGCCGAGAAAACCTGGCTCTTGGTGTCGTAATAGTGCTCGGTGCGTGGCGCGCGCTTGCGCGCTGTGGCCGGCGGCTGGGGCGCGAGCGGCGGCGGTGCCACGGGCTGGCGAGGGCCACCCAGGTCACGACCGGGTTCTGCAAGGATCTCAGGCGTGCCGGGTCTGGCCATGACCGTCGCGGCCGAAGCGGGTGCCGCGGCTGGCGCAAAGCCAGCGCCGACGCTCTTGCCAGATCCTTCGTTTCCGCGTTTTCCGAACATGACGACTTCCTGGTATTAGCTTTTCTTGCGAGACAGCATTCCGATGAGCCCGCCGAGGCCGGCCTTCTTTGCCTTCTTCACCGCCATGCGACCGGTCACGATGTGGGCGATCTGCGAGAAGGTTTCGGCAGCCGGCGACTTGGCATCGATCTCGGAAATCATCCGGCCGCTGTTGGCGGCATTGCCGAACAACTGCACATCGAAGGGCAGGATGGCGATCGGCTCGATCTCCAGCGGCTCGACAAAGTCGCTCGGGGTGATCTCCGGGCGCTTCGGCATGCCCACCTGGTTGAGGATGAGATGCGGCGGGCGGTCGTTCGGCCGCAGCTTCTTCAGCGCGTCGATCATGTTCTTCGTGTTGCGCAGGTTCGCGAGATCCGGAACGGCGCAGATCACCACCTCGTCGACTTCCGAAAGCACGGAACGTGTCCACTCGCTCCAGGCATGCGGCAGGTCGAGTACCGCGACCGGTGCGCTGCGCTGCAGGAGTTCGATGATCGGCGTGAACGCGCCGCGGTCATAGTCATAGGCGCGGTCGAGAAGCGAGGGCGCGGCCAGCAGCGACAGGTGCTCGGAGCACTTTGTCAGCAGGCGGTCGAGGAAGACTTCATCCAGCCGCTCCGGCGCAAACACGGCTTCCGCAATGCCCTGCGCAGGATCTTGGTCGAAATCGATATTCGCGGTCCCGAACGGCAGGTCGAGGTCGGCAAGAATGGTTTCGGTCGAAAACAGGCTTGAGATGCCGAAGGCGCAGTTGTGGGCGATGGTGGAAGAGCCCACGCCACCCTTGGCGCCGATGAAGGCGATCGACTTGCCGAGCGGTTCGGCTTCCGGATCAACGAAGATGGCCGAAATGGAGGCAAGCATGTCCTGCATCTGCACCGGTCCGACGAGATATTCGGAAATGCCGTTGCGGATCAGTTCGCGGTAAAGGCCGATATCATTGTAGCGCCCAACAATGATCACGCGCGTGGAGGGGTCGCAGACCTCGGCCAGCGGCGCGAGCTCGACCAGCAGGTTCTTCGGGTCGGCTTCCGTTTCGAGGATGATCAGGTTCGGCGTCGGCGACGACGAGAACATGTTGGCGGCAGCGTCCGTGCTGCCGATCGTCACCCGAAGGTTGACCTTGGACATCCGGCGGTCGCGCGCCATCCGGTCCATCATCCGCTGCATGGCTTCGCTTTCGCAGAAGGCATGCACGGAGATGCGCGGCAGCGGGCGCAAGGCGTCGAGGTGGTCGGAACGCTCGGCAACTTCGGCGAACCGTTCATCCTCGCCGGGCGTGCGGATTTCGTAGTTGATCGCGCTCATGTGGGTCCCCCGCCTCCCGTTATGGTCTTGTGGTGGTCGAGCCACCGGTGCGGTAGTCGCTGATGACCTTCGCCCGCTGCGTCGCATCGATCGGCGTCGTGGCCCGCGGTGCGATCAGGTCGGTCGGATTGGCGACTTGCGCAGCCAGATTGTTCTGGCTGGCGCAGCCGAAATTGTACCAGTTCCGGTTGCCGAAGGTGTTGTCCGAAAGGTCGTCCGGCCACTCGCCACAGGCGCTGGTCATGGCTTTCGTCGCAACATAGGCGAGACGGATCGGGGCCGCGTCGCCATCAGGAGAGGCAGAATAGCTGCTCATCAGGATCCGCTGCGGCTTGATTCCTGTGCCGATCAGCGTGCGGCGCACGTCGCCGGCAAGATGCTGGGCGGCACCTGCATTGTAGGAACCGCGCGGCACCTGGACCTGGATCACCCCAGCCGGCGAGGCAACGAAATTCTGGGCAAAGCCGCGAACCGTATCCTTCATGCCGGCGTTCAGGCGGATGTCGCCGGATGCGACGGGAATATCCAGCGTATGTTCGGCTTCGGCCATCACGATCGGGTGGCGGGTCCGGTAGTCGTCCGGTATCGAGCCGGTGGTGAGCTGGCTGTTGCCGCAGGAGGAAAGAAGCGCGACCGTTGCTAGAAGCACGGTTGCTGCAGCAAACCTGCGCGTGGTGCGGTGTGCCTTGTCATCTGTCATGACATCGTGTCCTTCGGCCGGAAATGCTTGAGTTTCATTAGCCATGACCGCTCACTTGTAGATGAAGCCGACGGCGCCGTGGTATTGCCCTTTGGCAACGGGCTCCTTGCGGCCGTAGATCTTGTTCACACGGTTGAGGAAGAAGGTGGCTGCGTCGTTCTCGGGATTGAAGTTGTCATCCGGCCGCGCGATCTCGTTGCGTGCCACCGGGCGCACCAGATAGGGCGTCGCGATGATGACGAGTTCGGTCTCGTTGCGGACGAAATCCTTGCTGCGGAAGAGCGTGCCGAATACCGGCACCTTCGAGATGCCCGGCAGTCCCGACATCGCCTGGCGCACATTGTCCTGCACGAGGCCGGCAATTACGATCGAACCACCGGACGGCAGTTCCACGGAGGTCGAGGCTTCGCGCTTGCGGATTGACATGTAGGTGTTGCCTGCGACCCGCGGCGAGATCCCGTTGCCGGTCACGGCAGAACCCTCATAGGTCGGCTCGGAAACGTTTGTCTCGATCTGCAGGCTGATGCGGCCGGGGGAGAGCACCACCGGCTTGAAGTTCAGCTCGATGCCGTAGTCGACCGTCTGGATGGTCCGCTCGACGGTGGTCGCGTTGTTCTGGGTGCTGACTTCCTGGGTGCCCGGCAGGCGATATTCGCCACCGACATAGAACTTGGCCTGCTGGCCGGAGATTGCGGTGAGGCTCGGTTCGGCGAGCGTGCGCATCACGCCGGCCTGTTCCATGGCGTTCATGTAGGTGGCAAGGCTGGTATTGCCGACGAGGCCGCCCAGCGCACCCGTGGCGACCGTATTGATGGCATTGCCGAGGTTTGCCGGGTTGGCGAAGGAGATCGAGCCGCGCGGACCCTGCACCGAGCCGTTGAAGCCGAGCTGCTTCAGCACCTGGCGGCTGACTTCGGCAACCGTCACCTTCAGCGTTACCTGGTCTTCACCCTCGATGGTGAGCAGGTTGACGATCTGCGATTGCTGGCGGTCTTCGGCGAAAATGTCCGCGTCGCCGTTGTTACCCTGCGCGGTGATATTGCGGGTGGTGGCTTCACCGCCCTTGAGGAAGGCATTGGCAAGCCGTTCGGCCTGCGCTGAATCCTGCGGCGTGCGCACAGTGCCAGACAACACGATGTTGTCCGAGATGATTTCGACCTTGATGGCTGACTCCGGCAGGAAGCGGCGAAGGTTCTGCTCGAGGCCGGAGATGTCACGCTCGATCTGTACGTCGAGGCTTACAATTTCCTCGCCGCCCGGGCCGAAAACGAAGATGTTCGTCTGGCCGACAGTCTTGCCGAAGAGGTAGATGCGGCGCGAGGTGCGGGTCACCGCATCCGCCATGGTCGGATCAGCGACCAGGATGTCATGGGCGTCGGAAGGAAGATCAACGACGAGGGCCTTGTTCAAGCCCAGCGACAGGCGCTTGCGCACGCCAGGGCCGCCATCGGTGATGCGGATGACGCTATTGCTTGCGGCCTTCGCCTGCGGAATGCCGAAGCTCGCGTGGTCGAGGCTTGTCGGCATGCTTGAAAACGCGAGGCAGAAGGCCATGCTGGCCGCTGCCGAACTGCGAATTCTATGGATCAGCTTGCTCACGTGACAGCTCCGTTACTTCGCTTGCATCGGCGTGCTTTTGACGACCGTGCCAGACTTGATCACCTGAATCTCGTTCTTGCCGTCACCGTCGTGCAGCAGGTAGTCGGCAGCTGCGGTGTCGGCTTCCTGGGAGTCGGCGACGGAGCGCAGGGCAAGTGTCAGGCGGTCTGCCATCTGCTGCGCCACGGCAATCACCTTGGCCTGGTCGGGGGTGAGTTCGAGCGTGGCAGTCGTACCAACGACAGCCTTCGAACCATCCTCGCTCTCCTGGATCTGCTGGTCGATTGCCAGCACGCGGACGTTGTTCAGGATGTTTTCGGTGATGTAGCCGCCTCCATCCTTGTTCTGGCGGACCATGATGATGTCGACCCGGTCGTTCGGCAGCACGAAGCCGCCAGCGCCGGTCGCGACGGAGATCTCGGTGGCGACGGCGCGTTTGCCGGAGGGAAGCAGTGAGGCCATGATGCGGCTCGAGGCATCGGCGATCTTTTCGGCGCGAACCGGCTCACCCTTGAACATCGGCATGCGCACGATCGTGCCCTGCAGCTCGGTGACCGCTTCCGGGCGGATCGAGTCGGTGATGAACCCGTCGATGAGGCCGCTCTGCGGCCAGGCCACCCACTCGACAGCCTTGTCGCTAATGCGGCTACCGACGGGAAGGTTCTCAGCGGAGACGAGAACCCGAACCGTGGGCTCTTTCTGCACGATCGTCTCTACGACGCCCGGCGCTTTCGCTCCGGTCAGCTGCATGGCGAGCAGTCCCGCGAGGCCCGCAGCCACGACGGCAACCGAAAGAATGATGATACGGGTCGGCTTCATGAGGCCAGTCCTTGGAAATACAATCTCCGGGAACAATGGCCTTCAAAGGTGTAATTATAGTTAACGACTTGCTGCCGTCTTTGGTTAACGGAAAGTTTCTTTTTTAACTTTCACTGAAAAGCCTGAGCGCCCACATGTATAGTGGAGATTGCCCAAGTGTCAGCATGCCACCAATCGCAATTGCGATCCCGTAAGGGATCTTCTTCGCCGTCACCATGGATGAGGGCAGGGGGACGCCCAGCGACACAACCCTGTGCGCTTGGCTACGTAACAGCAGGAAGACGAGTGTGACTACGCCGCCAGCAAAGGCGACCGCCGTCAGGAAGGCGATCAGCGAGCTGTTGAGGCCGTACCAAAGCGCAATCGCTGTCAGCAACTTGGCGTCACCACCGCCCATGACATTGACGGCAAAGAGGGCGAAGCAGGCGATGAAGACAAGAAGTGCGGCGAGAGCGGCGAAACCCAGTTCGACGGCACCCATGCCGGCGAGCGGCGCCAAGAGGAGAAAAGCCACCGCAAGTCCTAAAGAAATGCGGTTGGGAATGGTCATCGTGATCAGGTCGCTGAGCGCCGCGTAGATCAACGCAGCGACCGGCACTGAAAGAACCAGGATAGCGACAACAACATCAACCATGCGCTTTCCTTTCACGAAGACCTGAGAGCAAAAAATAACGAGGGTCGCCAATCGGCGGCCCTCGTTCATGTTCTACCGATCCAGGCTGATAGCAATCAGCAAGAAGTGGTGGCGGCGGCGCTGCAGTTCAGCTTGTTGGAGATGCTGGTGAACTGGGTATTCAGCTTGCTGCCGAGCGTGGTGGCGCCAGCGATCAGTGCGACGGAGATGAGGGCGGCGATCAGGCCGTATTCGATTGCGGTGGCGCCGGATTCGTCTTTGCGGAAACGGGCGAAAAGCTTTGACATGGGACTCTCCTAAGTAGAATTGTTGTTCAGCACTTCCCGACAACTGTTTCCGTTGTTCGGATGGACCAAATCTACAAAGGGACGATTTCCATCACCTTAAGGAATGCAGTTAAGAAGGTGTTAATGCCCCACGGTTTGGATCGAGGTCAATGATGTCGCAAGATTTTCCGTAGTATTTTAGCATTCTCGCTTCGCCTGTGTTTGGGGCTAAATTAACACCTGCTTGTGCTGCGGCGAGGGCGTTTCTGTCGATTTATGAGGAATAGCTTGATCGTGGCATGTTCCATACCTGGAGCTGTCGAGCCGGGTGCTTGGCCCAGCTTGTCGTCTTAACGCTTGTTTCACCAATCACGTCCATTATCGGTTAAGCACTGTTTCCAGACTGAAGGCCGATCCTCATGTCCATACTCAGCCTCGTGGTTCGATTCGCGGCGTTTGGCGGCATTAGCCTTGCCTGTGCCGGACAGGCGTCCGCCCAGGACGGCGACGTCGATCTCCTGCGGGTCTTCATGAATCACGCCCGCGTGCTGAAGCTCGACCGGCCGGTGAGCAAGGTCATCGTGGGCAATGCCAACGTTGCGGATGCGACGGTGGCGGATCCCACCACGATCGTGTTGACGGGCCGCAGCTTCGGAACCACCAACCTTGTCCTGCTTGACGCCGAGGGCAATGCGATTGCCGACGAGCGGGTGCTGGTCTCGATCGACGAGGGCAACACGGTCCGCGTCTTCCGCCAGACGGCGCGCTCCATCCTGTCCTGCACGCCGAACTGCGAACAGCACGCCGAATTCTCCGCGACGGCCGCCGGCGCGCCCTGAACGGCACAGATTGCTAAACTGAAAGCCATCTTGGCAACGGAATATCAATAGTCCGCCGATACCTTCCAGGATGAAGGAAGGGGTTTGGATGGTAGGCATGCGCCAGGACTGTGACGTCATCCACGACAGCTCGGACACGAAGCCGAAGCGCAAGGGCGTTTGGCGGCGTATGCTGCGTTCCGACGACGGCGCGGCGGCCATCGAGTTCACGATCCTCGCCATTCCCTATTTCATCATCGTCTTCGCAATTGTCGAGACCTTCATTGCCTTCACCGGTGAGCAGCTGATCTCCAACGCGGTCGACACCCTCTCGCGCAAGATCCGCACCGGCCAGATCACCAACACCATGAAGACGGAGCAGTTCCGCCAGGCGTTCTGCGAAGAAATCTCCATCATGATCCAGTGCGACGCCAACGAGGTGGCGCAGCCGAACAAACTGCTGCTGGATGTACGCAGCTACGCGAGTTTCGCCGATATCCCGAAGACGCTTCCGATCAATTCGGCAGGTGACATCGATGGTGCTTCCTTCGGATTTGCGCCGGGCAAGCAGAACACGATCAACATGGTTCGTGCCTTCTACAAGTGGAATATCATCACCGACATCCTGCGACCGATGCTCAGCACCATCAAACCCGCCGGTGATGACTCCGGTTACTTCCTGATTGTCGAGACATCCGCCTTCCGGAACGAGGATTATCCATGATCCAGGAGGCGAAGCTGAAGATGCGCCATTCCGGCATCCTGATCCGGCTGCGGGATTTCCTGCGCGATCGCCGGGGTGTGGGTGCGGTCGAATTCGCGCTGATCGCGCCGATCCTCCTGAGCCTCTACATCACCTCGTTCGAGATCACGGTAGGCCTGAGCGTTGCGAAGCGCGTCACCCGCAGCGCCAGCACGATCGCCGATCTGCTGACGCGGGAGTCCTCCGTGTCGAGTGCCACATTGGCGAACATGACGGCTGTTGGAGACAGCATCCTGTTTCCCTTCAAGCCGGCAAGCAAGGTAATCAAGGTTACCGGAGTGAAGCTCGATGCAACCGGTGCGCCCAAGGTCGCCTGGTCCTGGTCAAGTGCCGGCGGCGCGCCTTATGCGGTCGGCACGCCGGTTGATGTTCCAAACGACATGCGCTTGCCCGACACCTTCCTCATCCGCGCCGAAGTGGCGGTTGGTCACAAGCTGCTGATGTTCCTGTCGGGCCCCGAGGGAAGCGGTTACCAGAACATCACGATCGCGCGGGAATTCTTCTATCGCCAGCGCACCGGAAGCGAAATTTCCTGCAGCGGCTGCAGCTAGGCCACCCTTTCACCCCTTTGCTAAAATACGGCTGCGGCTATATGAAAACAGGTTCCGTACCGGCAGGCACGGGATGAGCAGTTTTGCGACTTCCAGGTGACCGATGGCGCGTGCCTTTCTTTTTGTTCTCGATTCCTTTGGCGTAGGTGGCGCGCAGGATGCCGAGGCCTATGGTGACCTTGGGGCGAACACGCTGGGGCACATCGCAGAGTTTTGCGCGGCGGGCATCGGTGATCGCGCCGGCCTTCGCGAAGGCCCGCTGACGCTGCCCAACATGTCCTCCTTGGGCCTGCTGGAGATCGCCAAGCTGGCGACGGGGGATTATCCCGCCGCCATGCCGATGCCGGAGCGGGTCTTCGGCCTCCATGGCGCCGCCAACGAAGTGTCGCGCGGCAAGGACACGCCGTCCGGTCACTGGGAGATCGCTGGCGCGCCGGTGATGTTCGACTGGGGTTATTTCCCGACCGAAGGTGATGCCTTTCCGCCTGAACTGGTCGAGGCGATCTGCCGGGAGGGCAATATCGCGGGCATCCTCGGCAATTGCCATGCCTCCGGCACGGAGGTCATTGCCAGGCTCGGGGAGGAGCATATCCGCAGCGGCAAGCCGATCTGCTACACGTCGAGCGACTCGGTTTTCCAGATTGCTGCCCACGAGACCCATTTCGGCCTCGACCGGCTGCTGGAGCTCTGCCAGGTGGTGCGCGAACTGCTCGACCCGCTGAATATCGGCCGCGTCATCGCGCGTCCCTTCATCGGGGAGAGCCCGGAGACCTTCGCACGCACCGGAAACCGCCGCGATTACTCAGTGCCGCCGCCGGAGCCGACCCTGCTCGACCGCCTGGTCCGCGGCGGTCGCTCGGTACATGCCGTCGGCAAGATCGGCGACATCTTCGCCCACCAGGGCGTCACCCGGGTGATCAAGGCCACCGGCAACCATGACATCATGCAGGCGTCGCTGGCGGCCATGGATGAAGCGGCCATTGGCGATCTTGTCTTCAGCAACCTTGTCGATTTCGACATGCTCTATGGCCACCGTCGCGACGTGCCGGGTTACGCGGCAGCACTCGAGGCTTTCGACCTGATGATCCCGGACATCCACCGCAGGCTGAAGCCGGGCGACCTCGTCATTCTCACAGCCGACCACGGCTGCGATCCGACCTGGCGGGGAACGGACCACACCCGCGAACGGGTGCCGATCATGGCCTTCGGCCCCGGCATCCGGTCGCGCTCGATTGGCATCCGCTCGACCTATGCCGACATAGCCGAAACCATAGCCTCACACCTTTCCATCGCGCCGGGGCCGCATGGACGGAGCTTCCTTTGACCCAGCATCTCCTGAAAGCCGAAATCCACTGTCACCTTGAGGGCGCGGCACCGCCATCTCTTGCTGAAGCCCAGGCCCGCAAATACGGCATGGAAACGAGCCACATCATCCAGGACGGTTCCTACCGCTGGTCGGATTTTTCCGAATTCCTCGTCTGTTACGACGCCGTCGCCTCGCTGTTTCGCACAGCTGAAGACTACGCGCTGCTGACGGAGACCTATCTTGCCGAGCTTTCGGCGGCGAATACCATCTACAGCGAGATCATCATCTCGCCGGATCATGGTGACCGTATCGGGTTGGGTGCCGATGCCTACCTTGCCGGGATCTGTGATGGCATCGAAGCGGCGCGGGAAAAGACCGGGATCGAAACGCGCATCATCATCACCGGCGAACGCCATTTCGGTGTCGATCGGGTCGTGGCCGCCGCCGAATATGCAGCGCGTAACCGTCATCCGCTGATGACCGGCTTCAACATGGCCGGCGAGGAGCGGATGGGCCGCGTGGCGGATTACGCGCGCGCCTTCGATATCGCCCGTGATGCGGGTCTTGGCCTCACCATCCATGCTGGCGAAGTCTGTGGCGCCTTCAGCGTCGGCGATGCCCTCGAGTTGGTGAAGCCGGCGCGTATCGGCCACGGCGTGCGGGCAATCGAAGATCCGGCTGTTGTCGAGCGGCTGGTGGAACTCGGCACCGTGCTTGAAGTCTGTCCGGGCTCCAACATCGCGCTCAATGTCTATCCTGACTTCGCCAGCCACCCGCTGAAACAGCTGAAAGCGGCAGGCGTGCGCGTCTGCATCAATTCGGATGACCCGCCCTTCTTCCACACCTCGCTGGCGCGGGAATACGAGATCGCCGCGCAAGAGTTTGGCATGGGCGATGCGGAGATCAACGCGATGTCCCGCACCGCGCTGGAATCCGCCTTCGTGGATGAAGACACGCGCACACGCCTGCTCGCCCGGCTGGACTCGGCGCCCACAGCCTAAACGGCCGAGCGGCGTGCAAACATCACGCAGGCCGCTTGCGAAACCTGCCGTTTTCGCTGAAAGAAGGGCAGGTAACCAATAAGGGGAAGCTCATGGACGGCGTCACTGTCATCGATCATCCGCTGGTGCAGCACAAGCTGACGATCATGCGCAAGAAGGAAACCTCCACCGCAGGTTTCCGGCGTTTGCTTCGAGAGATCTCGATGCTCCTCTGCTATGAGGTAACGCGCGACCTCGACCTGACGCTGGAAACGATCGAGACGCCGATCACCCAGATGCAGGCACCGATCGTCGAAGGTAAGAAGCTCGTTTTCGTCTCCATCCT
The DNA here is from genome assembly GCF_023223505.1 of Neorhizobium turbinariae. Lineage (NCBI taxonomy): Bacteria > Pseudomonadati > Pseudomonadota > Alphaproteobacteria > Hyphomicrobiales > Rhizobiaceae > Neorhizobium > Neorhizobium turbinariae. The sequence continues at coordinate 160,294 of NZ_JALPRY010000023.1, forward strand.
GCGCGCAGGCAACGGCCTGCTGGAAGGCATGCTCGAACTGGTGCCGTCGGCACGCGTCTCGCATATCGGGCTTTATCGCGATCACGATACGCTCCAGCCGGTTGAGTATTACTTCAAGGCGCCGGATGATCTCGATGAGCGCCTGATGATCGTTGTCGATCCGATGCTCGCAACCGGCAACTCGGCAATCGCGGCCATCCAGAAGCTCAAGGAACGCGGCGCCCACAACATCCGTTTCCTCTGCCTGCTTGCAGCCCCGGAGGGCATCCGCAACTTCCAGGAAGCCCATCCGGACGTGAAGATCTACACCGCCTCGATCGATGAGCGGCTTAACGAGAAGGGCTATATCGTGCCCGGCCTCGGCGATGCCGGCGACCGCATGTACGGCACCAAGTAAAGCAACACTTCGCTAACCATATCTCGATTTTGAAGGGCCTGTCGCGACGCGGCGGGCCCTTTTGTTATGGTTTCGGAGCTAGGCGTGAGCGGTCAAGAGTTTCGCCAAAGAGACGCCATGCTTCTGCGCACCGCCACCATTGCCGCCATCGCAGCCGTGTTCGCCACGCAGATCCCGGCCTTGATCGACCGCGCCGGGCCGCCGTCGCAGGTGCCTGCCACAGTCGAGGATGCTCCGCCCGTCCAGAATGCCGCTTATACGCCCGGAACCGCCGTGCTCGAAGCAGATGGCCGCGGCCATTTCGAAGCCGCCTTCCGTATCAATGGAAAGCCGGTGGAGGGACTTGTCGATACCGGCGCATCATTGGTGGCGATTAACGAAACCACCGCCCGGCGCTTGGGTTTCGGCGCCAACAGCCTCGACTTCCGCTACAACGTCAACACCGCAAACGGCCCCACCGAAGCGGCGCATATCAAGCTGTCGCGCATGGAGATCGGTGGCGTGCGGGTGCAGAATATCGATGCCTTCGTACTGCGCGACAGGGGCCTGTCCGGCACGCTGGTCGGCATGAGCTTCCTCAAGAAGCTCAAATCCTTCCAGGTCGAAGGCGGCAAGCTGAAACTGACGCAGTAGTCAGCTGACGCGCCCGAGGATTACCGGTCGAGCCTCCGGAGCCTCATCGGAGACGGAGTAAGCGGCCAGAACATCCTGAATGGCCTTGTCGGCATCCGCCTCGCTTGCAGCATGCACCACGGCGATCGGGTCACCGGCTTCCAGTTTGGCGCCAAGCGGCCTGATTTCCGCAATCCCGACGCGATGATCGATCAGATCGGCGGCACGCTTGCGCCCGCCACCCAGTTCCACCACCGCAAGACCAAGCGCGCGTGTATCGCAGGCGGCTAGATAACCGGAGCGCGGCATCGGCACCGCCACCTGGACCGGGGCCTGCTGCAGGTAGGTATCCGGCCGCTCGCAGAGGTCTGCCGGGCCGCCAAGTCCATGCATCATCCGGGCAAAGTGCTCCAGCGCATGGCCGGATGAGAGCACCGCGCGGGCCTTGCTTTCGGCCTCGGCGAGATCCGCCGCGGCGCCAGCCGAAACCAGCATCTCGGCGGTTTCAGCAAAAACCACCGTCTCCAGCCGGGTGCCGGCTTTCCGACCGGCCAGGAAATCAAGGCAGTTGACGACTTCGAGCGCATTGCCGGCGGCATCGGCCAGCGGTTCGTTCATGTCGGTGAGAAGCGCGGTTGTCTTCAACCCGGCACCGTTCGCCACGTCGACCAGCGAGCGGGCAAGCGTTTCGGCGTCCTCCCGGCTGTTCATGAAGGCACCGTTGCCGACCTTCACGTCGAGAACCAGGCTCTCCAGCCCTGCCGCAAGCTTCTTGGACAGGATGGAAGCCGTGATCAGCGGCACGGATTCCACCGTCGCTGTGACGTCGCGGATCGCATACAGACGGCGGTCTGCCGGCGCCAGTTCACTCGTCTGGCCGATAATGGCACAGCCTGCGTTGGACACCACCTTGCGGAATAGTGCGTCATCCGGGGACACATTGTAGCCGGGGATCGATTGCAGCTTGTCGAGCGTTCCGCCCGTGTGGCCAAGCCCGCGGCCGGAGATCATCGGCACGGCGAGACCGCAGGCTGCTACGATCGGCGCGAGCATCAGAGAAACATTATCACCAACACCGCCGGTCGAATGTTTGTCCGCCACGGGTCGGCCGACACCGGTCCAGTCGAGAACTGTGCCGGAATCGCGCATCGCCAGCGTCAGCGCCACCGTCTCATCCCGGGACATGCCCCGAAAGAAAACAGCCATGGCGAAGGCCGCTGCCTGTCCTTCGCTGATCTTCTCCTTCGCAAGCGCGTCGATGAACGCGGCAATCTCCTGCTGTTGCAGGACCTCGCCGTCGCGTTTGCGGCGGATGATCTCCTGGGGGATCATCAGTAGCCCGTCGAGGCGCGCGGTGCCGTGTTGCCGTTGAGGACGGCGAGGATGTCGTCGAGCAGGCCGGACGCACCAAAACGGAAGGTGGACGGCATGATCCAGTTCGGCCCCATCACGGTTTCCGCAAGCCGCAGGTAAAGATCGGCATCCGCCACGGTGCCGATGCCGCCGGCGGGCTTCAGCCCGACGCGTTTCCTGGAATCGCGGATCGCCCGCAGCATGATATCGGCCGCCTCGAGCGTTGCATTGACGGCAACCTTGCCCGTCGAGGTCTTGATGAAATCCGCACCCGCTTCGATGGCAAGCTCCGAGCCACGACGCACCAGTGCCGCGTCCTTCAACTCGCCGGTCTCAAGAATGACCTTGAGGCAGGACTGCGGACAGGCGGCGCGCACAGCCTCCACCATTTCCGTCACCGCGGCTTCGTCGCCTCCAATCAGCTTGCGGTAGGGAATGACGAGGTCAATCTCGTCTGCCCCGTCGGCCACCGCCTTGCGTGTTTCTTCCACGACCTCGGCGACCGGAAGATCGCCGGAAGGGAAGTTCACGACCGTCGCGATCCGCACCACATGCTCTGGCCCGAGGATGGAGCGGGCATGCGCCACGAAGCGCGGCCAGATGCAGATGGCGGCCGTATGGCCGTTCGGCGTCTGGGCACGCAGGCACAGCTTCTCGATCGCGGCATTGTCGCAGTCGTCGCGCAGGTTGGTCAGGTCAAGAAGCAAAAGCGCGAAAGCGGCAGCTTCACGCGGGCTCAGGAGTTCCATGGGCGTGTCTCTCCGGCTGATTTGAGTGGCTATATTGGTCGTCGGACCCGGCACATGCAACCCGCTCCGGTCAATGAAGTGGTTGCGGCCGATGAAGGGGATCGCTTTTAGCGAAGTCTCGGCGGCTTGTCTTCAAGCCAGGATTTCCTTCAGGCGAGCATTTCCTTGAGGATTGCCGCCAGGCGCTGGCCGCCAATTGGCGCCATGTCCTTGGTTTCGTCGTGGCTAAGCTCCGCGCCGGTCATTCCCGCAGCAAAGTTGGTAATGACGGAGGCGGCGGCGACCTTCAGCCCGAAATAGCGCGCTAGGATGACTTCCGGCACCGTCGACATGCCGACTGCATCTGCGCCGAGCGTGCGCGCCATGCGGATTTCCGCCGGCGTTTCGAAGCTTGGGCCGGAAAACCACATGTAGACGCCGGAAAACAGCGGCAGGCCGCAACGGATCGCGGCATTGCGCATGTCGAGTGCAAGCGCTGCGTCATAGGCGGTTGTCATGCCGACGAAACGGCGGTCACCGCGCTCGCCGATCAACGGATTCATGCCGGAGAAGTTGATGTGGTCGGTGATCTGCATCACCGAACCGGGCGGCATGTCTTCGCGCACGGAGCCGGCGGAATTGGTCAGGATCAGCGTCTGGACACCGATGCCGCGCATCACCTCGATCGGCAGCCGCATGGCTGATGCGTCGCCGTGCTCGTAATAGTGCGCCCGGCCGGACAGCATGATGATCGGCTCGTCGCCGAGATAACCTGCGACCAGCTCTCCCGCATGGCCAGTGACGCCGCTGACGGGAAAACCTTCAAGCTCCGTATAGGGCACGCGAACCTGGTCGCGCACTTCGCCAACCAGCGAGCCGAGACCGGAGCCCAGGACGATGGCGTGCCGCGGCACCAGGCCACCCAGCCGGTCAACGAGGAGATCGATGACTTCCTTCATGATCTTGGTTTCATCCAATCACGTCCGTCTCGAAGGCGAAGGGCAGGAGTTCCGCCATGGTGACCGTCTTCTGTACGCCGGCCTCGTCGCAGAGGTAGATGCGCGTATCGGCCGAGGCGAATTCGGAGATCTTCTGGCGGCAGCCGCCGCAGGGCGTGCAAAGCGGCAGCTTTTCGGCAATCACGGCGAGTTCGGAGATCTTCTTGGATCCGCCCATGATCATCGCGCCGATCGCGGTGGGCTCGGCACACCAGCCCTGAGGGAAGGACAGGTTTTCGATATTGGCGCCGAGATAGACCTTGCCGTCGTCGGCCCGGATGGCAACGCCGACCGGAAATTTCGAATAGGGCGCATGCGCCTTCGTCATGGCCTCGCGAGCGGCTTCAAACAGCGCGTGGGACGCGGGATCGGACATGGCGATTAACGCTCCTTTGTGTAGGGCGCGCCGCCGGCCTTCGGCGGACGGGCGACGCCGATAAATCCGGCGAGCAGCACGCAGGTGAGGATGTAAGGCAGCGCCTGGAAGATCTGCACCGGCACTTCACCGATCCCCGGCAACGCCTTGCCCTGCATGAAGTTGGCGAAAGCATCAAGGAAACCGAAAAGCAGGCAGGCGAGCATCACCGGCACCGGCTTCCACTTGGCGAAGATGAGCGCCGCGAGCGCGATGTAACCCTTGCCGGCCGACATGTTGTTGATGAAGGCGGCGGACTGGGCAATCGAGAGGTAGGTGCCGGCAAAACCGCACAGGAAACCGGCGACGATCAGTGCGCGGTAGCGCAGCCATGCGACCGAGATGCCGGCGGTATCGACCGCGCCCGGATTTTCTCCCACGGCGCGAACGCGAAGGCCAAAGCGGGTCCGGTACAGGATCCACCAGGAAATCGGCACCATCAGGAAGGCGATATAGGTGAGGATGTTGTTGCCGGAGATCACGTTCGCATAAAGCGGCCCGATGATCGGCACATCGCGCATCATCTCGGCACCGGGCAGCGTGATGCCGGAGAAGCGACCGGAGGCCGGCACCTGGCCGGTACGCCCGCCCTGGCCGAACCAGGCCGCGCCCAGCACGATCGTCAGACCCGCCGCCACGAAGTTCAGCGCCACGCCGGAAACGATCTGGTTGCCGCGGTTGGTGATCGAGGCAAAGCCGTGGACCAGCGAGAACACGATGGAGGTCGCGATGCCGGTGGCGAGGCCCGCCCAGGCATTGCCGGTCCAGTAGGCGGCGCAAGCCGAGGCAAAGGCGGAGGCAAGGATCTTGCCCTCAAGACCGATGTCGAAGATGCCGGCGCGTTCGGAGAACAGGCCTGCAAGGGCGGTAAACAGCAGCGGGATCGACAGGCGGATGGCCGAGCCGAGAATGCTGATGAAAATATCGAAATAATCCATGAGCTACTTCCCGCTGATCTGCTGGTAGACCCGGACGATCGCCGGCCGCAGCATGTATTCGAGCGCACCCGCAAACAGGATGACCAGGCCCTGGATGACGACGATCATGTCGCGGGTGATGGTCGGCATGTCGAAGGAAAGTTCAGCGCCACCCTGGTAGAGCACGCCGAACAATAGTGCCGCAAGAATGATGCCGGCCGGGTGGTTGCGGCCCATCAGCGACACGGCAATGCCGACAAAGCCTGCGCCACCGACGAACTCGATCTGCAACCGGGCGGACGCGCCCATCACCGGGTTCAAGGCCATCATGCCGGCCAGGCCACCCGAGATCAGCATGGTGATCATCACGATCCTGGCGTAGCGCATGCCGGCGTAGCTTGCAGCCGTCGGGCTGTGGCCGAGCGTGCGCATCTCGTAGCCGAGTTTGGTGCGCCAGATCAGCAGCCAGACGAGGAGGCACATCACCAGTGCGATGAGGAAGGAGAAGTTGAGCGGCGCAGCCCCCAGCCGGCCGCCGAAGATGCCGATCAGCCAATCGAGCTTCGGCAACTGCCCGCCTTCCAGGAAGGTGCGGCTTTCCGGCGCCATCTTGCCCGGCACGATCAGCACCCGCACCAGGATGTAGTTCATCAGCGAGGAGACGATGAAGTTGAACATGATGGTGGTGATGACGATGTGGCTGCCGCGCTTGGCCTGCAGCCAGGCGGGAATGGCGGCACAGGCGGCGCCAAACAGTGCCGAACCGATGATCGCGAACGGCATCGTCACATACCAGGGAACGTAACGGTCGAGCGACAGCGCAACGAGCGCTGCGCCAAGCCCGCCGAGATAGGCCTGTCCTTCCGAGCCGATGTTGAACAGGCCGGCATGGATCGCGACCGCCACCGACAGGCCGGTGAAGATGAAGCTCGTTGCGTAGAACAGCGTGAAGCCGATGCCTTCGCCCCGGCCAAGCGCGCCGGCAAGAAGCAGTTTCAGCGCCTCGAACGGGCTTTCACCAATCGCCCAGACAACCAGGCCGGAGAAGAAGAAGGCGAGGAACAGGTTCAGAAGCGGGATCAGCCCGTAGTTGATCCAGGCGGGAAGTGGCACGGATGCGGTACTCATGCAGCAATCCCAGCCATCATCAGGCCCAGCGCCTGCTCGTTTGCTTCACCCGATTGTTCGCCAACCACCTTGCCGGCAAACATCACCAGGATGCGGTCGGACAGCGAGCGGATCTCGTCGAGCTCCACCGACACCAGGAGGACCGCCTTTCCGGCATCACGCATTTCGATGATCCGCTTGTGAATGAATTCGATCGCGCCGATATCGACGCCACGGGTCGGCTGGCCGATGATCAGTACATCAGGGTTACGTTCGATCTCGCGCGCCACGACGATCTTCTGCTGGTTGCCGCCGGAGAAGTTGGCGGTCTTCAGCCGCGGGTTCGGCGGGCGAATATCGTATTTGGCGATCTGCTCTTCCGCCTGCTTGCGGATCTCGTCGAGGTTGAGCATGGCGCCGCCGAAACGGCTCTCGCGATGATAACCGAGGATCGAGTTCTCGTATTCCTCGAACTTCAGCACGAGCCCCATATGGTGGCGGTCTTCGGGAATATGCGCGAGCCCCCGTTCGCGCAACTCGGCAGGATCGGCGCCAGCCGTCGGCTTGCCGTCGAGCAGGATCTCGCCGGACGCCGGCTTGCGGATGCCGGCGATTGCTTCCAGAAGCTCCGACTGGCCGTTGCCGGCAACGCCCGCGATGCCGACGATCTCACCGGCGCGAACGTCAAACGAGACGTCATCGACCATGGTGACGCCGCGGCTGTCCTTGACCGTCAGGTTCTTAACCGACAGAAGCACCTTGCCGGGATTGGCATCGCCCTTTTCAACGCGCAGCAGGACGCGACGGCCGACCATCAGCTCGGCAAGTTCCTCCACTGTCGTTTCCGTCGTCGTGCGCGTCGCAACGATCTCGCCGCGGCGCATGACCGACACCGTATCGGTGATCGCCATGATCTCGCGCAGCTTGTGGGTGATGAGGATGATCGTCTTGCCCTGGTCGCGCAGGACCTTGAGCACCTTGAACAGGTGGTCCGCCTCGGCCGGCGTCAGCACGCCCGTCGGCTCGTCGAGGATCAGGATTTCGGCGCCGCGGTAGAGCGCTTTGAGGATTTCCACGCGCTGCTGGCGCCCGACCGGCAGTTCCTCGATCACCGCATCCGGATCGACATCGAGGCCGTAGTCATCTTCGAGCCGCTTCAGTTCCTTGCGGGCGCTTGAAACGCCCTGGCGCAGCAATTGCCCGCCTTCCGCGCCGAGCATGACATTCTCGAGCACGGTGAAATTTTCGACCAGCATGAAGTGCTGGTGGACCATGCCGATGCCCGCCGCAATCGCCGCCTGGCTGTCGCGGATCGTCACCGGCTTGCCGGAGATGCGGATCTCGCCTTGGTCTGCCTGGTAGAAGCCGTAGAGGATCGACATCAGCGTCGACTTGCCTGCACCGTTTTCGCCGATGATCCCATGGATCGATCCCTTGGCGACGGTGAGGTTGATGTTCTTGTTGGCATGCACCGCGCCGAATTTCTTGTCGATGCCGACAAGCTCGATGGCGGGCTCATTCTTTGAGAGGTCCAGGCTCAAATGGGGTGCCTTTCCGGTCATATGAAAAAAGGGCGTATGGCGAACCGCGCCGCCATACGCCCTTCAATCGAAATGCCTCACATCGGGCAGGAATTGTCCGTCGTGTAGTCGTGTACCTTCACGGTACCGGCAATGATGTCGGCCTTTGCCTTGTCGACCGCTGCCTGCATTTCCGGGGTGATCAGCGACTTGTTGTTTTCGTCGATCGCTGCCGAAACACCGTCTTCCTTGACGCCGAGCGACTGGATGCCGCCGGTGAACTTGTCGTCCTTGACATCGAGATAGGCGTTGTAGACGGCCAGATCGACGCGCTTGACCATCGAGGTCAGCACCGAGCCCGGATGCAGGTGGTTCTGGTTGGAGTCGACGCCGATCGAAAGCTTCTTGTTGTCGGCCGCGGTCTGCAGCACACCAAGACCGGTTGCGCCGGCTGCTGCGTAGATCACGTCCGCGCCCTGATCGATCTGGTTCTTCGTCAGTTCGCCACCGCGGACCGGATCGTTCCAGGCCGCACCGGTCGTGCCGGTCATGTTCTGGAAGACCTGTGCGTCAGACTTCACGGCCTTGACGCCCTGGACGTAGCCGCAGCCGAACTTGCGGATCAGCGGAATGTCCATGCCGCCGATGAAGCCGACCTTGCCGGTCTTGGAGGCCATGCCGGCCAGTACGCCAACGAGGTAGGAGCCTTCCTCTTCCTTGTAAAGGACGGAGCGCACGTTCGGCAGGTCGACAACGGAGTCGACGATCACGAACTTCGTGTCCGGATATTCCTTGGCGACCTTTTCCATGGCCGAGGTCCAGGCGAAGGAAACAGCGACGACCGGGTTGTAGCCACGGCTTGCGAAGTTGCGGATGGCCTGTTCGCCCTGCGTATCGTCCTTCGGCTCGAAATCGCGGTATTCGGTACCGGTTTCCGCCTTGAACCGTTCAGCGCCGGCAGCGGCAGCTTCGTTGAAGGATTTGTCGAATTTGCCGCCGGTACCATAAACGAGCGCCGGCTTGACCTCAGCCGCCAAGGCGGTTGCCGACATGGCGCTCAAGGCGATGAGGCTCAAAAGGGTTTTCTTCATTGTTCAGCCCTGTTTTTAGCTGTTAGGTCCTCCCGCAAGACCCGCTCCCCGGGAAATTCTGCGGCAACCTGCCCTTGTGGAAAAAAGGGTTTGGCTCCGGGCACTCTTGCATGGGTCCGGGAAAAATTCACCAGATTTTTTTGTCCATTTGGTACAAAAGCAGGCCGTGCTTAAAACTTCCACAGCCTGCCCGTGCAAGCTTTCCGCAGAGGCGGCGCGCAACCGTGAAGGCGACGTGCGTCAGGCGGAAAAGCGCCCTGCAAAGCGCGGCTTGCGATAGCCGGCCATCCAGAAGAGCAGGGCGAGCCCCAGGAAGATCGCAAAGGCAGGTTGCGCCAGCACCGGGCCGATCACCGGCCGCCACAGCCCTTCGCTGACATAGGTTTCCGCGTAGATCTCCGCCAGCGTCAGGCTTTCGGGGTCAAGGTTGAGCCACATGTTGCCGAGGCTGGTCAGCACCACGCTGGAGGCCGAGACGGACTGGATGGAGTCAAGAACGCCTGCCACAATGGCCGCCAGCAGCGCCAGAGCGCTGATGAAGCGAAACAGAAACTGAAGAGGCCTCATCCGAAACAACCCGACATCTTGGCCGGTCTGCACTTGCAGCCGGTCCCCCTGAGAGATAGCCTTCGTCGCCGTGCTTGACAACGCTTGAGCCATGTTCCCGAAGGACCTGACAAAAAAAGCTTTAGATTTCGGTTGATCCTTGGGAATTGATCGGTATATATCGCGGCCGTTCCAACGTTTTGCTTCGCGAGCGACGCAAGACATAGATAGGACAGGTGGCCGAGTGGTTTAAGGCGCACGCCTGGAACGCGTGTGTACGTGAAAGCGTACCGTGGGTTCGAATCCCACCTTGTCCGCCATCTCTTTCCCTAAACCGCCATCCCTTTGCTCACCGGCTCCGCGGTCAGTTCGTGCTCGTCGACTTCGGCTTGCCATCCTTGTCGGCGAGCTTCGCCCAGGAGTTCTGCTGCGACAACATGGAGCGCAGGTAGGTAACGTTGGCGTCCGCCTGCTGCTGCGAGAGTTCGCGTCGGGCGATCTCTTCCGCTTCCGAAAAACGGCCTTGGAGGCCGACAACGAGCGCCAGGTTCTGGCGCACGCGGCTATCGGCACCCGGCTGGCTTGCGGCGGTTCGCATGTAGGTTTCCGCGGTCTTCAGGTCGCCTGAGAGGACGTAGGACATGCCGAGGTTGGAGGTGACGCTCGGCTCGTTCGGCTGGGCATCGAGCGCCATCCGGTATTTCTGCCGCGCTTCGGCCGAGCGGCCGAGCTGATCGAGGACCGCACCTTCTGCGGAATAGAGGCGCCAGTCCGGATGGTCGGGCGTCTGTGCCCGGTTGATCGTCGCGAGCGCCTGTTCCAGCTGCCCGGCGGCGGCCTGGGCCTTGCCGTAGGCGGCGAGCACTTCGCGGTCGGCCGGATGGGCGATCGCTACCTGCTGCATCACCGCGAGCGCCTGGGCGTTCTTGCCGGTCATGCCCAGCACGTTGGCATATTGCAGGCCGATCGCCTTGTTCTTCGGGTCCTTGGCATAGGCCGCGCCGATCGAGCGTTCGGTATTGGCAAGCTCGGTCGCGTTCATCGACTGCAGCGAGGCCGTCGATATCTTCGGGATCGAGCCGGTGGTGATCGCGTCATGCTTTGTGCTGGCGCAGCCGGTGATCGCGGCGGCAAGCAGAAGAAGCGCCGCGGTGCGAGCGGCAAAGGACGTGCTGGATAGGTAAGCGGCTGCAGCGGTCATGACTTTGGTCTCGTTGGTCCAGCGTTCTCCTGCAGGGTGGCAGGCATTAACGGATTTCCACTGCAACAATAAACTGTTAACCCTAACAGACCGTTAAGACGAATGATTCCAGTCGCTTCCAGGGCAGCCCCACCATGACCACCTTCCACTATACCGATCGTCCTTCTCCCTTCAGCGCGGCAGGCGCTGCGGCGAAGATTGTTTATGCCGTGACCCCGGCAGAGATCGAGCAGGGCACGCTGGATGCGCGGGCGCTGGCCTGGGCGAAGTCCGCGGGCTTCACGGGCGAGGCGGGCGCCTGTCTGCTGGTGCCGGGCGAGGGGGACGAAATCGCCTGCGCGCTATTCGGCCTCGGTGCCAACCCGAGCGAGGCCCCCTTCATCGGCGGCAAGCTTTCCAAGCTCCTGCCCGCCGGCGACTGGCAGCTTAAAACCGGTGCACTGACGCCGGAACAGGCAGCCCTCGGCTTTGGCCTCGGCTCCTATGGGTTCAGCCGCTACAAGTCCGACAAGCGCAAGGACGTGCGCCTCACGATTGCGGCTGGGGCCGATGCGGCCGATATCGAGCGGCAGCTCGCCGGTGTCTTTTTGGCGCGCGACCTCGTCAACACGCCAACCAATGAGATGGGACCGGCGGAGCTGGAGGCGGCCTTTCGGGCGCTTGGCGAGCATTATGGTGCAACCGTCACCGCGATCGTCGGCGACGACCTCATCAAGGAGAATTTCCCGCTCGTCCACACCGTCGGGCGGGCCAGCGTCTCGGCGCCGCGGCTGCTGGAGATGCGCTGGGGCCAGAAGGGCGATCCACGGATCACGCTGGTCGGCAAGGGCGTCTGCTTCGACACCGGCGGCCTCGACATCAAGGGCGCCGGCAACATGGCGCTGATGAAGAAGGACATGGGCGGCGCGGCCAATGTCATGGGCCTTGCGCTGATGATCATGGACGCCGGGCTGAAGGTTGACCTGCAGGTGATCGTGCCGGCGGTAGAGAACTCGATCTCCGGCAATGCCTTCCGCCCGGGCGACATCTACAGGAGCCGCAAGGGGCTGACGGTCCAGATCGACAATACCGATGCCGAAGGTCGGCTCATCCTCGCCGACGCTCTGGCGTATGCGGATGAAAACCCGCCGGAGCTGTTGGTCGACATGGCGACGCTGACGGGTGCGGCGCGCGTTGCGCTTGGTGCCGAGCTTGCTCCCTATTTCACCGATGACGAGACGCTCTCCTCCAGGCTGGCGGAAGCCGCAAAGGCCGAGACCGACCCGATGTGGCGCCTGCCCTTGTGGATGGGCTACGACAAGGACATCCGCGCCCGGGCCGCAGACCTGACCAATTCGCCATCCGGCGGCATGGCCGGCGCGATTACGGCAGCACTTTTCCTGAAGCGCTTCGTCACCGCCACCAAGAGCTGGGTGCATTTCGACATCTATGCCTGGGTGACGGCCGACAAGCCGCATGCGCCGGTGGGCGGGGAGGCCTTTGCAATCCGGGCGCTCTACAAGGTGATCCGCGACATGGCGGCGAAATAGGCGGGCCGCCGCAACAGACCGGTAACGACCTTGCGCTTAAAATCCGCCGGATTTGGCAAAGAGGATCGCCATGCCGGTGGAACTCACCGCGACGCAAGCACTGGGGCTCTGGCACCGCGTTTCGCTCCAGCAGGTGCGGCATGACGGGCGCGATCTCACATTGCGCCAGATGTCGGTCCTGCTGCATATCTACCTCGTGCCGCCGCCGCACACGGTGCGGGGGCTTGCCGCAACGCTTGGCGTGACGAAGCCGGTGATCACCCGGGCGCTCGACACGATGGGCGAGATGGGCCTGGTGGACCGCGAGCGGGACGAACGCGACCGCCGCAACGTGGTGATCAAGCGCACCGTTGCCGGTGCCTTGTTTCTCGAAAAACTGGGCGACCTCATCATCCGCGAGGCCCGCCGCTCTGGACAGGGATCATGACCGACACGACCGACAAGCCCCTCGACCGCCGCCTGCACGCATTCCGCCCGGATCTCGCGGACATCGCGCTGGAGGGCCGGGTCGAGGCGAAGCGCTTTGTCGAGGGCAAGCCGGCGCGGGTCGCCGTTCCGGTGGCCCAGCTTCGCCCGGTGCCGGTTCTTGCCCGCGGCATCGATACCGAATTGCTGTTGGGCGAAACGGTCCGCGTCTTCGACCGAGTCGATGGCTTTGCCTGGGTGCAGGCCGATGCCGATGGTTATGTCGGTTACCTGCCGGAAGCAGCTCTTGCCGAGGGCGGGGAGCCGACCCACTGGATCGCCGTGCCGCGCACCTTCATCTATCCGCAGCCGGAATTGCGAACCTTCCCGACGGCGGCACTGTCGATGGGCAGCCGTGTCACGGTAACGGGCGAAACGGAAGTCCGCGGCACGCGCTACGCCATTCTGTCGAACGGCGGTGCCGTCATTGCCCGGCACTGCCTGCCGGTCGGTGAGACGCTTGGCGATGACTATGTCGCGGTGGCTGAACGTTTTCTCGAGACGCCTTATCTCTGGGGCGGCCGCTCCGGTTTCGGAATCGACTGCTCGGCGCTGGTGCAGCTGTCGTTGATGATGGTCGGCAAGTTTGCACCGCGCGACACCGACATGCAGACGACGATCGGTACGCCGATCAGCCGCGAGGAACTTCGCCGCGGCGACCTCGTTTTCTGGAAAGGGCATGTCGGTGTGATGGAAGACGAGGAAGTGCTTCTGCATGCCAATGGCCACACGATGAGCGTGGCGCGGGAAAACTTCGAGGCGGCCGTGAAGCGCATCGGCTGGCTCTATGAGCAGCCGACGGGGTATCGCCGCATCGCGAGCCGATCACGCAAAGTTTGATTCGCGGCCATAGCACCGCCTGCCCGCAGCCCATATCTTTGAATCCATCCCCTGCGTCGGGTGAACAGGAGCAAGGTGAATGCTGAAAGGTGCATGGATATTGCCGGCCGTGATGGTGGTGGCGCTGATCCTCGCGGCGCTTGTTCCGGGTCATCTGTTTGCCGCCGACCGCGGAACCGTCGACTGGGCGCGCCCGACACCGGCTGCAAATCCGGCGCCGGCGTTCAAGGACCTGCCGGGCGTCGTGCCGGAAGAACAGCGGGTCGCGAAGGACAGCTACGACTGCACCAGCGACATCGAGGATGTGTATATCGCCCGTGGACGCTATGACATTCTCTATGGCGATACGCTGCCGCGGCGCGTTTATCGCTGCAAGACACCGAGCGGCGTGACCTATACCGGCACGCGCCTGCCGAACACCCATTGGGTGCCGGGACTGAACCCGCATCACCTGCCGAAATGAGGGCCGGACAGACTCCTCCCTTGGTGATCCCCGGTTTTTCAAAGAACCCTGGATGAGACCAGGTATCGGACGGGGCGCTGAAAGCTGCCTCGTAATTTAATGTATAAGTGACACCTCTCAGCGCCCCGTTCGGCGGTTTTTGTTTGCGACTTGG